>JBILAR010000171.1:0-4040 GCA_044354115.1 Pseudomonas sp. | reverse complement strand
GCCGCCAGCGGTGCGGCGGGCATGTTGCCAAGCGTCGTGCCCTCCGGCGAGGGCGGCACTAAAAGCAAAATACTCACGGCCGCCGAATACGTCGAAATCAGAGTTCCGCGCATACCTGATCTGCCCAGCTCTGCGCCGCTGTACGACAGTCTGACCAAGCCGAAAACCTACCCGCGCCTGTCGTGCATGATTTCCAGCGACCCCAACTATATCGAGCGCAACGCCAAGCGTTATCGGGTGATCGCGGCCGGCGAAAAATCCTATATCTGCGAATGCTTCACCCAGCAAGGCACATGGCACAAAACCACCTTCGCCTTCTGCAAAAACGCGGTCGAGTACGGCAGCTTTGATGCGGCCATTGCTGATCGCAATGCGCAAAACCTCGACGGCAGCAACACCGAGCGCGCGCCCATCAATACCCAGCAGCAAGAGCCGGCAAGACAGGGCTTAGAAGTGGTGGTCATTCCTGATTCTGAATACTCATCGAGGCCGTGGCGCAAATGATCAAAAACCTATTCTGCGCAACATTCGCGCTGGGCTTCCTGCTCGGCATGTTTATCACCGATTACTGGTGGTTCAGCCGCCTAACGGCCGGCATGTAGGCGGGCTTGTCGCAAGTGCGCGAGCACGCGAGCGCCTGCGAAGCCCGCCACATGACGTCCCTGTAACACGTCATACAAAAGGTTAAAAACACCCGCATTGTTCTGCATTAAGGAGTTTTCAAGATGGCAAAGCCAAAACATCAACTGCGTGTTGAGCCTTTAACCTTTGAGGAAAATGCTCAAAGCCGGCTTTTTCTTGATCCTTTGACGGTCAAGCTTACCGACCTGTCAGACGTGCGGATTTTGCGTTGTGGCGTCGATACCGTACGCCAACACTACCGGGGCGTGTTGCGCCCTGACGTGCTGCCAATGTTCGAAGAACAGGGTTACGTCGAGTTTGCTGAGGTCATCTGGCACAAGGGACGTGTAGGCCGTGACTCTGGCTATCAGTACAAACTGCAAAATGCCGATTTGGGCATCATCCTGTTGATCAAAAACTTCAACGCAAAGTCAGACTCGCTCGGCCCACACCTGAAAATCGAGGTGTCACCTCACGCCATCGAATGCCGCTCCCATGGCGAGCTACAACAGCTCATGGATACCTTTGCCACGGCTGTCCTGTCGTCCATGGAACGCAACCAATGCGCGGTGCATCTGGCGTTAGACGTGCAGAACTGGACGCCTCCCGAGGATATTGCAGCGCGTATGCACTGCCGGGCAAGAACGCAGCGCAGCGTCAACGGCATCAGTGAGGTGGAATGGGCGACTAAGTGTTCAACCTACAATCGGGGCGAAACTTCGATGTTTGGTTCGGCCAGTGGTCTGCAAATCTGTATCTACAACAAGACCGAACAAGCCCGAGCGACGGACAAGCTCGATTATTGGGAAAAGGTTTGGCGCACCACTGATAACCCGTTCGATGACGCGGACGAAGGCAACTATGACGCTGCCAAGCCTGTGACCCGCATAGAGCTGCGCTTTCATCACTCCATCGTCCAGCAATTTAGCCTCGGCTCTCTGAACGTCCACACCGGCCAAGCCATCGGCGGTCATACCTACGCAGCCCTTGTGCCGCACCTTGACGGTCTGTGGCGTTATGGCTGTGAGGCTTTCCGGCTGCTAGATCGTCCGGGCATGTACAACCCGTTTTGGACGCTGATTAGTCAAGATGTGCGGGTTTCTTTGCCGGTGGTTTCGCTGATCGATCACACCACCTACAAACGCCACTACAAGACCGCTACGGGCTTTAGCGGTAAGAACGTGGATCTGTTCATTGGCAACATGGTCAGCCTGTTGGCACGGGAGCGCGTTGGCGCAAAAAAGGCATTCGCCAGCCTCAAGGAATGGGATTGCTGGCCAGTGATCCGCGACCACTACGCGGCCAAGGGAAAGACTGAAAACGGCATTTACCAGCACATCAAGGATCTGCTGCAGGAACGCACCATAAGATGGGGGCGCGCTATTTAATGGCCATTGAACAACTGCCGGACGGGCGCTGGAAAGTCGATATTGAGCCGGTCAAGGGTAAGCGTTACCGCAAAACGCTAAAGACCAAGGGGGAGGCTTTGCGATTCGAGGCGACTTGTCGAACCAAGTGCATAGAGTCTCGTGACTGGTCGCCTAAGCCTAAGGATCGTCGCAAGCTGTCTGAGTTGATTGACCGCTATCATCAGCTGCACGGTCACACGCTCACGGATGGCGCTAGGGTTAGGCTGATTTTGCTTGCTCTTGCTCGCGAGCTTGGTGACCCGGTTGCTGTGTCTCTTACCGCCAACCTTTACTGTGAGGTTCGGCATTTGCAGCTCTCTGCTGGTGTGCATCAAAAGACTGCCAATAACCGGCTCGGTTATCTCAAGGCTGTCTATAACCAGCTGTGTCGCTTGGGTGATATTGATTATGCGAACCCGCTGCACTTCGTCCGGCCTTTAAGGTTGCAAGAACGGCCATTGTCATTCCTGACCACTGAGCAGATTGCCGAACTGCTTGAAGCGCTCGATGCGCGTGAAGGCGTTCCAGGTATTGGCCTTGTTGCGCGTGTCTGCCTTTCTACCGGCGCTCGTTGGGGTGAGGCTCAAGGTCTGACGCCGGATCGTGTGCGCAATGGTTCTGTGACCTTCGCAAACACTAAATCGAAGCGCATTCGAACTATCCCAGTCGCGCCGTCTCTTGAGGCTTCACTCCTCGATCACTTCAAGCACCATGGGCTTTTTTCCAATTGCATGCTGACCTTCAGTCGCACGCTGGTCACGACGTCCATCAAGCTTCCCGCTGGTCAAGCTACTCATGTGCTGCGGCACACCTTTGCCAGTCACTTCGTCATCAACGGGGGCAACATCCTTACACTGCAAAAAATCCTTGGGCATTCGTCACTGGCTATGACTATGCGTTATGCGCATTTAGCGCCTGATCACTTGCAGGATGCTTTGGCCTTCAATCCGCTTTTCGACACTTCTTCGACAGCAGCCAAATCCCAGAAACAAAAAACCCCAAAAACTTGTTAGTTTTCAGGGTCTTAGGCAATTCTATATGGCGGTGAAGGAGAGATTCGAACTCTCGATACGATTTCTCGTATACACACTTTCCAGGCGTGCTCCTTAAGCCGCTCGGACACTTCACCGTACTCGACAAAGCGGGTCTGTCGAGGCGCGCTAATGTAGTCCAACGAAGCCTTTAAGGCAAAAGGTTTTTTCAGGTTATTCAGATTGTTATGCTGCAAAGGTGGCCGCTAAGGGGCAACCAACGCCTGTTACTAAGTGGTTTGAGTAGCGGTTTAGAGCCGCCAATCCGTCGCTACTCTTTACCTTCAAGACACAGGCCGGTAAGGTCTGCGCCACACCACGCTAAGGAGCCTGCAATGAGCGAACTGATTACTTACCAACTCGAAGATGGCATCGCCACCCTGACCCTGAGCAACGGCAAGGTCAACGCGATTTCCCCGGATGTTATCGCCGCGTTTAACGCAGCCCTAGACCAAGCCGTAGCCGATCGCGCGATTGTGATCATCACCGGCCAGCCGGGGATTTTGTCCGGAGGCTACGACTTAAAAGTGATGACCTCCAGCGCTGAAAACGCCATTAATTTGGTCGCTGCCGGCTCCACGCTGGCCCGTCGCATGCTGGCCCATCCATTCCCAATCATTGTCGCGTGCAGCGGCCATGCGGTGGCCAAGGGCGCCTTTATCTTGCTGTCTGCCGACTATCGGATTGGCGTTGAAGGCCCCTTCAGCATCGGCCTGAACGAAGTGCTGATCGGCATGACCATGCACCACGTCGGTATCGAACTGGCGCGTGATCGCCTGCGTAAATCGGCCTTCCAGCGCTCGGTCATTAATGGCGAGATGTTTGATCCAGCCGGCGCGCTGAAAGCCGGCTTCCTCGACAAGTTGGTCGCACCCGAAGCACTGCTTGCCACTGCCCAAGCCGTGGCCCAGCAGATGAAAAAAATCAACATGACTGCGCACAAGAACACCAAACTGAAAGTGCGCAAAGCCTTACTGGA
>JBILAR010000104.1:0-11716 GCA_044354115.1 Pseudomonas sp. | reverse complement strand
ACAAACAGCACGCTCTGAGCTGAGCTGAATAACCCAACCGCGCAAACCCAGAACCCAGCCTGAACCGCTGGGTTTTTTATGCCCCCTCGCCAGACCTCAGCATTGCCCGTGACCGCTCAGAAATCTGCAGAGTTGTTTAATTGCTCAACGTAGTGCACATCCGTACACTGCACGACCCTAATCTGCGACGGACTTCACGATGCTTTTCCCTCTGCGCATGCTGCTGTTGACCGTGCATTTTATTGCTGTCGGCGTGCTCGGCATTTTATTGGGCCTATGCCGCCCGTTTAACCCCGATAACAGCCGCCTGTGCGCGCTGATGTATTCACGCCTAGCCATGCGTATTTTGGGCTTAAAAGTGCACAAAGATGCCCAAAGCCTGCGCGATCATGTGCGTGGCGCGGTGATTATTGCTAATCATCAATCCAACTACGACCTGTTCGTGGTCGGTGGCGTGGTGCCTGAGCGCACCGTGTGTTTAGGTAAAAAAAGCCTGAAATGGGTGCCCTTTTTCGGCCAGTTGTTCTGGTTAGCCGGTAACGTGCTGATCGACCGTGGCAACGCCGCACAAGCCAAGCAAGCCATGCTCACCACCACCGATACCCTGCAGCACAAAGACACCTCGATTTGGGTGTTTGCCGAAGGCACGCGCAACCTAGGCAAGGGTTTGCTGCCGTTTAAGAAAGGCGCTTTTCAGATGGCGATTGCCGCTGGCGTGCCGATCGTGCAGGTATGCACCAGCAGTTACGTCAATCATATGCAACTGAATCGCTGGAACAGCGGCACCATCATGATCCGCTCGCTCGAGCCGATCCCCACCAGCGGCCTGAGCATGGACGACCTGCCGGCGCTGGTAGAGCAATGCTGGCAGCAGATGAAAACCTGCATTGAGCAGCTCGACGCTGAGGTTGCACGCATTCATTAAGGCCGGATTGCCTGATGGCAAAAGCCCGACTAAATAGTCGGGCTTTTTTATGCCTAGCACTTTACCCGTGCCTAGCGATCAGCAGCATGACGCAAAGACGCGGCGGCATTAGTTAGCCCATGCTCGACTTTTCCACAGCTGGGGTAGTGCCGACTACGGCCGTGGCCTTACTCAGCCCTGACAAGCCCAGTGTATGTGCCGCTGCCTAGGTAGCCGCTCCATCACCATGATCATCACCAACATCGTGACCGGCACCATCGTCGCCATGATCATCACCGGCATCGTGACCGGCACCATCAGCGCCATGATCATCACCGGCATCGTGACCGGCACCATCAGCGCCATGATCATCACCGGCATCGTGACCGGCACCATCAGCGTGGCCCCCGCTGTGACCAGCGTCACCTCCCCCTCCATGACCACCACCGCTGCCGCCGCCACTTCCTCCGCCATGACCACCACCGTTGCCACCACCACTGCCTCCGCCATGACCACCACCGTTGCCACCACCACTGCCTCCGCCATCACGCGCATAAGCGCTAAACGAACCTGAGAAGTCATTAGGCAGCATGGACAACGCACTACTGAGAGCACTGGCAACAGCAATCGCCAGCATGGTTTGCTTGATATTCATGGGACATACCTCCGAGCACTCTTACAGACTCAAGAATAGTACCCATACAACCTATAAGTGCTTTAGCTGACCAGTGGCGAACGAGCCACTGCACACCTATCACTCAACTTAGGTTCAGGCGCTTAGGCGCTCGCGCAAGCGCCCGAGCATACCGAGCAAACTGCCAACCTTTTCCCGTTCGCGCTCGTCACGCGGCGGCGTTGGCAGGCGCACCACCCGTTCAACCGGCTGACTGCGCAGCAGCAATGCCTGTGCCGCCGCCGCCTGCAAGCCTTTATCAAACAGACCCTTGCGAATCGGTTTAGGCAGGTAACGGAAGATCTGCGCCTCGTTGATCAGCTTGAGCAACGCTTGGGTATCTTGAAACGGCGTCACCACCAAACTGAGCAAGCGCGGGTGCACCCGCGCCAGGGTTTTGAGCAGGGGCGCAGTGCTCTCACCCGCCAGCGTCAGGTCACTGACCAGCAAATCGATGCTGTCTTGATTAAGCACCTGCAAGGCGTGGGCAACGCTGCTGGCGCGCAGTAGCCGATGGCCGCCCGCCACGCAAAACTCGGCCACCACCGCCAGCGTTTGCGGGTCATCGTCGAGCAACAGCAGATTTAATCCGGCGGCAGGCAAGACCCCTACTGAGGCCGTCGACGGCGCAACCAGTGGTGTCTGGCGCAAGGCCAACTCACCGGCTTGGCGCAAGGTAAAGGCCATCTCTTGGGCGTCCCACGGCTTGGTCAAATAGCGAAAAATGCCGCCATTGTTCAGTGCATCCACCGCCGCATCTAAATCGGAATAACCGGTGAGTAAGATGCGCAGGGTTTGCGGGGCAATCAGCTGCGCGGCTGCCAGCAATTCAGCACCGGTCATGCCCGGCATCCGCTGATCGCTGACCAGCACATGCACTTGCTCGGTCTTTAGTCGCTGCAGCGCACGCTGCGGATCGCTCTCAGTCAGCACCTCATACTCACGGCGAAACTGCAGGGCCAAACTGCGCAAAATACGTTCTTCATCATCGACGAACAGAATGCGGATTCGCTCGCTCACGTTTAGGCGCTCCTTTGCAGTTCGACCGTTTGCCTAAGCGGCAAACGCAATAAGAAGCGCGTACCGCGCCCCTCCACCGAGGCCGCACGAATAGTGCCGCCATGATCCTGAATGATTTTAAAACTGATCGACAAGCCTAAGCCGGTACCCTGCCCCACAGGTTTAGTGGTGAAGAACGGATCGAAAATCCGCTGCAGCACCGCCGCCGACATCCCACGCCCGCTGTCCTCGATGGAGATCAGTACGTGCTCGTCTTGCGCCCAGCTTTTCACCTGAATACGACCGTAACCGTCGATGGCTTGTGCGGCGTTATTGAGTAAATTGAGCAGCACCTGATTGATCTGCGACGGCGCGCAAACCACCGCCGGCAACTCGCCCAACTGCTGCAACACCTCGGCCTTGTCTTTGATGTTGTTACGGGCGATCAACAGCGCGCTGCGAATGCAATCGTTAAGGTCAACCGCCTCGCTCATCGCCCGGTCGAGGCGCGCGAAATCTTTCAGGCCCACCACCAACTCGGCAATCTGCCCAAGGCCATAACCGGTGTCGGCAAACAACTGTTGCAAGTCATCGGCCAGCAGCTCCGGCGCGACCTGCTCACGGCTGGCCGCGGCTGTTTGTAAGGCCCCAGCTAAGCGCTGCTCATCGCACCCTGGGTCGGCCAAGCAGTCGGCCAAGGCCGCCTGCGCGCTGGCCAAGTCCAACAACGGCAAGCTCAGCTCGCGCAACAACTGAACGTTATTGGTCACGTAACCCAACGGCGTATTCAGCTCGTGGGCGACGCCGGCAACCATCTGCCCGAGCGAGGCCATTTTCTCCGACTGAACCAACTGCACTTGCGACTCTTTAAGCTCGACCAAGGCCTGGCGCAGCACCCTATTGCGCTGCCCCACGCGACGCTCCATGGCCTTGAGTAAATCCAGCACCGTGCCCAAGCCGCAATACTGCCCGGCGGCATCGACCAAGATAAAATCATCGCGAATCGGCGACTGTAGCTGCGCGGTAATCTGCCGGGCGGCCTCTTCCAGGCTGGTGTCTAGGCTGACCACCAAAGGCTGCGCGTTCATCACCTCGCTGACCGCCTTCGCCCCCCACAGATCACGGCCAAAGCGCTGCATAAAGATATTTTGCAGCGCGTAACGGCTAACCAAACCGGCCGGTTGGCCGAACTCATTGACCAACGGCAGCGATAAGAAGCCACTATTCAGTGACTGCAAGAAACAGTCGGCCACCTCGTTAATGCTGGTATTAATCGATAAGGGCTGCACAGCACGAAGCAACTGCGCGAGTGCGGGGGCGGCGCTCATAAACCATCCAAAGAACTAAGACTGGAACCGTATTGAACCAGCGCCAAGTTTCCGTCATATGACACCGCAGCTTTTTATTGGCAAGATAAACCACCGCGCAAGCACAATGGTCATACTGAGCCAGCGCCGTTGCGACTATAGTTATTTGGCGCACAAACCATCCCCTGCACGGTGCCTAACAATGCTCAACTGCACGCGCCTCGGCCTATTATTGATGTTACTCAGTTGCGCCAGCGCAGTTACCGCGGAGCAACCTCTGACTTACGTTACCGAGGCCTACCCACCGTACAACTTTAGCGATAACAATATTTTGCGCGGCATCGCCGTCGACCTTTTAATCTTGGCCAGCCAACAAACCACAGCCCCAGTACAACGCAGCCAAATCCGCCTGATGCCCTGGGCACGCAGTTATCGCACCGCCCTCAAGACGCCAAACTACGTGCTGTTCTCAACCGCACGCACGCCCGAGCGGGAAAAACTTTTTAAATGGGCCGGCCCCATCACCACCAATCGGGTGGTGCTGCTGGCAAAAAAATCACGGGGCATGCGGATTAATTCGCCAGCAGATCTGCAGCACTTACGCATCGGCAGTATTCGTGATGATGTTGCCGAACAGTTGGTTCGCGGTCTCGGCGTGCAAGACAGCCAGCTGAATCTTGCCGCAAATGGCGATGCGCTGGCGCACCAGCTGCAAGCCGGGCGCATTGATTTATGGGCCTACGATCAGAATGTTGCGCAATGGTTTATTCGCAACGCTAGCCTTGAACCCGATGATTTTGAAAGCGTCTACCTCCTGCAAGAAGGCCAGCTTTGGTATGCCTTCAACCTTGAGGTCAGCGACGCACAGGTTGCCGAACTGCAAAAAGCCCTAGACGCCATCCGGCAAACTCCGGGGATATCAGGCAAGACCCGCTACCACGACATTTTGCTGGATTATCTATAAGTCATTAGCGCCGCGCCGAACTATAGCGCTGGCGGTATGTTCGACTGCGGGCGTATGGTTAGAGGGTCTTAAACTCATCGCGCAAGCGACTGGAGAACCCCATGCCCTGGTACGCCTGGCTGATCATATTACTGGCGTTCGGCTCTATCGTTAGCGGCTTGGTATTGCTGCGCGACAGCGCCAAACCCCTGCCCTTAACCGACGAACAACTGCGGCTTATTCATGCCCGCAATGCTCAAGCAGATGCCAAAGAGGACGACCCACGCTAGCCGAAGCGGGGCTCACAAGACAGCACAAGAACCCCGTTTCAATGATTGGCGAGCGGCATTGTCGGAGTTAGTTGGTAGTAGGCAAACAACTTATCCAGCTGGCCTTGGCTGCGTAACTGCTGCACTAAGGCGCCAAGCGTGGCGCTGCTGATGGGCGCTTGCGGACGCAACAGCGCCTCGTGGCGGTAAATTTGATCGGATTTGCTCGAGAGCAAAAACTGCCCACGCAGCTCGGGAAACATCTTCTCAAAACTATGCAAATAACTGCGCGCCACTATGGTGATATCCGCCCGCTCACGCTGCACCATTAGCAAGTTGCTCTCATGGGAATAGCTGAGCCTGGCATTGTATTCACGGGCTAAGTACTCAGGATCGGCATTAAAATTGGCAAAGCCATAGTGATAGCCGCTGTACAGGGCTAAGCGCTTGCCTTTGAACTGCGTAAAGAACTCTTGGCCGCGACCGGGCTCGGCTTTGGCCACGTAGATCTCAGCATCTTCAACCTGCAGGTCGAGGGTGCTCATGGGAATGCCCTGCCAACCCCAAGCAGGGGATTCAAACAAGATGATGTCAAAACGCGCGTTTTGAAAATCACGATAGCGACGAGTGACCGAGGTGGGCACCAACTCAAAGCGATAATCGCTCTGCTGCTGATTTAGGGCCGCCAGCACATCGGGCAACAAACCTTGCGGGTGTTCGCTTTCAGCCTGAATCACATAGGGTGGGAAGTTATACGCGCCAACTTTAATCAGTTGCGCAGCCAGCACCGATTGCCCGACCAAGCAACTGAGCAACACGCAGAACAACCGTTGAACAATACCCACACAAACACTCCAGCCTTACTTCAATACCGCCAGTGTATGCGAAGCCCATCACAACGCATAATGGCGTATGGCCAGCACCTTAAAGTAATTGGCTTTTCAACCCTCTTTAAGCAACAAAAGCAGCGCCTGTTCGGCCAACTGATCGAGGCTAAGGGTGCCATCTTGACGAAACCAGGTGGTTGTCCACGACAACGCGCCGGCTAATAAGCGCCGCACAATAAACACCTCGGTTTGCAAGTAACCGGCGGCCTTGGCCTCGCCGAGTACGTCCAGCCAAATCTGCTCGTAGGTGTCGCGCAGCGCCAAGATGTACGCCTGCCCCTCGGGTGACAAGGCCCGCCACTCATACACCAGAACCGCCATGGCTTCGCCGGTGCCGCCCATGATCGATTGCAACTCACAGCGAATCAGCGCCAGCACCCGCTCGCGCTGATTGCCGGCATCGGCCAAGGCGGCGCGCATCAAGGCGGTGTTGTAGATAATGGTTTCTTCCATCACCGAACGCAGGATCTCGTCCTTGCTTTTAAAGTGATGAAAAATACTCCCCGACTGAATCCCCACCGCGCTGGCCAGATCGCGCACCGTGGTGCGGTCAAAACCTTTGCTGCGAAATAAATGCGCGGCCGCTTGCAGCAATTTACCGCGCGCACTCTGGCCGTCGGTGACCTGCCCGCTGGCCACCAAGGCCTGCATGACCGCTTGGGCTTTTTGCTCATTCACGCCTAGATACTCCAAAAATCTTGCCCATTGCCTAACCGACCTACACTGAATGGCGCACTGGGCTAACCCCCAAACGAACGGCAAGTGCTTGTCATAGTTGATTAAATTTATGCCTAGCAGGCCAACCAAGCAAGCGCTTGGGGAAAACTAGCAATTTAAGCTTTTCAACCAAGCGCTTGCTTGGTAATCTCAAATCCATCACTTCATTGCCTTGCGGACCACGCCCATGAGCAAAACAGTACGTATCGGTTGCGCCTCCGCCTTCTGGGGCGACACTTCCACCGCCGCCGCGCAGTTGGTGCAAGGCGCCGAACTGGATTACTTGGTGTTCGACTATTTGGCCGAAGTGACCATGTCGATCATGGCCGGGGCACGGATGAAGAAGCCCGATGAAGGCTACGCCAGCGACTTTATCGAGGTGCTGACGCCACTGCTCGGCGAGATCGCCAGGAAAAACATCCGGGTAATCAGCAACGCCGGCGGGGTTAATCCCAGCGCCTGCGCCAAGGCGCTGGCCGCTGCCTGCGACAAGGCCGGCGTACAGCTGAAAATTGCCGTGCTGCATGGCGACAACTTGCAGCCACAACTGGGCGCGCTGGCCAAAGCCGGCACCCTGGAGATGTTCAACGGCAGCGCCTTGCCGCCCTTCTGCGTATCGGTGAATGCCTACCTCGGCGCGCCGGGCATAGTCGCGGCGCTGGAACTGGGCGCCGATATCGTCATCACCGGCCGAGTGGTCGACAGCGCGGTGGTCAGCGCCGCCTTGGTACACGAATTTAACTGGCGCTGGAGCGACTACGACAAGCTCGCGCAAGCGGCTCTGGCCGGGCACATCATCGAATGTGGCGCGCAGTGTAACGGCGGCAACTTTACCGATTGGCAAACAGTGCCCGACTACGAACACATCGGCTTCCCGCTGATTGCAGTGCAGGCCGATGGCAGCTTTGTGGTCAGCAAGCCGGCCGGCACCGGCGGTTTGGTCACGCCCTTTACCGTCGGCGAGCAGATGCTCTACGAGATTGGCGACCCACGCGCCTATTACCTGCCGGATGTGATTTGCGACTTCACTCAGGTACAGCTGGCGCAGGTCGGCGAACATCGCGTCGAACTCAAGGGTGCTCGCGGCCTGCCGCCCACTGCCCAATACAAGGTCAGCGCCACCTACCCGGACGGTTTTCGCTGCACCGCCAGTTGTTTGATTGCCGGTATCGACGCACATAAAAAAGCGCAACGGGTGAGTCAGGCGATCATCAATAAAACCAATGAGTTGTTTATCGCTCGCGGCTGGGGGCCTTACACCGAGGTCAATATCGAGTTACTGGGCAGCGAAGCCACCTACGGCGCTCAGGGCCAACGCCAAGACAGCCGCGAAATCGTGCTCAAGCTAGCGGTGCGCCACAGCAAAAAAGAAGCACTGATTCTGTTCTCCCGCGAGATTGCCCAAGCCGCCACCGGCATGGCGCCGGGCCTGACCGGCATCGTCGGCGGGCGGCCGACCGTGTACCCGGTGATTCGGCTATTTTCCTTTCTCACCGACAAGCACAACTGCCAGCTAGAAGTAGAGCTCGACGGCCAGCGCAGCGCGGTCAGCCTGCCCGAGGTGGGCGTGTTCGAACCGAGCCTAGTCGCCCACTATGTGCCTGCGCCGCAGCCGCAAGGGTTGGCCGATGCCTGTGTACCGCTGATCAAACTGGCCGTGGCGCGCTCCGGCGACAAGGGCAACCACAGCAATATCGGGGTGATGGCCAGACACGCCGAGTACCTGCCGTGGATCGCCGCCGCCCTGACCGAAAGCGCTGTGGCGCACTGGTTTAGCCATGTATTGGATACGCAAAGCGGCAAGGTCAGCCGCTGGTATTTACCAGCCAGCCACAGCCTGAATTTTCTGCTGGAAAACGCCCTCGGCGGCGGCGGCATCGCCAGCCTTCGCATCGACCCGCAGGGCAAGGCCTTCGCCCAGCAGTTGTTGGAGTTCCCGGTGCCGGTGCCCAAGGCACTGGCCGACAGTTTGTAGGAGCGAGCTTGCTCGCGATCAGCCACAACGCAGAAGCATCGCCAGCAAGCTCGCTCCTACCGGAATAGATGCAGGCGTAACGAGGAGCAAAACAACCATGATCTACGACTCAGTCTTCAAAGCCGGCCTGTTTAGCGGCCAAACCATTCTGGTCACCGGTGGTGGCAGCGGCATCGGTCGCTGCACCGCGCACGAACTGGCGGCCCTCGGCGCCCACGTGGTGTTGGTCGGGCGTAAGCTGGAAAAGCTGGAGAAAGCCGCCGGAGAAATCCGCGAGGACGGCGGCAGCGTGAGTTTTCAAGTCTGCGACATCCGCGAAGAAGAGTCGGTCAAGGCCATGGTCGCCGCCGTGATTGCCGAGCGCGGGCCAATCCAGCACTTGGTCAATAACGCCGGCGGTCAGTACCCCTCGCCACTCGCCTCGATCAACCAGAAAGGCTTCGAGACGGTGATCCGCACCAATCTAGTCGGCGGTTTTCTGGTCGCTCGCGAGGTGTTTAACCAGAGCATGAGCAAACACGGTGGCAGCATCGTCAATATGCTCGCCGACATGTGGGGCGGCATGCCCGGCATGGGCCACTCGGGCGCGGCGCGGGCCGGCATGGAGAACTTCACCAAAACCGCCGCCTACGAGTGGGGTTACGCAGGCGTCAGGGTGAATGCGGTGGCGCCCGGCTGGATCGCCTCCAGTGGCATGGACACCTACCCTGACTCGATGAAAAACATGATCCGCTCGCTGAAAGACCACGTACCGCTGCAACGCATCGGCAGCGAGTCGGAAGTGGCCGCCGCAATAGTGTTTTTACTCAGTCCGGGGGCTAATTTCATCAGCGGCAATACCATTCGCATCGACGGCGCAGCCACCCAAGGCACGCGCGCCTGGACCCTGGGCAAAGCCACCAACAGCCAGTCCTACAATGGTTTTCACCGGGCTTATTTGCCCGATGTGCTCAAAGGTCAGGAGTAACAGCATGCCGGTTATCCAATCAGAAATTGACGTGCACGGCGACGCCTTCGGGCAAAACCGCGAGGCCATGCTGGCGATCATTGCCGGCTTTCGCGAGGTTGAACAGAAGGTCTTAGACAAGGCCAATGAGGCCAAGGCCAAATTCGAAAAACGCGGCCAGTTACTGCCCCGCGAGCGCATCAATTTACTCTTGGATGCCGGCGCGCCGTTTCTGGAGCTGGCCTCCTTGGCCGGCTACAAGTTGCACGATGACAAAGACGGCAGCATGGCCGGCGGCGGTTTAATCGCCGGTATCGGCTATATCCAAGGCGTGCGCTGCATGGTGATCGCCAACAACAGCGCGATCAAAGGCGGCACCATCTCGCCGTCCGGGCTGAAGAAATGCCTGCGCCTGCAGCAAATTGCCGTTGAGAATAAATTACCGATGGTCACCCTCGCCGAGAGCGGCGGCGCCAACCTTAACTACGCCGCCGAGATCTTCGTCGAAGGCGCCCGAGGCTTTGCCAATCAGGCGCGCATGTCGGCCATGGGCCTGCCGCAAATCACCGTGGTGCATGGTTCCAGCACCGCCGGTGGGGCTTATCAGCCGGGGCTGTCGGACTACGTGGTAGTGGTGCGCGGCAAGGCCAAGATGTTCCTTGCCGGCCCGCCGCTGCTGAAAGCCGCCACCGGCGAAGTGGCCACCGATGAAGAGCTGGGCGGCGCCGAAATGCACGCCCAGGTCGCCGGCACCGCCGAATACCTGGCCGAAAACGACGCCGATGGCGTACGCATCGCCCGCGAAATCGTCGGCATGCTGCCATGGAATGCGCAGCTGCCTGCCCCGGTGAAAACGCCCTATCAGGAGCCGCTTTACCCAGCCGAAGAGCTGCTCGGCATAGTGCCAAACGATGCGAAAAAGCCCTACGACGTGCGCGAGATCATCGCCCGGATCGCCGATGGCTCGGTGTTCTTGGACTTTAAAAACGAGTTCGACAACCAGACCGTCTGCGGCCACCTGGCCATCGAAGGCCAGCGCTGCGGCTTGATCGGCAACAACGGTCCGATCACCCCGAAAGGTGCCGCCAAGGCCGCGCAATTTATCCAGCTGTGCGAACAGAGCAACACGCCGATCCTGTTCTTCCACAACACCACCGGCTTTATGGTCGGCACCGAGTCGGAACAGAACGGCGTGATCAAGCACGGCTCCAAGCTGATCCAGGCCGTGGCCAATTGCAGCGTGCCCAAGCTGACCATCGTCGTCGGCGGCTCCTACGGCGCGGGCAACTACGCCATGTGCGGCCGTGGCTTGGATCCACGCTTTATCTTCGCCTGGCCCAACAGCAAGACCGCCGTAATGGGCGGCGCCCAGGCCGGCAAGGTGCTGCGCATAGTCACCGAAGATAAGCACCTGAAGATGGGCCAAACAGCCGATCCGAAGATGCTCGACATGCTGGAAACCGTCACCGCGCAGAAACTCGACAGCCAGTCGACCGCCCTGTATGGCACCGCCAGCCTGTGGGACGACGGACTGATCGACCCCCGCGACACCCGTAAACTGCTCGGCTTTCTGCTCGACATCTGCGCCGAGGCGGCCGTGCGGCCGCTTAAATCCACCACCTTCGGCGTCGCTCGCCTGTAACCCTTCGGAGAATAAAAATGATTTTTACCCAAGAACACGAAGAACTGCGTCGCACGGTCCGTAACTTTGTCGACAAGGAAATCAACCCGCACGTCGACGAGTGGGAAAAGGCCGGCAAATTCCCCATCCATGAAATCTTCAAAATGGCCGGTGACCTGGGCCTGCTGGGTATTTCCAAGCCGGAGAAATTCGGCGGCATGGGCCTGGACTACAGCTACTCAATCGTCGCCGCCGAAGAGTTCGGCACCATCCATTGCGGCGGCATCCCGATGTCGATTGGCGTGCAGACCGACATGTGCACCCCGGCCCTAGCTCGCTTCGGTTCCGATGAACTGCGCGCCGAGTTTCTCGCCCCGGCCATTAGCGGCGACATGGTCGGTTGCATCGGCGTCTCGGAAGTCGGTGCCGGCTCCGATGTGGCCGGGCTGAAAACCCACGCCAAGAAAGACGGCGA
>JBILAR010000155.1:0-5175 GCA_044354115.1 Pseudomonas sp. | reverse complement strand
AAACAGACGCGCTGATAGGTCACGCCATTACTGGGTGCGGTGTACAGGTAAATGCCGGTGAGGGCGATAATCTCAACATCCCAGCCGGTTTCCTCCAACGTTTCGCGAATAGCGGCTTGAATAAGACTTTCGTCGGCTTCCAAATGTCCGGCAGGCTGATTAAATACCGCACGGCCATCGGCCATTTCTTCGACCAGTAGAAAGCGGCCTTGGTCTTCAATAATAGTGGCTACAGTGATGTGGGGCGTGAAGCGCATAAGAAGCTCCTTGGACAGGGCGCAATATTAGCCTGCGCATTTGCGCTGGGCGAGTCTAAGCTCAATTGTCAGTTGTGCGCTTAATGACGCTGATGTTTTGTTGTAGGGGCGATTTGCCGCACTTTGTAGTGTTAGCGCGATTTGACTACACAAGGCGCTGAAGGCTTACTGTTGGCTGTCGCAATCCAGTAAGTAGATGTCTTTTTGAATGAAAATGCGTGACTTTTTGTAGAAAAACTACAAGAATGTTGGCTTACCCAAACCCCTAAAGTTCCATCTGCCATGCCATCCGCAGGGCAGTATTTCAGACCATGAAACCAAGGAGTCCAGCATGGGATACCAAAAGATCCAGGTGCCAGCAGGCGGCGACAAAATCACCGTAAATGCCGACTTATCTATCAATGTGCCGAACAACCCAATCATCCCGTTTATCGAGGGTGATGGCATCGGTATTGATATCAGTCCGGTCATGATGAAAGTTGTCGATGCTGCGGTCGCTAAAGCCTACGGCGGCGAGCGCAAAATTGCCTGGATGGAAGTTTACGCCGGCGAAAAAGCTACCCAAGTTTACGATCAAGACACCTGGTTGCCGAAAGAAACCCTCGAAGCCGTGCGTGATTATGTGGTCTCTATCAAGGGTCCGCTGACCACTCCAGTAGGCGGCGGTATTCGCTCGCTGAACGTGGCCATGCGTCAAGAGCTCGACCTGTATGTTTGCCAGCGTCCCGTACGTTGGTTCACTGGCGTGCCAAGCCCAGTGAAGAAGCCACAAGACGTTGACATGATTATTTTCCGGGAAAACTCGGAAGACATTTACGCCGGTGTTGAGTGGAAGGCCGGTTCCGCTGAGGCGATCAAAGTGATCAAGTTCCTCACCGAAGAAATGGGCGTTAAAAAGATTCGTTTCACCGACATGTGCGGCATCGGCATCAAGCCAGTGTCGGAAGCCGGCACCAAGCGTTTAGTGCGTAAAGCCCTGCAGTACGCCGTGGACAACGATCGCAGCTCGCTGACTATCGTGCACAAAGGCAACATCATGAAGTTCACCGAAGGTGCCTTCAAAGAGTGGGCCTACGAAGTGGCCACTACTGAGTTTGGCGCCGAGTTGCTGGATGGCGGCCCTTGGATGCAGTTCAAGAACCCCAATACCGGCAAGAACATCGTGGTTAAAGATGTGATCGCCGACGCCATGCTGCAGCAGATTCTGTTGCGTCCGGCTGACTACGACGTAATCGCCACCCTCAACCTGAACGGCGACTACCTGTCGGACGCCTTGGCGGCTGAAGTGGGCGGTATCGGTATTGCGCCGGGTGCCAACCTGTCGGACACCATTGCCATGTTCGAAGCGACCCACGGCACTGCGCCTAAGTACGCCGGTCTGGATAAAGTTAACCCAGGTTCGCTGATCCTCTCGGCTGAGATGATGTTGCGCCACATGGGCTGGCTGGAAGCGGCTGACCTGATCATCAAAGGCACCGAAGGTGCTATCGGCGCGAAGACTGTTACTTATGACTTCGAGCGTTTGATGGAAGGCGCAAAACTGATGTCGTGCTCTGAGTTCGGCGACGCCACTATCGCGCACATGTAATAAAATTCGCGATAAAAAAAGCCGCTCAATTGAGCGGCTTTTTTATGCCTAAACATTTGCGCGTTCAGGATAAGGGCTTAGGCCTCTACTTTGCGCGGCGCTGTTTGCTGAGCTTGTACTGGGGTTGTGGGTGATGCCTCGGGATCACAGATATTGATGGCGTGTAGGCCTTTTGGCCCTTGCACAATATCGAAGTTAACCGCCTGACCCGCTTTTAGGGTCTTGTAGCCATCCATTTTGATGGCTGAGAAATGGGCGAATAGGTCTTCATCTTGGCCGTCAGCCAAGATGAACCCAAAGCCTTTGGCGTT
Organism: Pseudomonas sp.; assembly: GCA_044354115.1. GTDB lineage: Bacteria > Pseudomonadota > Gammaproteobacteria > Pseudomonadales > Pseudomonadaceae > Aquipseudomonas. The sequence continues at coordinate 3,019 of JBILAR010000155.1, read as the reverse complement.
GTTGAACCACTTGACCTTACCGTTAAGCATGCTGATCTCCCTCTGCAAAGAACGCCATCTCTGGAGTATCATCCACTCTGTTCGCGTGGCTAACCCAGTGTTTGGTTGATGTGGCGAACACCCTAATACCCATGGGGTATTAATTGTTTGTAACACTGTTTTGCCAATAGTCAAGGTCATGCAGCGGACGGCTGAGAAGTCGTTCAAACTCCTCCTGCATCCAGTCACTTTATTACGAAGCTTTGTCTCCCGTATGCGTGCATTTAGCCAGATTCGACTAACATTAAATCAGGATCAGCCTAGTTTCGATGAGGATGATTCGTCCGGCATCGCTGTGCAGGAGTCGAAGCCGGCTTTGCAGGCGCCGCCGATGTATAAGGTGATCTTGTTCAACGACGACTACACACCTATGGATTTTGTCGTTGAGGTGCTTGAGGTGTTTTTTAGCCTCAATCGCGAGCAGGCAACTAAGGTCATGCTGGCTGTACACACGGAAGGACGTGCAGTTTGCGGATTGTTTACTCGGGACATTGCTGAGACCAAGGCAATGCAGGTTAACCAGTACGCACGAGAGAGCCAGCATCCGCTGCTCTGTGAAATAGAGAAAGACGGTTAGTTTCGGTCGTTTGGGTATGAGGTAAAGCCATGTTAAATCGAGAGCTCGAAGTTACTCTCAACCTCGCCTTTAAAGAGGCCCGGGCCAAGCGTCATGAGTTTATGACGGTGGAGCATTTGTTACTGGCATTGCTGGATAACGAGGCGGCGGCATCGGTGTTGCGTGCCTGTGGCGCCAATCTAGATAAATTGCGGCATGATCTACAGGAGTTTATCGACTCCACTACGCCATTAATTCCTGCCCATGATGACGCCCGTGAAACCCAGCCAACCTTGGGGTTTCAGCGAGTCTTGCAGCGTGCGGTATTCCATGTGCAAAGCTCTGGCAAGCGCGAAGTCAGCGGCGCAAATGTACTTGTGGCGATTTTTAGTGAGCAAGAAAGCCAAGCGGTGTTCTTGCTCAAGCAGCAAAGTGTTGCGCGCATTGATGTGGTTAACTTTATTGCTCATGGCATTTCCAAGGTTCCAGGTCATGGAGAGCACTCCGATAGCGAGCAAGAGTCGCAAGAAGACGAGGGTGGTGAGTCGAGTTCGGCGAGCAACCCCTTAGACAGTTACACCACTAATTTAAATGAGTTGGCGCGCCAAGGGCGGATCGATCCGCTGGTGGGGCGCGAGCTTGAGGTTGAGCGGGTGGCGCAAATTTTGGCGCGCCGGCGCAAGAATAATCCGCTGCTGGTGGGTGAGGCTGGGGTTGGTAAAACCGCCATTGCCGAGGGCTTGGCTAAGCGCATTGTGGATAATCAAGTGCCTGATTTGCTGGCCGAGAGTGTGGTCTATTCGCTCGATCTGGGTGCGCTGTTGGCAGGCACGAAGTACCGTGGCGATTTTGAGAAGCGCTTCAAGGCGTTGCTCAATGAATTGCGTAAACGCCCCCATGCGATTTTGTTTATCGATGAAATTCACACCATTATCGGCGCCGGAGCGGCATCTGGTGGGGTGATGGATGCTTCCAACTTGCTTAAACCGATGCTTTCATCGGGCGAAATTCGCTGCATTGGCTCAACCACCTTTCAAGAGTTTCGCGGTATTTTCGAGAAAGATCGCGCCTTGGCGCGGCGTTTTCAGAAGGTCGATGTGGTTGAACCCTCGGTGGAAGATACGGTAGGCATCCTGCGTGGCCTCAAGGCGCGTTACGAGCTGCATCACCATATCGAGTACAGTGACGAAGCTTTGCGCGCTGCAGCCGAGCTTGCAGCTCGTTATATCAATGATCGGCATATGCCGGATAAGGCCATTGATGTTATTGATGAGGCTGGTGCTTACCAGCGTCTGCAACCTGAGGCGAGTCGGCTTAAGCGTATTGATGTGGCGCAGGTTGAAGACATTGTCGCCAAGATCGCCCGGATTCCGCCTAAGCACGTTAGTAGCTCCGACAAGGAGTTGTTGCGTAACCTTGAGCGTGATTTGAAATTAACCGTATTTGGTCAGGATGCGGCAATCGACTCCTTGGCTACAGCGATCAAGTTATCGCGTGCTGGCTTAAAATCGCCAGGCAAGCCCGTGGGCTCGTTCTTGTTTGCAGGTCCTACTGGAGTTGGCAAAACCGAGGCGGCGCGGCAGCTGTCGCGTGCCATGGGCATTGAATTAGTGCGCTTTGATATGTCCGAGTACATGGAGCGGCATACCGTTTCGCGCTTGATTGGCGCACCACCGGGCTATGTTGGTTTCGATCAGGGCGGGTTGCTCACTGAAGCCATCACAAAAACACCGCATTGCGTGTTGTTGCTTGATGAAATCGAGAAGGCCCACCCGGAAGTCTTCAATCTGCTGTTGCAGGTTATGGATCACGGCACCTTGACGGACAACAACGGCCGCAAGGCGGATTTCCGTAATGTGATTCTGATCATGACCACTAATGCCGGTGCTGAGACGGCGGCGCGAGCGTCTATGGGCTTTACCCGTCAAGACCATGCGTCTGACACCATGGAGATCATTAAGAAGAGCTTCACGCCGGAGTTCCGCAACCGTCTCGATACTATTATCCAGTTTGGCCGATTGAGCCATGAAGTGATCAAAAGCATCGTCGATAAGTTTCTCACCGAACTGCAGGCACAGTTGGAAGACAAGCATGTGCTGCTAGAGGTGAGCCATGCGGCGCGCGATTGGCTGGCGGAGCGTGGGTATGATGCGCAGATGGGCGCGCGGCCAATGACGCGTTTGATCCAAGACAAAATCAAGCGGCCGTTGGCTGAGGAGATTTTGTTTGGTGAGTTGGCTGAGCATGGTGGCGTTGTGCATGTCGATGTTGAGGCGGGCGAGTTGACCTTCGATTTTGAGACCTCAGCAGAGATGGCCTAGACGGTAAATCCGAGGCAATAAAAAACGCCCGGCTAGCCGGGCGTTTTTTATTCGACGAGATTAACGGGCGCGGTAAGGGATGCGCCCCTTGCTCAAGTCGTAC
>JBILAR010000062.1:0-19966 GCA_044354115.1 Pseudomonas sp. | reverse complement strand
GACCGCTATTCGCGCCGCCAAGATCATGGGCTTGAGCGTGGCTGGGGTGGATATTTTGCGCTCCAATCACGGCCCACTGGTGATGGAAGTGAACTCCTCGCCGGGGCTGGAAGGCATCGAAACCACCACCGGCAAAGATGTTGCTTCGATCATTATTCAATACATCGAGAAAACCGGCGGCCCGCACCTAACCCGCACCAAGGGCAAGGGTTAAGCAGCAGCACAGGCGCAAATGCTGGCCTCGCGTAGGGCGGGTTAGCCGCGTAGCGGCGTAACCCGCCAAAGGTGCTGTGCGCAAGCAGCCCATAGGTGGCCTATAGGCGGATTGTTTGCTGCGCCCATCGGTGGATTGTTCGCTGCGCGCCTGAATCCACCCTACATCCAGCACATCCACCCGCATGCGCCCTGTCCGCTCTGTATCCGCTACGGGCAGAGAAAGGTTTCGGCGGCAGGTTTACACCGCATCACGCGGCAATATCAGATTAATCGGTAAACATACCCGCGCCTCCACGCCGCCGCCGGAGCGGTTGAGTAGCTCGACACTGCCGCCGTGCAGCGCAGCAATCCGTTTGACGATAGCCAAACCCAGCCCGGCGCCTTTGCCGCCACGGGCTTTATCGCCACGAATAAAGGGATTGAACAGTTGCGCCAGCTCGGCCGGATCAATGCCCATGCCGCGATCCAGCACGCTCAGCACCACATAAGGCGCGCCGCATTTGCCGGTCACGTAGGCGGCCACCTCGACGCCATCGGTGCCGTAACGCAGGGCGTTTTCGATCAGGTTGGTCAGCAGGCGTTTAATCGACACGCGCCGCAGTGGCAGTGCCGGCATTGCCTCAAGGCACAGGCGCACCTGCACCTGAGCTTGGTTGTAGGGGGCGACCAGATCGTGGATCAGCGCGCCAAGATCGACTTGCTCGGTCGGTTCATCGCGGCCGTCACGAATAAAGGCCAAAAATTGTTCGAGGATGGCGTCCATGTCTTCGATATCGCGGACCATATCCTCGGTCAGTTCGGCATCGCTGTGCATCAGCTCCAGTGACAAACGCAGGCGCGTCAGCGGGGTGCGCAGGTCGTGGGAAACTCCGGCGAGCATCAGTTCACGCTCGCGTGCGCCCTGCTCAACGTCTTCGGCCATCTGATTAAAGGCCCGGTACACCTCGGCAATTTCACTCGGTGTGTCGCTCTCCGGCAGGCGCACGCTGCGGCCTTGGCCAAGCTGGCGAGCGGCGAATACCAAGCGTTTAAGAGGTGCGCTGAGTTGCCGCACAAAGATCCACGCCGCGCCGGTCGAGAGCAGCACTATGGCCAAAAACCAGCCGAGCACATTCCAAATTCGTTGGCCTCGCAGTGGATGCGGATACAGCGGCACAATCAGCCAATCCGGGCCTAGGCTGGGCGCATTCACCCAGAGCGCCGGCGGGCTTTGCACGCGCACGCGCACCTCAGTATCGGCACCCAACTCGGCCTGCATCTGCCGCTCAAAAACGCTGCTGTACGGCCAGTGCTGCTCACCCACCGGGACACTTTCAACCGGCGCAACCCGCAAGCCCGAGGCCTTGCTAATGGCGACCCGCGAATGCTCATCGGCCGCCCAGTAGCCACGCACCGTCAGCGCGGTGCCGTGACTGTATTGGCGGTCGACCACCATGTCCTCGTTCATCATCAGATAAATCAAGGTCAGGCCCTTGGAAAACAGCACCACCCCCAGCACCAACCAGAGCGTGCGGGCGAAGAAACTTTGCGGGAACCAGAGAGGGGCTTTCATGGGCAACAACAGCATCCGTAGGGTGGGTTAGCCGCGCAGCGGTGTAACCCACCATGCGATTTCAGTCTCTTGGCTAAATTACGCGGTCATTCGACTGTCGGGTTACGCGGCGGCTTAAACCTACGACGATTCAGATCATCCAAGCGCCGCTAACCCAACCTACAGACAGCTTATTTACCTACGATTTATTTACCGTCCGGCACAAACACATAACCCACGCCCCACACCGTCTGGATATAGCGCGGCTTGGACGGGTCGGGCTCGATCATCCGGCGCAACCGCGAAATCTGTACGTCGATGGAGCGCTCCAGCGCGTCCCACTCGCGGCCACGGGCCAGGTTCATCAGTTTGTCGCGGGTTAGCGGCTCGCGGGCGTGCTGCACCAAGGCTTTCAGCACGGCAAATTCGCCGGTGGTGAGCATGTGTACCTCATCGCCCTTTTTCAGCTCACGGGTGGCGAGAAACAGCTCGTATTCACCGAAGCTAACCGTTTCGTCCTCGCTGCCCGGCGCGCCCGGCACCGCTGGCGCTTGGCGGCGCAACACGGCTTTAATCCGCGCCAACAACTCACGCGGGTTAAACGGCTTGCCCAAGTAGTCATCGGCACCCAGCTCCAGACCCTGGATCCGGCTGCCCTCATCGCCCTTGGCGGTGAGCATGATGATCGGCATCTGGTTATTCGCCTCGCGCAAACGCTTGCAGGCGCTGAGGCCGTCTTCGCCGGGTAGCATCAGGTCGAGCACCAGCAACTGAAACAGCTCGCGGCCAAGCACCCGGTCCATTTGCTCGGTGTTTTCCACGGCTTTAACGCGGTAACCCTGCTCGCTCAAAAAGCGTTCGAGCAAACGGCGCAGCCCTGGATCGTCATCGACAATCAGGATTTTTTCGCCTTCGTCGGCACTACTGGTTTTCACTTCAGTGGTCATGGCAGCTCCTTGGCTAATACTCGCGATTATGCCGCAGCCGGCGCGTGGGCGTATCGCCACCATTGTTAGCAGATTTGTCGCGCCGCACCCCGCGAGCCCCACAACGTCCTTCGCTGAGTATAATGCCGGCCTTTTCAGCGGCTTCGGCCAGCGTTTATTTCGTCAGTAGGTGAAGTCATGGACAGCATTAACAACCGCATCGCCGCAGAACTTGGCGTACGCCCGCAGCAAGTGGCCGCCGCCGTGGCGCTGCTGGATGAAGGTTCGACCGTGCCGTTTATCTCGCGCTACCGTAAAGAAGTCACCGGCAGCCTTGACGATACCCAGCTGCGCAACCTCGAAGAGCGTCTGCGCTACTTGCGCGAACTCGACGAGCGCCGCACCAGCATCCTCGCCAGCATCAATGAGCAGGGCAAGCTGACCCCGGAGCTGGCCCGCGAGATCAATCTGGCCGACACCAAGACCCGCCTCGAAGACCTGTACCTGCCGTACAAACAAAAGCGCCGCACCAAGGGCCAAATCGCCCTAGAGGCCGGCCTCGGCGAGTTGGCCGATGCGCTATTTAGCGACCCGAGCCTAAATCCAGAGACTGAGGCCGTACGCTTCGTCGATGTGGAAAAAGGCTTCGCCGACGTTAAAGCGGTGCTCGAAGGTGGCAAGTACATCCTCATGGAGCGCTTCGCCGAAGACGCTACCCTGCTGGCCAACTTGCGCAGCTTCCTCAAGCAGGAAGCCAGCCTCAGCGCTCGCTTAGTGGCGGGCAAGGAAGAGGAAGGGGCGAAGTTCCGCGACTATTTTGAGCACGACGAACGCCTGAAAAGCGTGCCATCGCACCGCGCCTTGGCGATTTTCCGCGGCCGTAACGAAGGTTTCCTCAGCGCCACTTTAAAAGTCGGCGACGAACTGCCGGGCACCATGCATCCGGGCGAGGGCATGATTGCCGAGCGTTTCGGCATCAGCAATCAAGGCCGCCCGGCGGACAAATGGCTGGCCGAAGTGGTGCGCTGGACGTGGAAGGTCAAGCTCTACACCCACCTAGAAACCGACCTGTTCGGCGAGCTGCGCGAAGGTGCCGAAGACGAAGCCATCATGGTGTTCGCCCGTAACCTGCATGACTTGCTGTTGGCCGCGCCAGCCGGCCCACGGGCGACATTGGCCCTCGATCCGGGCCTGCGCACCGGCTGCAAAGTGGCAGTGGTGGATGCCACCGGCAAGGTGCTGGACACCGCCACCGTGTACCCGCACGCCCCGCGCAACGACTGGGACGGCACCCTGATGACGCTCGCCAAGCTGTGCGCCAAGCATCAGGTTGACCTGATTTCGATTGGCAACGGCACCGCCAGCCGCGAGACCGACAAGTTGGCCGCCGACCTGATCAAGCAGCTACCGAGCCTAAAATTGACCAAGGTTATGGTCTCCGAGGCCGGCGCTTCGGTGTACTCGGCCTCGGAACTGGCGGCGAAAGAATTCCCAGATTTGGACGTCACCCTGCGCGGCGCCGTCAGCATCGCCCGCCGCCTGCAAGACCCGCTGGCCGAGCTGGTAAAAATCGATCCGAAATCCATCGGCGTCGGCCAGTACCAGCATGACGTGTCGCAGCTGAAACTGGCTCGCGGCCTCGATGCCGTGGTGGAAGACTGCGTGAACGCGGTCGGCGTCGATGTGAACACCGCCTCGGTGGCCTTGCTGGCGCGCATCTCCGGGCTGAACAGCACCTTGGCGCAAAATATCGTCAATCACCGCGACACTAACGGTGCCTTTAAAACCCGCGCCGCGCTGCTGAAAGTGCCACGTTTGGGCGATAAAACCTTCGAACAAGCCGCCGGTTTCTTGCGGGTGATGAATGGCGACAACCCGCTGGACGCCTCGGCGGTGCACCCGGAAACCTATCCACTGGTGCAACGCATCGCTTTGGACACCGGCCGCGATATTCGCTCGCTGATCGGCGATGCCAGCACCCTCAAGCGCCTCGATCCTAAGCAATACACCGATGAAAAGTTTGGCCTAACCACCGTCAGCGACATTCTCTTGGAGCTGGAAAAACCCGGCCGCGACCCACGTCCCGAGTTCAAGACCGCCGAGTTCCAAGAGGGCGTGGAAACCCTCAAAGACCTAAAGCTCGGCATGCAGTTGGAAGGCGTGGTTACCAACGTGACCAACTTCGGTGCCTTCGTCGATATCGGTGTGCATCAGGATGGTTTGGTGCACATCTCGGCGCTGTCGGAGAAGTTCGTCAAAGACCCGTATGAAGTGGTCAAGGCCGGCGACATAGTGCGGGTCAAAGTCATGGAAGTGGACATCCCGCGCAACCGCGTGGCCCTGAGTATGCGCATGGGCGACACCCCCGGCGAGAAAGTCGAAGGCCCACGCGGCGGTGCCAGCAAAGGCCCAGCGCCGCGTACCGAACGGCACTCCAGCCAAGACAAACCGGCGCCCGCCAACGCCGGCATGGCCGCCCTGTTTGCCGGCGCCAAACAGATGAAAAAGAAGTAACCAGCAGGCGGGGTTAGGCGGGCGCGACAACTGGATTGTTTGCGCGCCGCTAACCCAGCCTACGACTGGCCAGAAACCTGCGCCATTATCCGCCCGCCAGCGCTACAACAGCGCCCGACGATAACTGCGGTTACCTCTTGGCCCTTGTAGCCAAGCTGGCGCGCCCCCATATTGGGGCGACTGACGCGTGAAGGGCCACTTTCAAGGAATTGCATGTTGAACACTCTATTATCCCGTCGCCTAAGCCTTCTCGCCCGACCCGACAACCTGCCATTGCTCAGCCAATGCCTGCACGGTATTGAGCGTGAGTGCCTGCGCGTCGATGTGGCCGGCCAACTGGCGCTAACCCCGCACCCGCAAGCCTTGGGTGCGGCGTTGACCCACGCGCAAATCACCACCGATTACTCCGAATCTTTGCTCGAATTCATCACCGCCGCCGAGCCGGATGCCGCGCAAACCTTGGCCGAGTTGGAGCAGATTCACCGCGCCGCTTACAGCCAGTTGGGCGATGAGTTGTTGTGGAGCCCGTCGATGCCCTGCCCCCTGCCGAGCGAGGAACAAATCCCGATCGCCCGTTACGGCAGCTCGAATATCGGCAAGCTCAAGTATGTGTATCGCCAAGGTTTGGCCCTGCGTTACGGCAAAAGCATGCAGTGCATTGCCGGGATTCATTACAACTTTTCCCTGCCTGAGGCGGTGTGGCCACTGCTACAGGCGCTGGATGGCGACCAGCAAAGTGCCCAGGATTATCAGTCGGCGCGCTATATCGGCCTGATCCGCAATTTCCGCCGTTACAGCTGGCTGTTGATGTACCTGTTTGGCGCTTCACCGGCGCTGGATGCCGGCTTTCTGCGTGGTCGTCCACACCAGCTAGAGCAACTCGACGAGCACACCCTGTACCTGCCCTACGCCACCAGCCTGCGCATGAGTGATCTGGGTTATCAGAGCAGCGCCCAGAGCGGCCTGACGCCCTGCTACGACAACCTCAGCAGCTACACCGACAGCCTGCGCAAAGCGGTGGCCACGCCTTACCCGGCCTATGCCGAAATTGGCACGCAAAAGAACGGCGAATGGCTGCAACTGAACACCAACGTGCTGCAAATCGAGAATGAGTACTACTCCAACATTCGCCCCAAGCGCGTCACCCACAGCGGCGAGCGGCCGGTGCAAGCCTTGATGGCGCGCGGCGTGCAGTACGTCGAGGCGCGCTGCTTAGACATCAACCCATTTCTGCCGCTGGGTATCGACCTGCCCGAGGCGCGTTTTCTCGATGCCTTTTTGCTCTATTGCGCCCTGCAAGACAGCCCAAGCATTGCCCTGCACGAGTGCGGTTCCTGCGCGGGTAACTTCCTCAAGGTGGTCAAAGAGGGCCGGCGCCCCGACCTGCAGCTACAGCGCGACGACCAAGCAGTCAGCTTACAAACCTGGGCGCAAGAGTTGCTCGACGCTATCCAACCCTTGGCCGCCCTGCTCGACCAGAGCCAAGGTGGCGATGCGCACACGGCCAGCTTGGCCCTGCAACAAGCCAAGCTCAACGACCCAAGCCTGACGCCCTCGGCGCAGGTGCTGGCCGAGTTGCGCGAGCGCGGCGAGAGTTTTGCCCAGTTCGCCCTGCGCCACAGCCGCGTGCATGCCGAGCATTTGCGCAGCCAGCCGTTAAACGCCGCCGAGCAAGCGACCTTTAGCGCCAGCGTCAGCGAGTCACTGGCGGCGCAACAGCGCATCGAACAAGAACCGGCTGGCAGTTTCGAAGACTTCGTCGCGGCCTATCAAGCCAGCATCTTGCAGGTGTAGGGTGGGTTAGCCGCGCAGCGGCGTAACCCACCAGAGGCACGGCGAACCGCTGCAGTCGTCGACCCCGTCACAAATGCACAATTCCAGTGCGGCATACGCGCAAAGCCGCTCGGTTTGCCGTTAGCACCCAGCTAGCATAAGCCCAGTCTTATCACTGCGAGCTTTGCCCATGGCGCCCACCGCGCTCCCCGATGCAGACCAAAGCTGGAGCCTAGAAAGCCTCAACAAGGCTTACCAGCAAGGCTATATGGCGGGCCTCACCGGCCAACCCCTGCAACTACAGCCCTACCCCGCCGAGGTGCAAGCCGCCGCGTGGGAAGCTGGCTGGGCCGACGGCGAAGAGCAGTTCAAGCTGTATCTGCAAAAAAGCGCTTAAGCCGCAACACCGCCACACGCAGAGACCGCCCCAGCAGGCCGTGTGAAAACGTAGCGAGCGAAGGTTAGGCAAGGCAAAAACAGGCGAGGACGCGGAGTTTACGGGTTGTAAATGAGCAGTCCGAGCCTGTTTTTAACGCCGCATAACCGAGCGCAGTAGTTTCACAGCTGTTTTTCAAACACCTTGGAATTACGCTGGTTGTTGTACAGCGAGGCCCGCGCCGCTGGCAGGCGCTCGACACTGCTCGGCTCGAAGCCGCGCTCGCGAAACCAGTGAGCGGTGCGCGTAGTCAGCACAAACAGCGTCTGCAAACCCTGCGCCCGAGCGCGCTGCTCGATGCGCTCGAGCAGGTCATCGCCACGACCGCCGTGACGGTAATCAGGATTGACCGCCAAACAGGCCAACTCGCCAGCCGTGGAGTCGGCAATCGGATAGAGCGCCGCGCAGGCAATAATCAGCCCCTCACGCTCGACGATGCTGAACTGCTCGATCTCCCGCTCCAGTACCTCGCGGGAGCGGCGTACCAAAATGCCTTGCTCCTCCAGCGGGCTGATCAGTTCGATCAAGCCACCAACATCCTCAATAGTCGCCTCGCGCAATTGCTCGAATTGCTCTTGGCTGACCAAGGTGCCGGAACCGGCGCGGGTGAATAGCTCGGCCAGCAGCGCACCGTCAGTGCGATAGCTGACGATATGGCTGCGGGCCACGCCGGCGCGACAGGCTTGCGCGGCAGCATCGAGCAATTCAGCCTGATAACTGCTGCCAAGCAAGGCCAATTGCGCCGGCACTTGCGAGGTAGACAGCTCGCGAATCAGCCCATCGCTGGCATCCAGCAAGCCGCGCTCGCCGCTAAACAGCAGCAGCTTGTCGGCTTGTAAATCAATGGCCGCCCGCATGGCGACATCTTCGCAGGCGAGGTTAAAAATCTCCCCAGTCGGCGAATAACCCAAGGGCGACAGCAGAACTATGCTGCGCTCATCCAGCAGGCGATTGATGCCTTTGCGATCGACCCGGCGCACTTCGCCGGTATGGTGATAGTCCACGCCCTCAAGCACACCAATCGGCCGGGCGGTGACAAAGTTGCCGCCCGTCACCCGCAAGCGCGAGCCCTGCATCGGCGAGGCGGCCATGTCCATCGACAAGCGCGCCTCGATGGCGATGCGCATCTGCCCGACCGCGTCGATCACGCACTCCAAGGTCGGCCCGTCGGTAATCCGCAGGTCGCGGTGAAAACGCGGGGTTAGGCCGCGCGCCGCCAACCGAGTTTCGATTTGCGGGCGTGAACCGTGCACCAGTACCAAGCGCACGCCGAGGCTGTGCAGCAGCACTAGGTCGTGAACGATATTGCCAAAATTTGCATCGGCCACGCCCTCGCCTGGCAGCATCACCACAAAGGTGCAGTCGCGGTGGGCATTGATATAGGGGGAAGCGTGGCGCAACCAGTTAACGTAGTCGGACATGTAATAAGCCTGTGTGATGCAAATAAAACGCGCTAATCCAGACGGTCTGGTGCGCGCCTGTTCCAAGTTCAGGGCGATGAATAAAGCGCGCTTTATCGTCGAAGTTGGGGCTGCAACACGTTCAGGCTCCTTGGCATAAGTAGTAATCGCGCCCGCATTAGGCAGCGGGCTGCAGGCAATAATGTTGAATCAACTGACGTAAAATCTGCACCGTCGGTTCGATCCGCGCCAACTGCAAAAACTCATTCGGTTGATGCGCACAGGCGATGTCGCCCGGCCCTAGAATCAGGGTTTCACAACCGAGTTGCTGAAGATACGGCGCTTCGGTGCCGAAGGCTACTGCATCGGCGGCCTGACCGGTGAGTCGCTCGGCCAAACGCACCAGCTCACAGTCGGCGCTTTGCTCAAAGGGCGGCACGCCGGGAAAGATCGGCCCGTAGTCGATACGCACCTGGCGCTGCTCGGCCAGCGGCTGGAGCTTTTGCCGAATCGCCGCGCGCAGCACTTCCGGGTCCATGCCCGGCAGCGGACGCAGATCGAACTCCAGCGAGCACTGGCCGCAAATTCTATTCGGGTTGTCACCGCCGTGAATGCAACCCAGATTCAGCGTGGGTTGCGGCACGTTAAACAGTGGATTGCGGTATTCCTGCTGCCACTGCTGGCGCAACTGTAGCAACTCGGCGATGGCCGCGTGCATGGCCTCCAGCGCGCTATGGCCCAAGCTCGGGTCGGAGGAATGCCCGCTCTGGCCGAGAATATCGATGCGTTCCATCATCACGCCCTTGTGCAGGCGGATCGGCTTTAAGCCGGTCGGTTCACCAATCACCGCCGCGCGCCCCAGTGGCCGCCCCGCATCGGCCAAGGCGCGGGCACCGGACATCGAGCTTTCTTCATCGCAGGTGGCCAAAATCAGCAGCGGCTGCTTAAACGGCTGATCGAGCAAGGTGCGCACCGCTTCGATCACCAACGGAAAGAAGCCCTTCATATCGCACACGCCCAACCCGACCCAGCGGTCGCCGGTTTCGGTCAGTTTGAGTGGGTCACTTTGCCACAGGGCCGCATCGAAGGGCACGGTGTCGCTATGCCCGGCCAACACCAAACCACCGGGGCCGCTGCCATAAGTGGCGAGCAAATTAGCCTTACCAGGACTGATGGTCTGCACCTCGCAGGCAAAGCCCAAGTCGCCCAGCCAACTGGCGAGTAGCTCGATCACCGGCAGGTTCGACTGATCCCAGGCCGGCTGGGTGCAACTCACCGACGGCGCGGCAATTAACGCAGCAAATTGCTCTTGAAGAGAAGGCAAGGGCATCAGTGATCTCCTGTGACGAGCAGCCATCATGCCGGCTTAGGCGCAGAAAAGAAAAGCCATCTGGCAGCATCCTTAGACGCTAAAAAATCGCCATCTGCGCGCCGACATGCGCGCCCCGCCTCTCGTCGCCGGATTGGCCCGCAGCGGGATAGCGTCAGCAAAGCCTGCAAGCTTCTGGCATAATTCGCGCCCCTAACTTACCTTGGTCACAAAATCGTCATGTTCGATCTATTCAGCGGGCTTGATGCCTGGGTCGTGGTGAGCTTACTACTGGCCCTGATCTTCGTCCTGAGCTTCGAATTCATTAATGGTTTCCATGACACCGCCAACGCGGTGGCCACGGTGATCTACACCAAAGCCATGCCCGCCAATTTGGCTGTGATTATGTCTGGCTGCTTCAACTTTCTCGGGGTATTGCTCGGCGGTGTGGGCGTCGCCTATGCCATCGTTCACCTGCTACCGGTGGATTTGTTGATCAGCACCAACACCGCCTATGGCCTAGTGATGGTGTTCTCGCTGCTGGCGGCGGCCATCATCTGGAACCTCGGCACTTGGTATTTCGGCATTCCGGCCTCCAGCTCGCACACCTTGATCGGCTCGATCCTCGGGGTGGGCTTGGCTAACGCGCTAATCAGCGACATTCCGCTCAGCAGTGGCGTGAACTGGCAAAAAGCTATCGACATCGGCCTGTCATTGCTGCTCTCGCCGGCGGCTGGTTTTATCGTGGCGGCCTTGCTGTTGCTCGGCTTCAAATGGCTTAAACGCGACTCAACCATGCACACCAACCCAGAACAGCGCATGGCCGCAGAAGGCAAGAAGCACCCGCCGTTCTGGAATCGCTTGGTGTTAGTGCTGTCGGCCATGGGTGTGAGCTTCGTGCATGGTTCTAACGATGGCCAGAAAGGTATCGGCCTGATCATGCTGGTGCTGATCGGCATAGTGCCGGCCAAGTTCGTTGTCGACCTCAACAGCACCACCTACCAGATCGAGCGTACCCGCGACGCCGCCGAGCACCTCAGCCAGTTTTATGCCCGCAACCACGACTCGCTCAGTGAGATGCTGGCGCTGGGCAAAACCAATGGTACTGAGCTGCCGGTGAAGTTTCGCTGCGATGCCAAGCTCACCGAGCCGACCATTATTGCCCTGCAAAAGAGCCTCGCCGGCGTCACCGACTACAACAACATGGACGACGCCGAACGCACCAAGGTGCGCCGTTATCTGCTCTGCCTAGACGACACCGCGAAGAAAGTCAGCAAACTCAAAGAGCTGCCTAAGCGTGAAGTGGATGACTTGGCAAAGCTGCGTAAAGACCTGACCGCGACCACCGAATACGCACCGTTTTGGGTGATTCTGGCCGTCGCCTTGGCGCTGGGTTTTGGCACAATGATCGGCTGGAAGCGTGTGGTCCTGACCGTTGGTGAGAAAATCGGCAAGCAAGGCATGACCTATGCCCAGGGCATGAGTGCGCAGATTACCGCCACTATTGCCATCGGCTTGGCCAACATCTATAGCCTGCCGGTCTCCACCACCCACGTGCTGTCCTCTGGCGTAGCCGGGAGCATGGTGGCGAATAAGAGCGGCCTGCAATTTGGCACCGTGCGCACTATTTTGACCGCCTGGGTACTGACCCTGCCGGCCACCATCGCGCTCTCCGCTGGATTGTTTTGGATCGGCGTGCAACTGTTCGTCTAAGCTGTCGCAACACCTTCACCAAAGCCGCCACATCAGACCCTATGATGTGGCGGCTTTGTGCGCTTAAGCCTATTTACTTTCACGAGACTCGACCATGCAAAAAGAAACCGAAATCAAGTTGCGCGTCAGCCGTGAAACCCTCGCCGCCCTACGCGAGCACCCGCTGCTAAAAAAACGTAACAAGAGCGGCTGGGAACGGCGCGAGCTGTTTAATCAATATTTCGACACCCCCAGCCGCGAGCTGGCACAAGCCAAGGTGGCGCTGCGGATTCGCCGCGATGGCGACGAATTTATCCAAACCCTGAAAACCCGCGGCCAGAGCATCGCCGGCCTGTCGGAGCGTAACGAGTACGACTGGGCCTTAACCAAAGCCAAGCTCGACCCGAAAAAACTCGACGGCGACTGCTGGCCGGCCGAATTGGCCACGCTGGACAAAAAACAACTGAGCGCCATTTTCACTACCGACTTTGTCCGCGAGCGCGCCGAAATTGCTTGGGGCCGAGGCAAAACCAAGGTGGTGATCGAAGCCGCGCTGGACTTGGGCAAAGTCATTGCTGGCAAGCACGAAGAAGAAATCTGCGAACTGGAACTGGAGCTGCGCCAAGGCGAGCCCGCCGCCCTGCTCGAGCTGGCTGCCGAACTGGCCGCCGATCTGGCTTTGATGCCCTGCGATATCAGCAAGGCCGAGCGCGGCTATCGGTTGTTCGACGCCAACAGCTACTCACTCAGCCTGCCTGCGCCCGAGTTAAATGCCGAACTGGCACTGGACGACGCCTTTGCCGCTCTGGCCTGGCACCTGCTCGGCAGCAGCCAGCGGCTGGCTGAGCAATACCGTTTCAATGGTCACTGGCGCTTGCTGGTCGATTGGGTTGAGCAATTGGTGGAGCTGCGCGCCCTGCTCGGCAGCCTCGGCCAAGCCGCGCCACGGGTCGCCAGCCATGAATTGCGCAGCACGCTGGATGCCTTACTTGGCGATTGGCGGCCACGCAGCCTCGCCGGGCAAACCGACGACGCTGTGCGCCAAGCCGCGCCAGCCCTGTTTAGCGAAGAACTAAACAACACCCGCTGGGGCCTGTTCTCGCTGCAGGCTTCACGTTGGTTGCTGGCCCGCAGTTGGACCGCCGAGCGCAATAACCGTGGTAATCGCCAAGGTGCCGCGCCGCTGGGCAACTGGCTGCCGACCCTGATCAAAGACGAAGGCGTGGCCCTGCAACTCAAGCGTTATCAGCAGCAGCCGGAAGACTTAGCCGAGCAACTGCCACGTATCGAACGCCTGCTGACCTGGCTGCATTTGGCCCGCAGCGTGCTGGACGTGCCCGAAGTCGACCGTTTGTATGGCGAGCTGTGCAAACTCAACGAGCTGGCTAACCGCCCACTGAACCACGAGTTGCACCCGGAGCTACTGGCCGATCGCTGCGCTCAAGCGCAAACTGTGCAGACGCTCAAGGCATGGAAACAGCTGTTGAAATAAGCTCCAACGCCAGAGCAAGGCGCGGAGCAGATGTAGGGTGGATTCAGGAGCGCAGCGAACAATCCGCCATTTTTTGTGCGGCGTAATCCGCCAGTTGCTGCGCCGCGACAGGCTGGGCTTTAGCCCAGCTCTTGTCAGACCAGAACCTCGGCGGGCTAAAGCCCACCCTACGAATGGCAAACGCGGTAAATTGACTGTTTGTCGCTACGACCCCAAGGATGCCCTATGCCTGCCCACGCCTCGTCTGCCCCGGATCGCTTGCTGGATCTCAACGACTTGTTGCGTGAGCTGGTCAGCCAAGGCCGCATCAATCAAGAAACCGCCGAGCAATGCCTGAATATTCGCCGCAGCGCGGTGAATAACCAGCAGCATCCGCTGGAGTTTATCGCCAGCCAGCAAGTCGATGACCTGCTGCGCCCGAGCAAGAAACTCGACCTCGAAAGTCTCACCGTTTGGCTCGCCGAATTGGCCGGGCAACCCTATATGCGCATCGACCCGCTGAAAATCGACGTGGCCGCCGTGACCCCGCTGATGTCCTACGCCTTCGCCCAGCGGCATAAAATTCTCGCGGTGGCGGCCGACAAAGACTGCGTCACCATCGCCAGCGCGCAACCCTTTATGCACGGCTGGGAAGCCAACTTGGCCCATGTACTGAAACGCCCGATCAAGCGGGTGGTGGCCAACCCAACCGATTTGCAGCGTTTTACCATCGAGTTTTTCCGCCTGGCCAAGTCAGTTACCGGGGCCAACAGCGTCGATCAAAAACTCGGCAACTTCGGTAACTTCGAGCAATTACTCAAGCTCGGCGCCAGCGACCAAGAGCCGGATGCCAACGACGCGCACATCGTTAATATCGTCGACTGGCTGTTCCAGTACGCCTTCCAGCAGCGCGCCAGCGATATTCATATCGAGCCACGCCGCGAGCTTGGAACGGTGCGTTTTCGCATCGACGGTGTGCTGCACAACGTCTATCAATTTCCCCCGCAAGTGACCATGGCCATCGTCAGCCGGCTGAAATCGCTGGGGCGAATGAACATCGCCGAGAAGCGCAAACCGCAAGACGGCCGGGTAAAGACCAAGATCCCCGATGGTGGCGAAGTGGAGTTGCGCCTGTCAACCTTGCCGACCGCCTTCGGCGAGAAGATGGTGATGCGGATCTTCGACCCGGAAGTGCTGCTGAAAAGCTTCGACCAGCTGGGTTTCTCCCCGGACGATCTGCGCCGCTGGCAGTACATGACCGAGCAGCCAAACGGCATCATTTTGGTCACCGGCCCAACCGGCTCGGGCAAAACCACCACCCTGTACACCACGCTGAAACACCTGGCCACCAGCGAGGTCAACCTGTGCACCATCGAAGACCCGATCGAGATGGTCGAGCCTGCGTTTAACCAGATGCAGGTGCAGAGCAATATCGACTTAACCTTCGCCAGCGGCGTGCGCGCCCTGATGCGCCAAGACCCAGACATCATCATGATCGGCGAAATCCGCGACCTAGAGACCGCCGAAATGGCGATTCAAGCGGCACTCACCGGCCACTTGGTGCTGTCCACTCTGCACACCAACGACGCACCGAGCGCCATCACCCGTCTGCTGGAACTCGGCGTGCCACATTACCTGCTCAAGGCCACCTTGCTTGGGGTGATGGCCCAGCGCTTAGTGCGCACCCTGTGCCCGCACTGCAAGGCGCCGCTGGAGTTGGCGGAAGACGACTGGCAGAGCCTGACCAAACCCTGGAGCGCACCGCTGCCGACGGGCGCGCAGCAAGCTGTGGGTTGCTTGGAATGCCGCGACACCGGCTATCGCGGCCGCGCCGGGGTGTATGAAATCATGCTGCTCAACGACGGCATGAAAAACCTCATCAGCGCCGACACCGATTTGGTCGCCCTGCGCCGCCAAGCCTTTAAAGAAGGCATGCGCAGCTTGCGCTTGTCCGGCGCACAAAAGGTCGCTGCCGGGCTAACCACCCTCGAAGAAGTGCTGCGCGTGACCCCGCAGAGCGAGCAGAAATAAGCGGGCCCCGAAACGCATGTGCGGTTCCTCGGCACAACCACTAAGCTAGTCCGATAGTTTCCTTAACCGCTGGGCTACCGCGCATGCAGCCACTCAGTCAGTCACTTCGCCTGCTACTCCTCGGCCTACTGCTGAGTTTGAGCGGCACTGCTTGGGCGCAGGCAGTGCTGGTCAACGCGCTACCCGCTGAACAAGCGGGGCGCTACAACCAGGTGTTGCAAGAAGACAGCGCAGCCCTAACCGTCGAGCAGGCCCGCAGCCTGTTTCAGCAAGGCCTGAGTCAGGCCGGACAAACACCCATCCTCAATTTTGGCATCGGCAGCCGGCCCATCTGGCTGCGTTTGCAATTGCACAACCCGAGCGAAACACCGATTAGCGTGCAGGCGGTCACCGGCACCAGCTGGATCGACGATCTGCAACTGACCCTTCTGCATAACGACCAACCCCTGTTCCAGTGGCACTCTGGCGACGCCCTAGCCGGGGCCCGAGACCTGGTGCCGGGTATCGGCTATGTCGTGCAGCTAGTCATTCCCCCGGGGAGCAGTGAGTTGTATCTGCGCGCGCAAAGCACCGACCCAATGGTATTGCCTATCGAAATACTCTCCGAAAGTAATTTTCTCGCCCGTGACCGCGAATACAAGTTCGTTTACGGCCTGATCTACGGCTTCCTACTCGCGCTGATTGTTTATAACAGCATGCTGTTCATCGGCCTGCGCGAACGCAGCTACCTGTACTACTCGATCTACCTAGGGCTGTTTGCCGTACTCAATTTTGCTTATTCAGGCCACGGGTTCGCCTGGGTGTGGCCGGACAATCCCCTGCTCCAGGAACACATCATCGTCTTCTGCATGCTGCTGTTCGGCTGTAGCAGCCTGATCTTCACCAGCAGCTTTCTGGGCCTGGCCGAACACGCGCCACGCGCACTGCGCGCACTGCAGGCCATGGTCGCAATCGTCACCATTGGCATCACTATCACCCTGCTGCTGGGTGACCGCATCAGCGAGTCGCTGCTGGCGATTAGTTTCAATTTATTGACGACGATCAGCATGGTAGCGCTCGGCCTGACCACCCTGCGCCAACGCCAACTTGCCAGGGGCTATTACCTGATCGCCATGCTATGCGGCATGCTCGGCACCGCCATCACTATCCTGACCATCTGGGCCGTGCTGCCCTTTACCGGCTGGACTTATGGCGCCATCAAGGTCGGCATCATTATCCAAGCCACGCTGTTGGCTTTAGGTCTGAGCCTCAAGGTGCGCCAGCAGCAGATCGAAAAAATCCAGGCTGAGCGCCTCGCCGAGCACGACCCGCTGACCGGCCTGCTTAACCGGCGCGGTTTTAACCAGCAAGCCGCCACCTTGTGGAGCACCTGCACACGCAATCAGCGACCGCTAAGTTTGATCATGCTCGACCTCGATCACTTCAAGCTGATCAACGACCAACACGGGCACCTAATCGGCGACCAAGTGTTACAAGCCAGCGCACAATTGCTCTCCAACGCCTGCCGCGCGGGTGACATTTTGGGACGCTGGGGCGGCGAGGAGTTTCTGTTTCTGCTGCCCGACACCGATCTAGAGCAAGCCCGTCTATTTGCCGAACGCTTACGGCAAGCTATCGCCGCCCATCACCTGTCACACGGTACCGAGCAGATTCGCTTCACCGCCAGCTTTGGCGTTGCTCAGCGCAACCGCCACCTGCACCTAGAAGAGCTGATCGACGAGGTTGATGTTCAACTGTATGCCGCCAAACAAAATGGCCGTAACCGCGTGGCTTACGCCAGCGACTAGTTACCGCGCCCAGCCTTAACAGGTAAGCAAAGGTAACAAGCCCATGTGCCAGCCGGCCCAAGCTGTTTACACTGCGCTGCACGCCACGGTACACACCGTCGTCCGCTACTCCCCCAACAACACAAGGAAACGTTATGGAAATCGGCAGTGTTACGTTGCTCTTCGTCGGCCTCGCGGTATCGCTGTTATTTATGGGCTTTAAGGTCGTACCGCAAGGTTTCGAGTGGACGGTGGAGCGCTTCGGTCGCTACACCAACACCCTGAAACCGGGCCTGAACATTATTGTGCCGGTGATGGACCGCATCGGCCGCAAGCTCAACGTAATGGAATGCGTGCTGGATATTCCGCCGCAAGAAGTGATTACCGCAGACAACGCCACCGTGCAAATTGATGCCATCTGCTTCTTTCAGATCATCAATGCCGCGCAGGCCGCGTATGAGGTGAACAACCTCGAACACGCCATCCGCAACCTGGTGATGACCAACATTCGAACCGTACTCGGCTCGATGGAACTGGACGCCATGCTCGGCCAACGTGACGCGATCAACGAGAAACTGCTGAAAACCGTCGATGACGCCACCGCACCGTGGGGGATTAAGATCACCCGGATCGAAATCAAAGACATCAGCCCACCGGCCGACCTGATGGC
Organism: Pseudomonas sp.; assembly: GCA_044354115.1. Taxonomy (GTDB): domain Bacteria; phylum Pseudomonadota; class Gammaproteobacteria; order Pseudomonadales; family Pseudomonadaceae; genus Aquipseudomonas. Next base: position 2,231 of record JBILAR010000062.1, on the reverse strand, counting down.
GGCCATGTCTGGGCAGATGAAGGCCGAACGTATCAAGCGTGCGCAAATCCTTGAAGCCGAAGGCCTGCGCGCAGCGGCAATTTTGACCGCCGAAGGTAAAAAGCAGGGGCAAATCCTTGAGGCTGAAGGCCAGCGCCAAGCGGCCTTTCTGGAAGCAGAAGCGCGTGAACGAGCGGCCCAAGCCGAAGCCGAAGCCACCCGCATGGTTTCCGAGGCCATCGCTGCCGGTAACGTGCAGGCGGTTAACTACTTCGTCGCGCAAAAATACATCGACGCTCTCGGCAAACTGGCCAGCGCCAACAACAGCAAGGTCATTCTGATGCCGCTGGAAGCCAGCCAAATGATCGGCTCGATCGGCGGCATCAGCGAAATCGTCAAAGCCACCTTCGGCGACAAAAAGGCCTAAGCCGCTGTCAGGTTACGCTGCGCCCAAGCTACGCGACTAAGAGCAATTGCATTTAGCCGTGGCCTTTGTAGGAGCCAGCTTGCTGGCGATCTTGGCCACGCAACAGCATCATAGGACGTAGGGCGGATTCAGGAGCGCAGCGAACAATCCGCCATTGGCCGCGAAAGCTAGTGGGCTAAAGCCCACTACGTCCCGTCTGCGGGCATAGACATTCGAAGAGGCGTTAAGCCATGTGGGATTACCTGTATCACCTGTCGTACTGGGACTGGCTGGCACTGGGCAGCTTGCTGCTGATTTTTGAAGTGTTCGGCGTGGGCGGTTATTTACTCTGGACCGGCCTCGCCGCCGCCCTTGTTGGCCTGCTGCTGTACCTGTTCCCGGGCTTGCCTTGGGCCTGGCAGTTGGTGCTGTTCGGCTGCTTGTCGATTCTCACTGCCGTACTCTGGTGGCAACGCCAACGGGCGGCGAACAAAACCTCCGACCAGCCGGGCCTGAACCAACGCGGCAGCGAACTGCACGGCCGGCAATTTGCGCTGCACGAAGCGATTGTCGGTGGTCGTGGCAAAATCAAAGTGGGCGACTTGCTGTGGCTGGTCACCGGCAATGACCTACCCGCGGGCAGCCAAGTCAAAGTAATCGGCCAAGACGGCGTATTACTGCACGTTGAGCCGGCGTAACTAAGCCGGCTTACGCCAACCGCACAAACAACAAAGCCGCCCAATGAGGCGGCTTTGTCGTATCTAAAGGCTAATCAGCAACGCCACAGCATGCCCACGGGTGTCGTAAACGTCGATATTGCTATCTTCCTCGCCATAGCTCACATCACTAACAACAAAGCCGGCCAAACGCCCAGCCAGCAACAGGCAAGTCACCGGTTGCGCAGCCAAAGCAGCGCCCGTAGCGGCTGCGCTGCAGGTGAAAAACAGTGAATTCACCCTTTTTGATTATGTCTGAGCCAAGCCCGGCGCGATGATTCATCCACCCAGCCAACTCAGACGATGCTCACCTATGAACTCAACAACCCAGACAAAACAGCACTTTGACATGCTGCAAAGCAACAACCTTGAGCGCATCAAAGCGTACCTCAGTGAAAACTACTCGACGCTGTTTAGTAGCCCTGCCAAAGGCGCTATAACGACGCTCTGCGTCGCCCTGTCTCTGGGCGCGGCTGTGATGGTCGCAGACACCCTGAGCCAACAGTATCTGGTACGAAAACTGACGCCGGTGATCGAGCAGAACGGTCAGAACTTCCTTGCGCTAAAAATGCAAACAGCCACAGCCCTGAAGGCGTTAAACGACCTTCCACGAGATGCGCAGCAATGCACCAAGGACATCAAGGCACAGCTCATCGAAAGCACAAAAACTCAACGTTATATTTACGCCAGCGCAATCAAACTAGACAACGGCAAGGTCTGCACCTCATACGGGCAAACTCTGCAAGCAGAACAACTGCCCAATGCCCAGCAAGCTAATCACTATCGATCCAACAGCGGCATGGACTACTGGTTCAACGCTAATCGGCAGGTCAGCAGCGACAACGGTGAAATTATTATTGGCCAGCACAATGCCTATGTTTCGCTGAACAAGGGCATCATCAATAACTCGCTCACATTGCCTGCCGGTGTAGAGCTAGACCTGCTAGACGAAAGAACCCTTCAGCCGGTGTTCTCAAGTGATAACACCCCCTGGCAGGCGCCTGAGCGCCGCCTTGAGTGGAACAAACTGACATTCGAAAAAAATCATGTCTACCTGGCCACGCCCGCCCAAGCCAATGGTTTGGTGGCAGTAGCCTCGACATCGACTAACCGCTACCTGCAAGCCCTGC
>JBILAR010000087.1:0-14673 GCA_044354115.1 Pseudomonas sp. | reverse complement strand
TGCGTAAAATCTTTTACCACCCCGTTTTGCCCTTAATTCCTGCTGCGCGGGTTAAATCTTGTAATTTTCTATTAATTCACACTAATTCACTTCTGCATCCACTGGTGATGGCTGCATATTGTGCGGCTTATTTTTTGATTTTGGATTCGAGTAGTAATGAAATTTATCAGCGCGGCCATTACGGCAGGATTATTTATTACTCATGCCAATGCGGCACCTGAGTTGCAGGTTAAGTTCCATATGGGCATCGGCAACGGGGCGACCCAGGCGGTCGGTGGCACCCTCATTAATGCAGGGGATGCGCCGATTGCTCAAGGGTATTTGGTGGTTACGCCGATAGCTATCCAGTGTCACCCCAAGGCAAGCATTCTCTATCCGATTGGATTGTTAGCGCCCGGTGAGGAACAGCAATTCAGCGTGCCTGTTACCGAACGTTTTTCCAGCTACCGCTTACAGATGGGCGCCTTTGACGAACAAGGGTTTGCTGTTACGGCCAAAGACGCCAATCAGGCCATCTTGGATGGGCGCATTGGCGAAGAGCGCAAGGCGTGTAACGCCGCTCGATAAAACGTCTGAAATTATAAAGTCATTAATTGAATCAGCGGGTGCTTACGTTATTCAATTGATATCACGCGGCGGCGAGTTGTATTGCGATTACTGATAATCCACGACCACCTCAATTATTAATAACATTTATACGCTTCATGTGACGGATGCACAGCGGCTATATTTTTTACCAGGATATAATTTTAGTGTTTTCCTTTCAAAAGAAAAAAACGTTTACCTATTTTGTTCTGCTGTGTTTTGCCGGTAATAGCGCCTCGTCAGTTGCTGCAACTTATCAGAAAACCGTCGCGGCAGAGAAGGTTCAGCAATACATTATCTATCCGCCGGTGCAAGGCGAGGCATTACAGGCTATTGCCGAACGCTTTTCGCTGCCGGTCAGTACATTGAGCGCATTGCGCGAACAATTTAAAGCCTACGGCTGGTCATCCACCGCGGTACTGGTGCCTTACAGTCCGCAGGGTGAGGCACGGCTGTATAACAACTACCGCACCTATCAGCTCAAGCCCGGTGAAACCTTGGCGGCGGTCGCCGGCAAGTTCAATCGCTCCACCCGTGAACTCACCGCCTTAAACAGGCAAGTCATGCCCGCCAGCACGCTGGCCACGCTCAAGGCTGGCGATTTCATTTTGGTGCCCGGTCCGGTGGGCTCAGCAGACAATGACAAGCTGAGCTCCGCACAGCTAAAAGAGCAAGACAAACTGACCAGCGCCGTGGCGCAGGAAGTGTTGGGCGCGGCGCAGATTTTCGGGGCCGATCAGAAAAAAGGCCCTGACCCGACCGGGATGCTGGCTCAGCGCGCTGTGAGCGGGGTGACCGGCGGCGCGTCTCGCGAGATCGAGAAGTTCCTCGGTGCCAACGGCACCGCCAAAGTCGGCATTCAAGCCAGCGTCAACGGCGGCCAGGTCGGCTACTCGCTGGATTACCTGCAGCCGCTGTACGAGCGTGACATCGACATTGTGTTCGCTCAAATAGGCGCACGCACCTTTGGTGAGCGTAATCTGGCCAACGTCGGGCTGGGGTATCGCCGGCAAGTGGACGAGCATTGGGTCCTCGGGGTTAACAGCTTTCTCGATCAAGACATGTCACGTAATCACACCCGAGGTGGCCTCGGTGGCGAAGCCTGGACCGATCAGGCGCGCTTCTCGGCCAACTACTATGCCCCACTCAGCGGCTGGAAAAACTCTAACGACCATCGCCTCAACAGCGACCCAGATACGCGCATCCTTCAGGAGCGGGCCGCCAAGGGCTGGGACCTTAATGTGGAAACCGCGATACCCGGCATTCAACAGCTGTCCTTCTCCGGTAAATACTTTCAGTGGGACGGCGACCGGGTAGACGTGTCGGGCAGCCGTAGTCAGACGGAAAAAAATCCCAAAGGTTATACCTTGGGTGCCAAGTACCAACCAATTCCCCTGCTCGACCTGCACGCTCAACACACTAAAGTTACCGGTGGTTCAGGTGGCTGGGAAGTGGGCATGGGTCTGGCCTGGGACTTTGATAAGTCACTCGACGAATTGCTTGATCCGCAAAAGGCGATTGCCTTACGTCCGCTCACCCAAGCCAAGACCGATATCGTCAATCGTAACTACAACATCGTTCTTGAGTACCAAGAAAAAGACAAGTACGCCCCGCTAACCTTTGCACTGAGCAGCATGAGCATGATGGTGGCAAGCAATGACCCCGGCATGCGTGTTCAAGGCGGACGCCAAGGTCTGGTGACCTACTCATCCTCCGACCCAGTGGCACTGGATGTCGACTCAGCAACGGGTGCGTTGGCCGCTCAGAGCGTCGGCATAGTGACCATTACGGCCGTTGAGCACGATGGCGCCGGGAAGGTCTTCGGTTCGGCCAGCTACACGGTCAACGTCACGCCCGAGTTAGTTCAGAACGCGAGTGTTCGTAGCGTTGTTAAAGGTACGCCCGCCGTGGGTGAAACGCTCACCGCAGAGCTGGAGTGTGCCAGCGTGTGTAGTGCCAACACCTTCTCCTATCAGTGGGAAGAAGAGACTAGCCCAGGCAGTGGTGAGTATGTCGATGTGCTAGGGGCGACTGCACAAACGTTCACCATACAAGCGGGTCATCAGCTCAAACGTATTCGCGTGACCGTTGAATCAAAAGAAGTAACGCCGTGATGACGCAGACACTTCGCTGGTGGCCACCTCTAGGGCTGTGATGTCGCTGGCTGCAGCAGCGGTTTTTGCATGAGGCGTTACACCGCCTTGTTCGTCGCTGCGCTGGCCGTCGCCCTGCAAATGATGTGGTTTTTGAATGCTCGAATCTTCTATTCAGGTTTAGATAACGCTCATGAAGTTACTCAGAAACAAAATCACCTCGGGGATATTGATTGCGTCGCAATTTATGTACGTCATACCGGTGTATGCGCAGAAATACACCTCCGAGCCCGTTTCTACGATTCACGGGCGAGCCCCGGTCGCCAGTAACCTGGCGCTTGACCCGCCGACACCGGCCCTCGGTGACACCGTCACGCTGACCTATGAGTTTAGTGATCTGGACGGTGAACGGGAGCAAGGGACTACCGTGCAATGGCTGCGCGACGGTCAGGTTATTCAGGGTGCAACGGCGTTTAGCTACACCCTGAGTGAGGCTGAGGGCGATAAGGCTGGCCAGCGCTTGGTTGCTGAAGTCACCCCCAAGACTGACGCACATATCTCTGAGCCCGCAGTGGGTCTAACTGCAAGAATAGAGGCTACTGTCGCGGGTGATCCAAAGGCCGTGCCTTCAATCAGCGACCTTAAGATCAGCGGCACGTTGAGCACGGGTGAAAGCCTGACGGGTGAGTACACCTACGATGACAACGGCAGTGGTTCGGGCGATGCCTCGACCTATAAGTGGGGGCAACTGGGTCAGTCGTTAAATGTCGCAGGCACTGACGCCGCGACCGACAACGGCCAAGTACCGGGTTACAGGCTTCAGGCAGACGACGCCGGCAAGGTGATGGAAGTGTCGGTGCTGCCGAAGAACAAGGCTGATGTGACCGGTACAGTGGTGACCACGACCACGGCGAACTCGACCCGCACGATTACTGGCGGTGGCTCAGGCGGCGTGGTGATTGATGCCAAGGCCAAGCCTGAGATCCGCGACCTTAAAATCAGCGGCAGATTACTCGTGGGTGAAAACCTGTCGGCGAGTTACGCGTTTGATCCGAAGACCGGTGAACGCACTGACGTCTCAACCTATTTGTGGGGGCAAACGGGTACCGCAACAGCGGTCACTAGCAGCGGCGCCGCTGTGATCAAGCCTAGTATTGTGCCGAATTACACCATTCAGGACACCGATGCCGGCAAGGTGCTGGAAGTGTCGGTGCAGGCCAAGAACAACGCCAATGTGGTCGGTAACACGCTGACCATGACCACGGCAAACTCGACCGGTACGACCACTGACGGCGGTACTGGCGGAGTGGTGATTGACATCAGGGGCACGCCTTCAATCAGCGAACTTAAGATCAGCGGCACGTTGGACGTGGGTAAAAAATTGTCTGCGAGCTACAAATTTAATCCGCAAACCGGTGCGCTTGGTGATACCTCGACCTTTAAGTGGGGCTGGTCGGGTAACACCGCAGACCGTGTCACTAGCAGCACCACTGTGACCACGCTTGGTATTGCGTCGGATTACACGATTGTCCAAAACGATGTAAACCACGTGATGGAAGTGTCGGTGCGAGCCAAGAACAGCGCCCAGGTGGTCGGTAACACGCTGACGCGGAAGAGTTCGGACGCGGGTAACTCGATCACTGGCGGTGACGGAAACGGCGGCGTACTTAATATGGATCGTAAGCCACTTGTACAGGTCACTAACATCAAAGGCACGTTGCAGGTCGGTTCGACGCTGATTGGTGCGTACTCGTACTATGACAACCAAAGTGGTTCACCTGATGCGTCAATCCCGTATTGGAGCGGGGGTCGTGATGTAAAAAACATTCATTACACGCTGATGCCCGAAGACGCGGGCAAGACGCTGACCTTCAAGGTTACAGCGCAGAACAAAGCCGGCACTAAGGGTGATACGGACACTATGACCACTGCGCAGGCCACTGGCACGAGCGGCGGTAATGGCGGCGCTGTAATTAATCCCAAGGCTGCGCCTGCAATCAGCGACCTTAAGATCAGCGGCACGCTGCAGGTGGATAAAACACTGTCTGCGAGCTACAAGTTTGATGCGAAGACCGGTGCGATTGGTGATGCCTCGACCTACTTGTGGGGCAATGCGAATACCGCAACAGGTGTCAGTAGCAGCAAGACCGCTGTGACCACGTCTGGCACTGTGCCGGGTTACAAGATTACGCAAGCCGATGTCGGCAAGGTGCTGGAAGTGTCGGTACAGCCTAAAAACGGCTTGAGTGTAACCGGTGCAGTGGTGACCAAGACCGCGAAGGCCGGGGGTGCGACTGGGGGTAACGCTTTAGGTCAAGTAATTGATGCCGCAGCCAAGCCTTCAATCAGCAACCTTCAAGTGACGGGCGAGCTGTATGTGGGTAAAAACCTGAAAGGCACTTACGCCTACGCTGCCAATGGCGGTAATGAAAGCGATAACTCGACGTATGCCTGGGGTTATCAAGGCAACACCAGTCAAGTCGTTCTCAACAGCCAATCTGTGGTCAAGTGGGGCACGGTGCCCGATTACAATATTGTGCAAGCCGATGTCGGCAAGGTACTGGAAGTCTCGGTACAGCCTAAAAACGGCTTGAATGTAACCGGTGCAGTGGTGACCACGACCGCGAAGAACGGGGGTGCGACTGGGGGTAACGCTGTCGGTGCAGTGATTAATCCGACCGCGGCACCTGCTATCACTAACCTGGTGATCACCGGTAAGCTGGAAGCTGGGCTGAGCCTGACGGCGCACTACGTGTTCAATCCAAATAATGGCGCACCGCTCGATAAGTCGACCTATGTCTGGGGTTACAAAAGCACAACAGCGACAGAGGTAAGCCGCGGCAGCGTTGTTGCGACCAGCGGTACCGTGCCGCCGCGAGTCTTGTCTGCAGCGGATGCCGGTAAAGTGATGGAGGTATCGGTCCAGGCGAAGAACAATGCGGCTACCCCTGTGGTGGGTAATACGCTGACCGTTAATAGCAGTGGAGGAGATACGGGTGGTGGGGCAGGTGGGACGGTGATTGATACCACGGCCACGCCTGCAATCCGCGACCTTAAGATCAGCGGCTATTTGGGCGTGGGTACCAAACTGTCTGCGAACTACGTGTTTGATCCGAAGACCGGTAATCGCACTGACATTTCGACCTACGTGTGGGGCAATGCGAATACCGCAGCAGCGGTGCTTAACAGCCAGACCTCTGTGAACAGGTCTGGCACTGTGCCGGATTACACGATTGCGCAAGCCGATGCCGGCAAGGTGCTGGAAGTGTCGGTACGGGCCAAGAACGGGGCCAATGTGGTCGGCAACGTGCTGACGAAGAAGAGTAGGGACTCGGGTAACTCGATCATCGATGACGACTCGAACGGCTCGGTGATTGATCCCGCTGCTAAGCCGTATCTCAAAGACCTGAAAATTAGCCAGATCAACCAAACCCTGGTCGCTACCTACACCTTCGAGCCCAACAAGGGTCACCCCCAGGATAGGTCGTATTATCTGTGGGGTTATGAGCATGGTTTCACTGGCAACCTTATTCCTTCAGCTACTAACACCGTAAAGGATAGCAAGGTGGAGCCTTATAAGATCACGCCTGAGGATGCCGGCCGAGTATTTAAGTTGGAGATAATGCCTCGGAACAACTGGAATAACTATGGTATGACAGGCCATAAGCAGATAGCTAAGTTCACTGTGCCGCAAGCCAACCTAGTTGCGCGTTTCACAAAACCGGACGGCACTTTACGTAACTGGACGGTGGCGGGTAATTATTGCAAAGCGCAAAAAGCACGTCTTCCAACTAAACAAGAGTTGTTAGCACTATTCGAAAAAGCAACGTCAAATACGCGTCCAAACAAGGATATGTGTAAGCGTTACAATTGGCCGCTCAAAGACGCGTGCGGGGGCCAATCTCACTACTTCTACGGCTACTACTGGTCCAGCGATATCGGCTTTACCGGCGCCGTCGACTTCAACATGGAAAACGGCAACTGGGGCGGCGGCATTGATGGAAATAACCACCTTCAGGTGACGTGTGTTCGTGAGGGTTTTAATCTTTAACCTTTAGTTTTTAAATTTGCTTTTGCTTTTGCTTTTGCTTTTGCTTGGGAGAGATCGGTATATGGAAATTGGCGAACGTTTGCGCTTGAGTGAATCCAGCGAGTGGTTGGCATGTTTTCGAGAAGGGATGTTTATCCGTTTTTACGACGCGCCCCTGGGCTGGTTTGGTCAGCAGGGTAAGCCGCTCAAAGTGTTGCAGCGTGCGATTAACAAGCTGCAGGGGCGTGTAGTGCTGTATGGAGGCTTGCCGCAGGCAAGCTTCGACGCTTGGCTGCTGACACAACACCCGGCCTTGGCGGTGCAGGCTGGATTTATCAGCATTGCAGCCACCTCGGGGAGCGGGCTGGCTTAGACTCCGAACGCTAGCATTGATGAACGAATAATCTTCTCCGCCAAAACAACGCCAACACCCGCAAAAGCAAACGCCCCGACACTGTCGGGGCGTTTGCTTTTGGCTCGCAGAAATGCGCTTTCACACCGCCTGATTGGGCGGCGTTGTTGTATTAGACGCGCAACAACTTAGCGGTAATCGTCTACCGGCACACAGGCGCAGTGCAGGTTGCGGTCGCCGTACACGTTGTCGACGCGGTTTACCGTAGGCCAGTACTTATGGGCACGGGTGTGCGGCGACGGAGTGACCGCCTCGGCGATGCTGTACGGCCGCTCCCACAGGCTGGTGACATCGGCCAGGGTGTGCGGCGCGCCCTTGAGTGGGTTGTGCTCGGCCGGCCAGGTGCCCGCCTCGACCTTGGCGATCTCGGCGCGGATGCTCAGCATGGCTTCGATAAAGCGATCCAGTTCATGCTTGGACTCGCTCTCGGTCGGCTCGATCATCAGCGTGCCCGCCACTGGGAACGACATGGTCGGGGCGTGGAAGCCGTAGTCCATCAGGCGCTTGGCAACGTCTTCTTCGCTGATGCCGGTGGCCGCTTTGAGTGGGCGCAGGTCGATGATGCATTCGTGCGCCACTCGGCCATTACGGCCGCTGAACAGTACCGGGTAAGCACCACTGAGTTTTTCTTTCAGGTAGTTGGCATTCAAAATCGCCACTTCGGTGGCATCGGCCAACTGCGGGCCCATCATGGCGATGTACATCCAGCTGATCGGCAGGATGCTGGCGCTGCCCCACGGCGCGGCGCTGACGGCACCGTTGCCAGGGTTCGGGCCGTCGATCTTGACCACTGGGTGATCGGCCACGAACGGCGCTAGGTGCGCACGCACACCAATCGGGCCCATACCTGGGCCACCACCGCCGTGCGGGATACAGAAGGTTTTGTGCAGGTTCATGTGCGACACGTCAGCGCCGATGTCGGCCGGACGAGTCAGGCCAACTTGGGCGTTGAGGTTGGCGCCGTCCATATACACCTGGCCGCCGTGGGCGTGGATGACTTCGCAGATTTCGCGAATGCCTTCCTCGTACACGCCGTGGGTCGATGGGTAGGTGGCCATCAAGCAGGACAGTTGCTCGCCAGCTTCGGCGGCTTTCTTCTTCAGGTCGTCGAGATCGACGTTGCCCTGAGCATCACACTCGACGATCTGCACACGCATGCTGGCCATCTGCGCCGACGCCGGGTTAGTGCCGTGGGCCGAAGCCGGGATCAGGCAGATATTGCGGTGCGCATCGCCACGGCTCTCGTGGTATTTGCGAATCGCCAACAAGCCGGCGTACTCGCCCTGCGCGCCCGAGTTGGGCTGCATGCAGATGGCGTCAAAACCGGTGATGGCGCGCAGCCAAGCGTCCAGCTCATCGATCATCAGCTTGTAACCCTCGGCCTGCTCAAGCGGCACGAACGGGTGCAGGTTGGCGAATTCCGGCCAGGTAATCGGGATCATCTCGCTGGTGGCGTTGAGCTTCATGGTGCAAGAACCGAGCGGAATCATCGACTGGTTCAGGGCCAGGTCTTTGATCTCCAGCTGCTTCAAGTAACGCAGCATTTCGGTTTCGCTGTGGTGCGTGTTGAACACCGGGTGAGTCAGGTAGGCCGAGGTACGCACCAGCGCGGCCGGGATGCCCGAAGCAACGTCGGTGGCGTCCAGCGCGGCCACATCGAGGTCGTGCTCTTCACCGAGGAACAGGTCGAACAGATTGGCCACGGTATCGGCGCTGCAGGTTTCGTCCAGGCTAACGCCCAACGCATCGGTGCCGATCACGCGCAGGTTGATGCACTGGATATGCGCACGAGCAAGAATCGCCGCCTGCTGGTCGCCCACTTCAACCGTCAAGGTGTCGAAGAAATTGGCGTTGCGGCGCTTGAGGCCTTTCTGCTCTAGACCGGCCGCCAGCAAGGCGGTCAGGCGCTGCACGCGCTGAGCGATGTTCTTCAGGCCGACTGGGCCGTGATACACGGCGTAGAAGCTGGCGATATTGGCCAGCAGCGCCTGCGCGGTGCAGATGTTCGAGTTGGCCTTCTCGCGGCGGATATGCTGCTCGCGGGTTTGCAGGGCCATGCGCAGGGCGATGTTGCCACGGGCGTCCTTGGACACGCCGATGATGCGGCCCGGCATGGCCCGCTTGTATTCGTCGCGGCAAGCAAAGTAGGCCGCGTGCGGGCCACCGTAGCCCATCGGCACGCCGAAACGCTGGGCGCTGCCGAGCACGATATCGGCGCCCAACTCACCCGGAGGCGTTAGCAGTAACAGGCTCAGCAGGTCGGCCGAGACGCAGGCCAGGGCTTGCTGGGCGTGCAGTTGCTCGATAATCGGGCGCAGGTCGCGGATCTCGCCGAAGCTGTCCGGGTACTGCAGCAGCGCGCCAAACACCTGATGGCTGGCGAGGTTCTCGACCGCATCAATCACCAGCTCAAAGCCAAAAGCATCGGCGCGGGTTTGCACCACGGAAATGGTCTGCGGGTGGCAGTTTTGGTCGACGAAGAACAGGTTGCTCTTGCTCTTAGCCACGCGTTTGGCCATGGCCATGGCTTCGGCGGCGGCGGTGGCTTCGTCCAGCAAAGAGGCGCTGGCCAAGTCCAGACCGGTGAGGTCGATGGTCAGCTGCTGAAAGTTCAGCAACGCCTCCAAACGGCCCTGGGCAATTTCTGGCTGATACGGCGTGTAGGCGGTGTACCAACCCGGGCTCATCAACACGTTACGGACGATCACCGCCGGGGTCACGGTGCCGTGGTAGCCCATGCCGATCAAGCTGGTCCACAGTTGGTTCTGCTCGGCGTAACCGCGCAGCTTGGCCAGTGCGGCCTCCTCGTCCAAGGCGGGCGGCAGGTCCAGTTCACGATTCAGGCGAATCGCCGGAGGCACGGTTTGCTCGATCAGCTCGGCGCGGCTGCTCAGGCCCATGGCCTCGAGCATGGCCTGCTGCTCAGGCGCATCGGGGCCGAGGTGACGACGCAAAAAGGCGCTGGACTGCTGCAATTGGGACAAGGACAACTGGGACATGGGGCAACCTCTAAAAAGCACAAAGCCTCGACTGGCGAGACTTTGCAGCTTAAGTGATATTACAAAGTGGCTCGAAAACCGTTACGAGCGAAGGCAGGTTGAGCGGCGCCGGAGCGCAGGAACCGGAATTTACGGCTGTAAATGAGGGTTCCGAGCACCGCCGAGGCTCAAGATGCCGAGCGCAGTAGGTTTGCGGGCTACTTTCAGGCTTCGGTATTGCAGGCAGCTGAATAAGCGTCGGCGTCGAGCAGCGCTTCGAGGTCGGCGGCATTGCTTGGCTGCAGTTTGAAGAACCAGCTGCCGTACGGGTCGCTGTTGACTTGCTCAGGGCTGTCGGTGAGCACTTGGTTGACCGCGATCACCTCGCCTGAAATCGGCGCGTAGATGTCCGAGGCGGCCTTTACCGACTCCACCACACCGGCTTCTTGGCCTGCATTCAAGCTGCTGCCGACCTCTGGCAACTCAACGAACACCACGTCGCCCAGCGCTTCTTGGGCGTGGTCGGAGATGCCCACAGTCACAGTGCCATCGGCTTCCAAACGAACCCATTCGTGGCTAGCGGCGTAACGCAGATCGGCAGGGATATTGCTCATTTCAGAGTCCTCAAAGTTTGACCGGGCAACGGCGTGCCCGGATAAAGTTAGCAGCTAATTGTTATCTGCCACTCGCGCGGCGATAACAGGCGATTATTTAAATTAAGGCCTTACCGTGGCGGACGAAATTCGGCTGCACCACGCGTACCGGATACCACTTGCCGCGAATTTCCACTTCGGCGCGCTCGCCGGTGCCGGCGGGCACCCGGGCCAGAGCAATCGACTTACCCAGGGTCGGCGAGAAGCTGCCGCTGGTGATTTCGCCTTCGCCCACGCCGTTAATCCGCACCACTTGGTGGGCGCGCAGCACGCCGCGCTCCTCCAGCACCAAGCCCACCAGTTTGTCGGCCACGCCAGCGTCCAGTTGCGCTTGCAAGGCGGCGCGACCGACGAAGTTACGCGTTTGCGGCTCCCACACCAGCGTCCAGGCCATGTTCGCCGAGAGCGGGGTGATTTCCTCGTTCATGTCCTGACCGTACAGGTTCATGCCGGCTTCTAAGCGCAGGGTATCGCGCGCACCCAAGCCAATCGGGGCAATCCCGGCGCCGACTAGCTCGCTGAGAAAGGCCGCGGCTTCGCCCGCTGGCAGCATGATCTCCAGACCATCTTCGCCGGTGTAGCCAGTGCGGGCGATAAACCACTCACCGTCGGGCAAGCCTTGGAACGGCTTGAGGCTGTTGATCAGGGTGGCGCGGGCCGGGCTGACCAGCTCGGCGGTTTTCAGCCGGGCCTGCGGGCCTTGAATGGCCAGCATGGCCAGCTCGGCGCGCTCATTGAGGATCACCTCAAAGCCGGCGGTCTGTTTTTCCATCCAGGCGATGTCTTTGTCGCGGGTCGATGCATTCACCACCACCCGATAACCGTCGGCGCACAGGTAGACGATCAGGTCGTCGATCACCCCACCCTGCTCATTGAGCATGCCGCTGTACAACGCCTTGCCGAGCAATTGCAGGCGCTCCACGTCGTTGGCCAGCAGGTGTTGTAGATAGGCTTTGGCCTGCGGGCCGCTGACATCCACCACGGTCATGTGCGACACATCAAACACCCCGCAGTCGCGACGCACCTGATGGTGCTCCTCAACTTGCGAGCCGTAATGTAACGGCATATCCCAGCCACCAAAGTCGACCATCTTGGCGCCTAAGGCTAAATGCTGTTCATACAGAGGTGTGCGCTGTCCCATGGGAATTCCTTATGCAGCTGACGGTGGGCGGGCAAAGCTTGCGCCGGCAAACTGACCGATGCGCCCGTGGCGCGTCAGCTTGCCGAACAGTAAAGCCTGCTTATTACTGTGGACATAAATTAAGCGCGCGCATTGTAGCCGCTCAGCCCGCCAGTGGACAGCCGCCGCGCACCTTAGCCGACCATCCGCGCGGAGCGACGAATCAGCACTATCACCGGCAGCAAGCCCACCAGCACCACGCTCAGGGCCGGCAAGGCGGCGCGCGCCCACTCGCCTTCGCTAGTCATTTCAAACACCCGCACCGCCAAAGTGTCCCAGCCAAAAGGACGCATCAGCAGGGTCGCGGGCATTTCTTTGAGCACATCGACAAACACCAACAAGGCCGCCGACAACACCCCCGGCAGCAGCAATGGCAGGTACAAACGGGTGAACAAATGCACGCCGCCCACCCCAAGGCTGCGTGAGGCTTGCGGTAAGGACGGGCGGATGCGCGCCAAGCTACTCTCCAATGGGCCATAGGCCACGGCCATAAAACGCACAACGTAGGCCAACAGCAAAGCCGCCAAACTGCCCAGCAATAAGGGTTTGCCGGCACCACCAAGCAGGTTCGACAGGGGGATCACCACGCCGTTATCGATATAGCTGAAGGCCAGCATCAAGGCCACCGCCAACACCGAACCGGGCAAGGCGTACCCCAGATTGGCCAGCGCCACCGCCACGCGAATCGGCCGGGTCGGTGCCAAGCGCCGCGCGAACACCAGCAGCAAGGCCGCCATCACGGTCAGCAAGGCCGCCATGCCGGCCAGATACAGGCTGTGCAAAATCAAACCACTGTAGCGCTCGTCTAAATCGAAGCGGCCGCGCTGCCAAACCCACACCAGCAATTGCAGCATCGGGATGACAAAGGCGCAGGCAAACACCAGAGCGCACCAACCGCTGGCCGCCCACGCCGCCGGGCCGCGCAGCTGAAACAAGGCTTGAGTGCGCTGCCGCTCATTGGCCGGGCGCACCGCCCCACGCGCGCCGCGCTCGGCCCACACTAACAAGGCCACCACCAACAGCAGCAAGCTGGCCAACTGGGTGGCGCTGCTGAGGCTATAAAAGCCATACCAAGTCTTGTAGATGGCGGTGGTGAAGGTGTCGAAGTTAAACACCGAAACCGCGCCAAAATCGGCCAAGGTTTCCATCAACGCCAGCGCCAACCCCGCGCCAATCGCCGGCCGCGCCATCGGCAAGGCGACTCGCCAAAACGCCTGCCACGGCGACTGCCCGAGCATCCGCGCCGCCTCCATCAGCCCCTTGCCTTGAGCCATAAAGGCACTGCGCGCGAGCAGGTACACATAGGGATAAAACACCAGCACCAGCACGACTATCACCCCGCCGGTGGAGCGCACCCGTGGCAAGCGCAAATCGCTGCCAAACCACTCACGCAGCAGGCTTTGCAGCGGCCCGGCAAAGTCCAGCAAACCAACAAACACAAAGGCCAGCACATAGGCCGGAATCGCAAAAGGCAACATCAAGGCCCAATCCAGCCAACGCCGGCCGGGGAACTCACACAGGCTGGTCAGCCACGCCAAACTGACCCCCAGCAAGGTCACGCCCACGCCCACCCCGAGCAGCAACTTGGCGGTATTACCCAGCAAGCGCGGCATCTGGGTTTGCCACAGATGCGCCCAAATCTCACCATCGACCTGCTGCCAACTGAGCAGCAACACGCTGAGCGGCAGCAACACCAAGGCGGCTATGGCAAAACTAATGGGATACCAGCGCCGCTGAACGGAATGACTCACAGAACAACCTCAGAACCTGTAGGGCGGGTGAAGCCCGCATCAGCCAACATGATTACGCATGCAGCATAAACCCACGTAATCATAACCGAGCGGGTTGCACCCGCCCTACTAGGCTCTACGTTTCTCGAGTGCGCACACAAGGGTTGGGGGTGACGGTAATCATTGGCGTGGCCGGTGCGGGGCAAAAAATCAGCCCCCTACCGTCTCACTTGAAAAAGCTCTAACGCTTTACTAATCTGCCCCATAGGCAATTCATTAGCCGTGTCGCACTCGACTCATGCATTCGCCATTAAAAATTATTTAAATTATTACAAGAGGCTAAATTATGAAAAGTCGCTACCTGCTTTCAACTGCTCTACCATTTTTGCTTGTGAGTTCGCTATATGCGTCTGCATCAAGTCCTAGCGTTCAAGCAAGCGATGAGGTGTATTTAGAACTTACATATCTACAAGAGCGTTTTCGCTGTACTTTTGATCGCGACATGAGCACAAACACCACTGTCAGCCGTGAAGTTTTTGCAAAAAATCTTAATTCTTGCATTCAGGAAATAGATAAAATTGCGAGTATTAGAGGCCAAATTGATAATGAATCGCTTACTAAAATAAACCATTTACAAGAGACTTTTGCCAAAGAGCTGGCAGAGCTGAACAATCAATAGACTGGCCCTGTAAATCTTCAGGTTTATGGATGGTGCGGGAAAGGTTCTCGCACTTTTCTCATGGCGCAGTCTTGTAGACTTGTAGGTAAAACTCGCATCTTCCACCACAACACTTATACGTAATAACTCGCGCTAATTATCAAACATGCGGATGCACCCACATATGGAGTCCTCCCGTTTTTCAATGACGCGTGCATTTACGAGCCCAAGCAAGATTGTTTCCGTATACCCGACTTCTGATGAGACTTTTTAGCCTCGGCCTCAGCAACACCAGAAGCACCAGAAACAAAATTAAGATTTCACTCATCGACAGCGTCATGCGGATGTCCATTT
>JBILAR010000077.1:0-16293 GCA_044354115.1 Pseudomonas sp. | reverse complement strand
CCGGTTTGAGGCAGTTTTTGCGCTCTTTTGAGGCGAATAGTCACTCTCTTTAACGAGAAAGAGCGCGAAAAATGACCAAATCCGGCTTTTCCGCAGCAGGACAGACCTAAGTCCGACAGGCTGCTAGGCCGGACGTAACTCCGGCCTAACGGCGCAGACCACAGCTAACGGTTCCCGCCTAACGCCTCGCCTCGCTCGTTTACCTGCGCCGAGGTTGCGCTTGGCTGTGCGCGCCGTTTGCTGGCGCGGCCGAGCAGTGCGGTTGGCAGGGCAACACAGGGAGCAGTTCGCCAGTGACGGCGCGGTGGCGTGCTGAATTTTCGGCACGCTAAGGCAATGCAATCATTAGAGTGAGATCAACGCATGTCGACACGTCGTGGTTTTATTAAGCAGATGTCTGCCGTTGCCGGTCTTGGCGCGGTGGCTTCCATGGGCTTAGGCCTGAATGCTCAGCAAGTGCGCGCCGCCGTGGCTGGCAGCTGGTACATGCCGGATGAGAACGAACTGCAGGAGCGGATTTTCCTGGCCTTTGGTGCTACCTCTGGGGTGTGGGCCGACTGGGCGACGCCGGTGAACAACAACATCGCGCTGTTGGCCAAGACCATCGCCAAGTACCAGCCAGTCACAGTGCTCTGTCGTCCGGCGCAATTGGCGTTGGCCAAGAGCAAGTGCGGCACCACCAATATCAAGTTCATCAGCGTGGCGCTGGATGACATTTGGATGCGCGACTTTGGCGGCTGCTTTGTGGTTGACGATCAAGGCGGTCGTGGTCTGGTGGACTTCAACTTTAACGGTTGGGGTAACAAGCAGGCTCACGCTAACGATACGCAGGTGGCCGATGAGCTGAGCTATCAAACCAATGCCACCTATATCAGCAGTCAGCTGACGGGTGAGGGCGGCGGTATTGAAATTGACGGCTTCGGCACGGCGATTATGACCGAGAGCTGCTGGGTCAACAGCAACCGTAATCCGGGCATGAGCCGAGCGCAAATCGAGGCCGAGCTGAAGGCCAATTTGGGCCTACGCAAGATCATCTGGCTGCCGGGCATCAAGGATAAAGACATCACCGACGCTCACGTCGACTTCTACGCGCGCTTCGCCTCCAAAGGCGTAGTTATTGCCAACCTCGACAACGACCCCAAGTCTTATGACTACGCGGTAACCCGTAAGCATCTGGAAATTCTCAAGGCCGCCACCGATGCCGATGGCAACAAACTGCAGGTATTTACCCTGCCGCCACCGCTGAAAAAACGCAGCAACGTTTACACCCAAAACAACCCGGATTTCGCCCCCGGTTACATCAATTACCTGCCGATCAATGGCGCGGTGATAGTGCCGCAGTTTGGCGATGCAGCCGCCGATAAATTCGCCAAAGACTTGCTCACCAAGCTGTATCCAGGCCGCGTGGTGGTGCAGGTGAATATCGATCCAATCGCCGCCGGTGGTGGTGGTATTCACTGCGTGACCAAGAATATGCCAGCGGTGTAGTTGCGTTTTGCTCCATGGGGAGGCTCTGGTTAAGCCTCTCTTTTTAGCTGCGTCGTGCTGCTGGGTTGGTTCAGTTGTACGCCGGTCAGGGTTTACAACGGGGGTTGAGCAGGTGCTGTTGGTGCCCTGCTATAGCCCGTCAGTAGCGGCCAACACAGCCACCGCGCAGCTGTTTTTATTGCTTGTTTTTACGCCTGTATGCAGCGCTTTCCACGGCTGTGTAAGCGTTGAAATAAATCCCGCAATGCCGTGATTAGTCCGTTATCCACCCTCAATAATAAGGAACACACTCCATGCAAATTAAGACGTGCAGCGCCTTGGCGCTGGCCATCTCGCTGGCCACCCTGCAGATGGCGTACGCCGCCGATGAGGTGGCTGTCGAGCAGTTGGCCCAAGGCTTGGCAGGCTCCACTCAAGGTCAGTCGAAAGGCTTTATTGAAGACAGCACTTTGAGTTTGCTCAATCGTAACGTGGCGATTAATCGCAACTTCAAAAATAACAATAACGCCGCCGCTAATGCCGCCGATGGTGTTAACGATGGCATCAACACCAACCAGGGCTCCATCAATGAGTGGGGCCAGGCGGCCATGCTGACCTACACCTCGGGCTTTACCCAAGGCACCGTCGGTTTTGGCGTGGATGCCTTTGCCAATGGCGCGGCGCGTCTGACCGGCGGTGCGGGCACAGGCGGCACGGGTGGAGTGGGTGGGGTTAACGTATTTCCGGGTAGCAATAATTGCGATGAGCTAACCGGCAGCTGTCAAGGTGAAGACAGCTATGGCCTGGCCGGTGGCGCAGTCAAACTGCGGGTTTCCGAGACCGAACTGAAAGCCGGTAATCTGCAACCGAACAGCCCAGTATTTGGCTACAGCGACCTGTACCTGATGCCGCAACATTTCACCGGTGGCCTGCTCACCAGTAATGAGATCGAAGGCCTAGCCCTGCAAGGCGGTCACTTCACCTCTGGCAACGCGGAAAACAGCACCAATAAAGATGGCAATCTGGGCACCACCTACGGCCAGACCCAGTTTGATCGTGCCGACTTTATCGGTGGTGACTATACGTTCAGCGACATCCTGTCGGGTGGCCTGCATGCGTCCAACTACGAAGATGTTTGGCAGCAGTATTACGCTGACCTGTATCACAGCTGGGCCTTGGCTGAAGAAACCGCACTGAATACCAGCATCGCCTATTACAAAACCGACGACAGCGGTGACGCTAAAGCCGGCAGCATCAACAACGACGCCTACAGCATGGCGCTGGCGTTGGTTACTGGCGCGCACACCTTTACCGTCGCTCACCAGCGCGTTAACGGCAATACCCCGTTCGACTATCTTGGGGTGGAAACCGGTAACGGTAAGTACAACCCAGCCGGTTCCATTTGGTTGGCCAACTCCTCGCAGTTCGCTGACTTCAACGCCCCCGGCGAGCAGTCTTACAAACTGCAATATGACCTCGATGCCAGCAGCTTCGGGGTGCCCGGCTTAAGCTTTATGACCCGTTATGTGCGCGGTACTGACGCTGACGGTAGCGGTGCCGATGCCAACGGTGCCTATGGTTTCTATAACAGTCTGGAAGACGGCAAAGAGTGGGAACGCGACATTCAGGTGATGTACGTGCTGCAAGACGGCCCGGCCAAGGACCTGTCCTTTACCCTGCGCCAAGCCACCTATCGCGGTAATGGCGAGATGAACGCCACTAACTCAGGCAGCGACAACGACGAGATCCGCCTGATCACCTCTTACCCGCTGGATATTCTGTAAGCGGCACTGCCCGGTGTTGTTAGGCATTTTGCCGGGCAGGTATTCGTCTTCGTCCTCGGGCGCAGGCCACATGCAACTTCTACAGTGGTTGTAACAAGCGTCATTGCCAGCCGTGGTAGTGAGCATTTATTGATCAATTGCTGCCCGGCCACTGAGGTTGGTGCAGCCGTTTTTACGAGGTTTTTGCCATGCGCGTAGCGCCGTCGGGTGCTGTTTTTTTACTGCTTGGCAGCGGCCTTGCTGTGGCCGCCGAGCCCAGCACCACGCTGCTGCATAACGGCAAAATATACACGGTGAATGCTGCGCAGCCCTGGGCCAGCGCCATGGTTATCGATGAGGATGGCAGCATCGTTGCCATCGGTGATGACGATGATGTAGCCGAGTACGTTGATGATGAAACCGAGAAGGTCGATCTCGAAGGTCGCTTGGTATTGCCCGGCTTTCAAGACACCCACGCCCATGTGTTAGACGCCTCATCCGAAGCTCAGGGTGGTTGCGAGCTAAGCCCGCAGGATGAAGTGCCGCAATGGCTCAAAGCGTTGAAAAGCTGCGATAGCGAGGCGCAAGACGAGTGGCTGTTGGGCTCTGGTTTCGGTTTGCATGCTTTGCTTGAGGCCAAGCAAAGCCCGCGCGCGCTGCTCGACAGCATCATCAGCGACCGTCCGGTGGCAATCATGGAGGAGACTTCGCATTCTTATTGGCTCAATTCCAAGGCGCTGGAATTGGCCGGTATCGATGCCGCTACGCCGAACCCAACGGGCGGCATCATCCTGCGTGATGGCAGCGGCGAGGCGACTGGTTTGGTACTGGATAACGCCGGCGATCTAGCTTTGGACAAAGCCTTACCGCCGTCCAAGGCGCTTGAAGAAATCTATTACCAAGCGGTATTGGCCGGGCAGGATGAGCTGGCCAAAAACGGCATCACCTCGGTGGCCGATGCGCGGGTATTTTGGCGTCGCGGTCACTTTGAAGCCTGGCAGCGAGCGGCGAAAAACGATGAGCTGAAGGCCCGCACCGTGTTGGATCTGTGGGCCTATCCGGGGTTGGATGACGGCGAGCAACTGGCCGAGCTAAAAGCCATGTATGACGAAGGTAATGACGACAGTCTGCTGCGCGTCACGCAGATCAAATTCTATGTCGACGGCATCATCCACAACACCACCGCACGCCTGCAAAAGCCCTATAACCAGAGTCTGCCGGGCGTCGAGCCGAAAGGCCTGTATTACTTCAGCCCCGAGCGCCTTGAGCGCTACGCCCGTGAACTGAGCAAGGCCGGTTTCGATATGCATATCCATGCTATCGGCGACCAGGCGGTCAGCGATGCGTTGGATGCTATCGAAGCCACTAACGGCAAGGGCCGCCACCGCATCACCCACGTCGAACTGGTGGATAACGACGACATCCCGCGCTTTAAGCAGCTGAATGCCATCGCTGACTTCCAACCGAGCCCGTACTTCACGCCATCGTTTCTGAAAGACAACGTGCCGATGATTGGCCAGCGTGCCTACCAAATGTTGCCGATGCGCGAGCTGTACGACAGCGGCGCCCGCGTGACCCTCAGCTCCGACTGGGACGTAAACCCCTTGTCGCCCCTGGGCATCATGCAAAACGCCCTGAGCCTAGGTGAGCGCAGCCTGCCCAATCTTGAAGCCGCCGTTAAGGCTTACACCCTAGATGCCGCTTATACCCTGCGCCAAGAGCAAGACACCGGCTCGCTGCAAGTGGGCAAACAGGCCGATTTGGTGGTGCTGGATCAGAATATCTTCGAGCTGCCGAGCAAGCAGATCGGCAAGGCCAAGGTGCTCTGGACCCTGCTCGGTGGCGAAGAGGTGTACCGCGACAAGGCCTTCTAAGTTCTATATCGACCAGTAGGACTCAGGAGCGCAGCGAATAGTCCGCCACTCGATGCTGCTCACTAGCTAATCAAGGCGACTCCGCCCATCTCCAGAGCAGCGGCGGAGAAGGGCGGTATACCTAAGGAGGGGAACTGCGCTGGATGGCAGGCTGTCGTTTTGCGTCGCCACCTACCAAAGCACGCTTGCGGTGCTTGTTAGCAGGTTATTACTACGAGCAGTTATTGGCTGTCGCACTTGTCGAATTCGGCAGCACGGTTGGGGTAGTCCGCACAGAAATCGGCGCCGCCGCTGGCCGATTTCGCGGCGGCATCGTCGAATTTTGCGCTGATTACTTTTGACTTGGTGATGCTCAGGCGTTTGTTTTCACAGGCCTTAACCGCCTCAGCTTGGCAGGCAGCGGCGCTGTCGAGCTCAAGGAATTCAGAACAGGACGCTTCGCCATTGCATTTCTTGTAGCTGGTTTCCTCCTGTCCAGGGCAGGCGGTACGGGTGATCATCAGCTCGCAGGTACCGGCCTGGACTAGGCTGGCGCTGCCAAGGCAGGCGAGGGTTAGGGTGACGCGCAGGGTTTGTGACGGTGACATGATGGCAACCTCCGGGGATTGCTGGGTGGGGAACTCAGGGTTCTGTATGGCAAGGCTGTTACTCCGTGGCGTCGTGTTGCTCACGACGGGCCTAGAGCTGGAAGCGCTGGACTAACGAACGTTGATGCTCTGCCAGTCGGGCCAATTCCTGGCTGGCGATTTGGCTCTCGCGTGCGCCGCTGGCGGTTTGTTCGGCCAGGTCGGCGATGGTAGCTACGTTGTGGTTGAGCATGCGCGCCACCGTGCTTTGCTCCTCTACGGCGCTGGCAATCTGCAAATTCATATCGCGAATCAGGTGCACGGACTTACCGATGGTGCGCAGCATTTCAGCGGCTTTCGCCACTTCAACAACACCTTCCTGGGCTTGCTGACAACTGCGGGCCATTTCCTGCACCGCATCGCGGGTGCCAGCCTGCAGGCGCTCGATCATCCCTTGAATCTCGGTGGTGGAGGCACCTGTGCGGCTGGCCAGGGTGCGCACCTCATCGGCCACCACGGCAAAACCGCGGCCTTGTTCGCCGGCGCGGGCGGCCTCGATGGCGGCGTTGAGGGCGAGCAGGTTGGTTTGCTCGGAAATGCTGCGGATCACATCGAGTACGGAGCCGATGCTGATGCTGAAATCACTGAGTTTTTCCATATTGCCGGAGGCCTGTTGAAAGTTCTCCGCGAGCTGGTGGGTCTTGCGCACATGGCTGTCCATGCTCTGCTCGCCGAGCAGGCTGGCTTGCTGCGCGTCTTCGGCCTGCGCCAGGGTTTCACTGGCGCCACGCGCGACTTCCTCCACTGCGGTGGTCATTTGTGAAATAGAAGTCGCCACCTGGTGGGTCTGTTCTTTCTGCTGGTTAACGTTGTCGAGGCTGTGCTGACTTACCGCCGAACACTGTTCGGCGGCGGCAGCCAGCTGTTCGGCGCTGTCGTTGATCTGCTGCAGTACATCGCGCAGCTGGTTGGTCAAGTGCTGCATGGCGTTCGCCAGCTCACCCAGTTCATCTTGGCGTTCGGCGCTGATGTTCTGCCGCAGGTCACCGCGGGTCATGGCGCGGACCACGTGCATGACGTTGGCTAAAGGTTTGCGAATGCTCTGGATCAGCAGAAAGGCGGTAACACTTGCGCCTATTACCGCCGCCAGGGCGAACAGAATCAACAATAGCCGGCTTCTGGCGACGATCTGGGCCGCGTCGGTATTGATCTGGGCGGCGAGCGCGCTGACTTGTTCGACCAGGCTGTTCACTTTTTCTGCAGCGCTTTGTTGGGCCAGGATGGTTTCGGCCAAGCTGGTTTGCGCGGTTTTGCGCTGCTGCAGTTGTTCGGCGTAGGCGGGCAACATGCCCTGGGTGCCGAGAATTGAGGTTTTGAAGGTGTTGTACAGCGACTGCACCTTGGTGTCGGCACTCACGCTGGAATCGAGTTTCGCGCTCAAGCCCTGGAGTTGCCGAGTGGCGCCGATTACTGCCGGGCCATTGTCTTTGCCCATGGCGCTTAGGGTCGCGGCGGCGATGCCATCGATCTTGGTCGTGAGCAGCTTGCGCGCCTCGGGGTCCAGACTCGGGCTGTTGTCGATGGCTAACAACAGCTCATCGGACATATCGCCGAAGGCGCGTTTAGCCGCTTGAATTTGTACGCCCAGCTCGACATCGCGGCGATGCGCGGTCATGGCCGTTGGGGCCAGACTGAAGAAGGTTGCGCTGGCCTGTTTGGCCGCGTCCAGGGTGCTGCTCAGTTGACTCTGTTCACGGCTGAGCGAGTGCAGCCTGTCCAGCGTTTGCTGGAGGGCATCGTGGTGGCGGGTGTAGGTTTGTTCCAGCTCACTTAACTTGCTGGCGTCGTTCGCTTGCGAGAAGCGCAGCAAGGCACCGACACCTTCCAGTAGCTGAACATGCAGGGCGCCCGCTTGCGCGGTCAGCGGCAGGGCTTGATTGGTCAGGTCGTCAACGCCTTTGTTGATGCGGCTCATACCGATCAAGCCAGCAACAAAAATGCCGGCCGACAAGGTCAATATCAGGAGAAAACAGCCGCTGATGCGTTGCGTTACAGATAAAGACATACAGCCTCCACTCAGGCCACCTAAGTATCCTTACTTAGTTGTGGACTATTACTTCGTCTAGTCAGTAAAGCTGAGGCTTGAGTTATCACAAGGATTGCAGTTTCGCTGCCCGCTGATCTGACGGCCGCAGACGGATGCGTGTTGAGTGGTCCGTGACCTTGGCGCAGGGCCGCAACAGTCGACAACCGCCCATTTGATGGGGCGCTTGGCTCGTATGCTGGCCGGATTGCGCACCATCACTGGGCGGGCGTGCCGGATTTTGGCGCGCCAAGCGCGAGCCTTGAGCCAGCGTGCGCTTAAACAGCGCAGTTCGTAGGTGACTTAACGTCTGACAGTGCGCCGCTAGCGTGCGTTTTTGCTGCCGTCTGGCATAAACGGCGCGATTTTTGCTGATAGGGGGTTAGCCCTGCGTCCGCTGCGTATTGATCGCGCTGGCGCACAACCTCTTAACGCTGCCCAGACAGCGATCAGTAGGACACAGCATGATTTTTGGTCGCAAACACCGTAAGCCGATTGCCATCCCCGCGAAAACCGTTAAAGAGTGGAAATACACCACCTGCAATTACTGCTCGACTGGCTGTGCCATCGAGCTGGGCTTGGGCGAAGACGGTCGCATCGTCACCAGTCGCGGGCATGCCGGCGCCGACGTTAATCGCGGCAAGCTGTGCATCAAGGGCTTGCTCGAACACGAGCTGTTCGAGTCGCCGGGGCGCGGTACTGTGCCGTTGGCGCGCGAAAAGGCCCACCTGCCATTCCAGCCGACCAACTGGGACAGCGCACTGGACACCACAGCGGCCAAGATCAAAGAAATCCAAGAGAAATACGGCCGCGATGCCTTCGCCGTGGTCTCCACCGGCCAGCTGCTGACCGAGGAGTTCTACACCCTCGGCAAGCTGGTGCGCGGGCAGATCGGCACCAATAATTACGACGGCAACACCACCCTGTGCATGGCCTCGGCGGTCTCCGGCTATAAGCGCTCGTTCGGTTCCGACGGCCCGCCGGGTTGCTACGACGACTTCGAACACACTCATTGCCTGATGGCGTTCGGCTCCAATCTGCCCGAGCAGCACCCGATCATCTACTGGCGCTTGAAAGAGGCGCTGGAGAAACGCAGCTTCCCGCTGATCGTTATCGATCCACGGGTGACCATGCTGGCGCAGTTCGCCGACATCCACCTGCCGATTACCCCAGGCACCGACTGCGTACTGATCAACGCGATGATGTATGTGATCTTCGATGAAGGCCTGCAAGACGATGATTACATCGCCAAGCACACCAACGGCATCGACGAGTTGCGCGCCTTGGTCGCCGACTACAACCCCAAAACCGCGCAACATGTCTGCGGTATCGACGAAGACCGCATCCGCACCGTGGCGCGCCTCTACGCCAAGGCGCCGGCAGCGATGAGCATCTGGACCATGGGCATCAACCAGTCGACTCACGGCTCGGATGGCGTGGTGAATATCAACAACCTCAACCTGGTCACCGGCAATATCGGTGTTCCCGGCGGCACCAGTTTGTCGATCACCGGCCAGTGCAACGCCATGGGCACCCGCGAGTGGTCGTCCTGCTCGGGCCTGCCGGGCTATCGCGCGCTGGAGAAGGAAAAAGATCGCAACACAGTCGCCGATTTCTGGGGCATCGACCCAAGCTTCTTCCCGGCCAAGCGCGGCCTAGCACAGACCGACATCTTCCCGGCCATCGAGACCGGCGAGATCAAGGGCATGTGGCTGGTGGCGACCAATCCCATGACTTCGATGGCCAACCAACCACGCATCCGCAAGGCCATGGAGAAGTTGGAATTCTTGGTGGTGCAGGACGTCTATTCGGACGTAGAAACCACCCTGTACGCCCATGTGTATTTTCCCGCCGCCGTGTGGGCCGAGAAGGAAGGCTGCCACACCAACACCGAGCGCCGGGTCAACCTGACCCGCAACGTGTTGCCGCCTTTCGCCGACTCCAAGCCGGATTTCTGGATCTTCAACCAGATGGCCAAGCGCTTCACGGAACGGAATAAAATCCACTTCCCCGAGACGGCCGAAGGCGCGTTCGAGGAGATGCGCGAGCTGTCCAAGGGCAAGGGCCGCACCCTGGATATTTCCGGCATGAGCTACGACCGCATCGAGGCCGCGCGCGGTATCCAATGGCCGTACAGCGAGGCGCAAGCGCAGTTGGACGAGGCCGCCATTGGCCCGGTACTGAGCTTTGATATGCAGCGCCGGCAGGACTTTATCGGTGCGCGCCGCTTGTACACCGATGGACATTTCCAGACCGACGATGGCCGCGCCAAGCTGATTCCGGTGCGCTTCTTCAACAACAACGAATGCCCAGACAGCGAGTACCCGTTCTGGCTCAACTCCGGCCGGGTGGTCGAGCATTTCCACACCCGTACCCGCACCGGCAAGATCGGTAACTGCAACAAATACAGCCCCACGCCTTATATGGAGATGAACCCGGACGCCGCGCAAGAGCTGGGCATCGAACATCAAAGCTATGTGCGCTTGGTTAGCCGGCGCGGCGATGCGGTGGTGATGGTGCAACTGACTCAGCGGGTTGGCCGCGACATGTTGTTCGTACCCTTCCACTTTCACGACTGCGTTAACCGCCTGACCTTGGGCCTGCTCGACCCCCATTCGCGCCAGCCGGCGTTCAAACAAAACGCGGTGCGCGTGGAGCTGATTGACCAGCAAGAAGCCGCGCGTTTAAACCTCGAACGCCGTGCGTTCTGATCGGCCGGGAGCCAGACTATGTTGACTAAAGATTCTGAAAATACCCCAGCCGCGAGCTGCGGCGAGCAATGGCACAGCCCGATTCAGTTCGTCCCGGCCGCGAATAAAAGCAGCGATGCGAGCATCTGGGAAGTGCGCACCGAGGAGCAGCCCTATGCTTTCCTCAGTGACAACGAGATGGCCGAGAGCAACCGCTACGGGCAGAAGATCGACCTGCTGGATTTAACCGAGCACAAGCTGCCGCTCGGTCGTTCGCTGTTTATCAACGAGAACCCGGCGGTCGGCAGCAACCCTAATCGCAACAAACAGCATGGTTTCTTCTTCACTGCCGACAACTGCATCGGTTGCCACGCCTGCGAGGCGGCCTGCAGCGAGAAAAACAACAACCCCGCGCACCTGGCGTTCCGCTCGGTGGGTTATGTCGAGGGCGGCAGCTACCCCGACTACAAGCGCATGAACATCTCCATGGCCTGCAACCATTGCGACGACCCGGTGTGCCTGAAAGGTTGCCCGACCCGCGCCTACACCAAACACGTCGAATACGGCGCGGTGCTGCAAGACCCGGAAACCTGCTTCGGCTGCGGCTACTGCACCTGGGTGTGCCCGTACAACGCGCCGCAGCTAGACCCGGTCAAAGGCCAGGTGTCCAAGTGCAATATGTGCGTGGACCGTTTGGAGGTGGGCCTCAAGCCTGCCTGCGTGTCGGCCTGCGTCGGCAATGCGCTGGATTTTGGCGTGATCGAAAACATCCCGGCCAACCGCGAGCAGGCGCGGGTAGAAATCCCCGGCTTCCCGTCGCCAGAAATCACCCTGCCGAACATTCGCTTCCAGCAGATCAAACAACTGCCGGACGAAATGACTCGCACCGACTCCATGCCGGTCAAGTATCACAAAGACGCCAAGGGCCGTTATCGCCCGGCCATCGACCAAAAGCAGGGCAAAGCCAAACACTGGAATTTGGCCCGGTTAAGCTCGAAAGAAAACCCGCTGGTGCTGTTCACTCTGGCCACTCAGGCGGCGGCCGGGGCTTTCGCCTTGGCCTTCCTCGGTGCGCAATTGGGCTTGGGCGAGTTCCTGCGCTTTAGCCAATCACTGCTGTATGTGCCGCTGGCCGGCCTGTGCTTCTTGATGGTGGCCTTCGGCTTGTTTATGTCGACCATGCACCTGGGCAAACCTAAGCGCTTCTACCGGGGCTTTAACAACCTGCGGCACTCGCCGGTATCCCGTGAGGGTTTGGGTATCGCGATCTTTATGGCGACGCTGGGTCTGCATATTTTGTTCAGCTTGCCGGCCAATGGCCTGTTTCAGACGGTATTCAGCGCGCTGTTTGGCAGCGAGATTGCCAGCCTGATTGCGCCTACCACCAGCGCCAGCTTGGCCACGGTATTCGGTGCGCTGGCGGTGCCATCCAGCCTGATCGGTCTGTACTACATGAACCGTTGCTACCGGATCAAGGCGCGACCGTTCTGGAATCACTGGCAGGTCGGCACGGCATTCTTCGGCAGCATGCTGTCGCTGGGTGCGCTGGTGAGCGCCTTGGTGATGATCCCAACGCTGGCGCTGCTGGGTGAAAGCTACCAAGTGGCCCTGCAAGTCAGCGCCGGCGTGCTGACCTTGGGCTTAGCCGCTGAAGCCATCGGCCACTGGGCGCATGCCAAGGCCATGGGCAGCGTGGAGAACGAGGGCGGCGCGTCGTACTACATCCAAAGCACCACCTTCGGCAAAACTTTTATCCTGCGCAATGTGCTGCTGGGCTTGAACCTGCTGCTGGCCACGGGCTTGCTGGCGAGCCTGCTACTGGTCGATAACGCCGGGCTGTTTAGCCTGCTCGGTTGGCTGCTGGTTGGCGGTGTGCTGGTGCTGACCAGTCTGGTCAGTCGCGCACTCTTCTATGTGCTGGTAATCCCGACCACCATGCCCGGCGCGTTCTTCTGGAAGAACAAAGGCTTCGAACAACACGCCCGCGACATCGGCTTGGCCAATATGCCGCAAGTCGGCGTGGCGCAGTTGCGGCATTGATTGACGGTCAGGTGTTCGTTCACGATCTTGCTTTTGTAGGAGATTCCCCGTCTTCCATATGAAGAGCTACCGCGCAGCAAATGGTGTAGGAGCCAGCTCGCTGGCGATGCTTTTGATCTGCAGATATCGCCAGATCGCCAGCAAGCTGGCTCCTACGGGTTTTGCGCCACGGCTAAATTGGCCGCCCTACGTTTTGGATGTTGAATATGCAGTTACAAGATTTACTGGGTAAAACCTGTGTCATCGGCCTGAGTTACTTCGGCCTAGAGGGTGAGCTGCTCAAGCAAAGCCAATGCTGCGGTACGGTCATTTTGGTCGATAAGGAGCAGGGCATCTCGGTGCAGTTGCAACACCGCGATCCGACGGTGACGCAGCCGATCTTTATCCTCCCGCCCAATTTGGACGCTTGGTTTCGCGCCGCCCCCGGCCATTACCGACATGCCGAAACCGGCATGGACATGCTCAACCCAGAATTTCTGGTGACCTGGGACATCCACCGCACCCAAGGCAACGCCGCCGAAGGTCAGCATGAATGGTGGGAGTGGCTGCCCAACACCGCTGCGCCGCAGGTCGGCAGCGGCGACTGACGCGTGGCGCTGCCTTAGTCTATTTCGACCCGATTACGGCCATTTGCTTTGGCCCGGTAGAGCGCCTGATCGGCCCGTTGGTAGAGGCTGGCGCTGGTGTCGCCGGCTTGGCTAAAGGTGGCACCGAGGCTCGCAGTCATAACCTGCGGCGGGTTTTTCAGGTGTTCGATGGCCAGCTCAGACTGAATCTGCCGGCGGATGCTCTCGCACTTACTGGCGAGGAAGTCGGCGTCTGCATCGTGTAATACCAGCGCAAACTCCTCGCCGCCCAAACGTGCGGCAAAGTCCAGTTCGCGCCGCGAGTGGCTGGCCAGCACGGCGGCGATACGTTGCAGGGCCACGTCGCCGGCCGGATGGCCATACAGGTCGTTGTAGGCTTTGAAATGATCGAGATCGAACATGATCATGGCCACGCGTTTGTGTTCGCGCAGCCCCTCTTGTATGGCGCGCTGCAGCAGCAAATCAAAGGTGCGGCGGTTGTACAACTGGGTCAGCCCGTCGGTGTCCGCCATGATGCTAAGTGCGCGTTTGGCCAGAAACAGCGAGCGCATCGAGTATTCCTGGCAGTAACCCGCAGCGCCCGTAGCCACGGTGGCCACCAGCAGGTAAATCAGGGAAATACTGTAGGCCGAACTCATCTGCGCCGTGATGGTTAAGGGCACCACGATGCAGGTGCTCACCAGTGTTAGTAGGCCGAGGCAGAGGCTTTTGCGGTAGCTGTAACCAATGGGAAAGAAGATCGCAATTTGCACCAAAATCAGGCCCTCTAGGCCAAAGGGGATGTGCAGTTGCTCCAGCCCTTGGTAATAGAGCACGGTGATTAACAACCACCCTAGGCTGAGGCTGATTAGAGCAATCGTAATCCAGCGTTCGCCGGTGACCCTATCGGGGTATTTCAATACTTGGCTGGCAGCCACCAGCACAATCAGCAGGCTAGTTGTGCGTAAGAGCATCACCGGCAGACTGATCTGCGTCCAAGAGCCGACTTCACCGAGAAACAAATCCAGTGCTAAAAACACAAAGAAACTGCAGATCAGCAAAATAATTGCGGCGCGGCGTGTTTGCTCGAAGGTTTGATAATTGAACTGATGATATTCAGCTTCAAGTGCCGCAGGAAAACGTCGCAGTGCGAAGCTAGCTCTGAACGGTTCAGCGCTCTGAACGTGCTCATCGGCACTGGGTAATGATGAGTTGGGCGTCATATTGCAACCTCGAGTTCAGGCGTCTGAGCAAATGTGCTGGCCGGTTATGGATGTTACATCGGCACGATAGTTCTGCCGACTATGCTGTCACTGTTGTTATTCGGTAGTTTTGTCGCGCCGCGCGTGCCGCTGAGGCGCGCCTGCGAATGGCTAAATCTGCGACAATCGCGGCCCTGATGAATTTGCCCGCGATGACCTGATGACCGATACCGCTGCCGTCCTCGATACCCTGCATAAATCCGTTGGCTTGGCCATGTTGGCCGACCGTCAGCGGTTGCGCCGGCAGTTGCACGAACTGGCCAAGCGTCCCGACGCGGTTAAACAGGCGCAGTGGGCTGAGCGTTTGCAAGCCTCGATCGCTAAGGTCGAGGCGCGGCGTCTGAGCATTCCGCGCATCCACTATGACGATAGCCTGCCGATTGCCGCCAAGCGCGACGAAATCAAAGCGGCCATTAGCAAGCATCAGGTGGTGGTGATTGCCGGCGAAACCGGCTCGGGCAAAACCACCCAGCTGCCGAAAATCTGCCTCGAATTAGGCCGTGGCCTGACCGGCTTAATCGGCCACACCCAGCCGCGCCGCATCGCCGCCCGCAGCGTCGCCACCCGGGTAGCGGAAGAACTGAATACGCCGCTGGGCGGTTTGGTCGGTTATCAGGTGCGCTTCGAGGATCAAAGCAGCGACACCACGCTGGTCAAGCTGATGACCGACGGCATCTTGCTGGCCGAAACCCAGCACGACCGTTACCTCGACAAGTACGACACCATCATCGTCGACGAGGCCCACGAGCGCAGTCTGAACATCGATTTTCTGCTGGGTTTCCTGAAAACCCTGCTGGTGCGTCGCCCTGACCTGAAACTAATCATTACCTCGGCGACCATCGACTTGGCGCGTTTCTCCGCGCACTTTAACGATGCGCCCATCGTCGAAGTCTCCGGCCGCACCTTCCCGGTTGAGACTTGGTATCGGCCACTGCTGGGCGAGCAGGACGAAAACGGTGAGATGGTCGAGGACGACCTCAGTGTCGATCAAGCCATTATCAAGACCCTCGACGAGCTGGCCGCGTTTGAGCGCAGCGAGGGCAAATTGCCTGGCGATGTGCTGGTGTTTTTGCCCGGCGAACGGGAGATTCGCGATTGCGCCGAGATGTTGCGTAAAGCCAACCTCAAACACGCCGAGATTCTGCCGTTGTACGCACGGCTGTCACCGGCCGAGCAGCAGAAGATTTTCCAACGCCGGCCGGGGCGCAAGATCGTCTTGGCCACCAACGTCGCCGAGACTTCGCTGACGGTGCCGGGCATTCGTTATGTGATCGACAGTGGCACGGCGCGCATCAGCCGTTATAGCTATCGGGCCAAGGTCCAGCGTTTGCCGATTGAGGCGGTCTCGCAGGCCAGCGCCAACCAGCGCAAAGGCCGCTGCGGGCGGGTCGAGCCGGGCCTCTGTGTGCGCTTGTACAGCGAGGAAGATTTCAACAGCCGGCCGGCTTTTACCGACCCAGAGATTCTGCGTACTAACTTAGCAGCGGTGATTTTGCAGATGCTGCATCTGCACCTGGGCGCGATTGAAGATTTCCCGTTTATCGAGCCGCCGGATGGCAAGGCGATCAGCGACGGTTTCAACCTGCTGCAAGAGCTGTCGGCGGTTAATCGCGAAGGCCAGCTGACTCCACTGGGTCGCCAGTTGGCGCGTCTGCCGGTCGATCCGCGCTTGGGTCGCATGCTGCTGGAAGCCGCCAAGCAGGGCAGTTTGCAAGAGGTGCTGATTGTGGCCAGTGCGCTGTCGGTGCAGGACGTGCGCGAGCGTCCGCCGGAGCGCCAACAGGCGGCCGATCAGGCCCACGCGCAGTGGAAGGACATCGACTCGGATTTCGCCGGTTTGGTTAATCTCTGGCGCGGTTTCGAGGAGCAGCGCTTGGCCCTCGGCGCTAGTCCGCTGCGCAGCTGGTGCCGGAAGAATTTCCTGAATTACCTGCGGCTGCGCGAGTGGCGCGACTCCCATCGCCAGCTCAGTTTGATCTGCA
>JBILAR010000107.1:0-11145 GCA_044354115.1 Pseudomonas sp. | reverse complement strand
CGTGATGTGGACTACGGTTGGATCATTCGTTACATGCACTCAACGGGTGCGTCAGCATTCTTTGTCGTGCTGTACATGCATATGCTCCGTGGCTTGCTCTATGGCTCCTATCAGAAGCCGCGTGAACTGGTTTGGTTATTCGGTATGCTGATCTATTTGGCGCTGATGGCTGAGGCTTTCATGGGTTATCTGCTGCCTTGGGGCCAGATGTCTTACTGGGGTGCGCAGGTAATTATTTCCCTGTTCGGTGCTATTCCGGTGATTGGTGCTGACCTGACGCAGTGGATTCGTGGTGACTATCTGATCTCCGGGATCACCCTGAACCGCTTCTTCGCTTTGCATGTGGTTGCTTTGCCGATAGTGGTGCTGGGTTTGGTGGTGCTGCATATCTTGGCCTTGCACGAAGTGGGTTCAAACAACCCGGAAGGCGTCGATATCAAGAAGAAGAAGGATGCCAACGGCGTTCCTTTGGACGGCATTCCGTTCCACCCGTACTACACGGTTAAAGATATCGTGGGCGTAGTGGTGTTCCTGTTTGTGTTCTGCGCGATCGTGTTCTTCTTCCCAGAAATGGGTGGTTACTTCCTCGAGAAGCCTAACTTTGAAGTGGCAAACGCCTTCAAAACCCCTGCGCACATCGCGCCGGTTTGGTACTTCACACCTTTCTATGCAATTTTGCGGGCTGTGCCTGACAAATTGATGGGTGTAGTGGCCATGGGTGCTGCAATCGCCATCCTGTTCGTGCTGCCGTGGCTGGATCGCAGCCCGGTTAAATCGATCCGTTATAAGGGTTGGTTGAGCAAGATCTGGATGTTGATATTTATCGTTTCGTTTGTTGTCTTGGGCTTCTACGGTTCTCAAGCTCCATCGGATCTGGGCACTATCATGTCGCGGGTTTGCACCATTCTGTATTTCGCCTTCTTTATTCTGATGCCGTTTTATACGCGCATGGAAAAGACTAAACCGGTTCCAGATCGGGTGACTGGCTAATGAAAAAGCACTTTGCAGCTCTAATCCTCGCTGTTCTACCGGCATTTGCCTTCGCAAATGCTGCTCTTGAATACCCGCTGGATTCAATCAAGGTTGATGTTTCTGATCAGGCCGCTATGCAAGATGGCGCGCGAACCTTTGCGAACTATTGCGCTGGCTGTCATAGCACTAAGTATCAGCGTTACGAGCGGGTCGCCACTGACTTGGGTATTCCTAATCAGTTGATGCTCGATAACCTGGTTTTCACCGGTGCCAAAATTGGCGATCTGATGAAGATCGGCATGCAGCCTCAAGATGCGAAGGTTTGGTTTGGTGCGGCTCCGCCCGACTTAACGCTGGTTGCGCGTGTGCGCGGCAATGATTGGTTGTACACCTATCTGCGGACCTTCTATGAAGATCCTACCCGTCCGTGGGGCGTGAACAATAAAATGTTCCCGAACGTAGGTATGCCGAACGTGTTGGCCGACCTGCAGGGTCGTCAGGTTGTCGGTTGCAAGCAAGTGCAGGTCGTCGAGCATGGTAAGAAACAATACGACCCGCTGACAGGCACGCCAATAACCCATGAAGATTGTCATCAGCTGACAGTGTTGCCGAAGACCGGCGCACTGACCCCTGAGCAGTTTGACGAGAAGATTAAGAACCTCGTGACCTTCTTGGCTTACTCGGCTAACCCGGTAAAACTGCAAAGCCAGCGCATCGGCACTTATGTGTTGTTGTTTTTGGCCTTCTTCTTTGTGTTCGCTTATCTGCTCAAGCGCGAATACTGGAAGGACGTTCACTGATAGAATGTTGCGCTGTTGTACCGTTATGTTGTGAACAAGCGCGCCCAACTGGGCGCGCTTGTTTTTCTGCTACTAAAATTATAAGTGCGAGGAAGTCGTTATGGCCGTAACCAATAGGTTGGCCTGTTACTCTGACCCCGCTGATCACTATTCCCACCGCGTACGTATTGTGCTCGCCGAGAAGGGTGTCAGCGCAGAGATCATCGATGTTGAGCCGGGCCATTATCCGGCCAAGCTGAGTGAGGTTAATCCTTACGCCAGCGTGCCAACTCTGGTCGATCGCGACTTGGCTCTGTATGAGTCCACGGTGGTTATGGAGTATTTGGACGAGCGGTATCCGCATCCGCCGTTGTTGCCGGTGTATCCGGTGGCGCGCGCCAACAGTCGGTTATTGATCCATCGTATTCAACGTGACTGGTGTAAACATGTGGATCTGATTCTTGATCCGCGCAGTAAAGAGCCGGCGCGTGTTCAAGCGCGTAAAGAATTGCGTGAGAGCTTGACCGGTATTTCACCTTTGTTTGCCGATAAGCCGTATTTCCTTAGTACTGAATTGAGCTTGGTTGATTGCTGTCTGCTGCCGATTCTCTGGCGTTTGCCCGTGTTGGGTATCGAGTTGCCCAAGCCAGCCAAGCCATTGCTAGATTATATGGATCGTCAGTTTGCCCGCGAGGCGTTCCAGGCTAGCTTGTCTGGTGCCGAGCGCGACATGCGTTAATCAAGGAATTTCCATGAAGTCCAATCGCCCTTATTTGATTCGCGCGCTCTATGAGTGGATTGCCGAGAATGATTGCACCCCGCATTTGCTGGTCAACGCCGAGTATCCAGGTATCCAGGTACCGCCGGGTTACGCCAATGATGGGCAATTAGTGCTCAATGTGTCGTCCAGTGCTGTGCGGCATTTGCAGTTGGGCAACGATGCGGTGAGCTTCGAGGGGCGCTTTGGTGGTGTTCCGCAAAGTTTGTATATTCCGGCCGCGGCAGTATTGGCGATTTACGCCCGTGAGAATGGGCAGGGCATGGTGTTTGATTCAGAGGCGCCAAGTCTTGCTGATAATGCTGAGCCGGATGATAGCGGTCCATCCGGTAGTGAGCCGCCAAGGCCGAGTGGGCGACCGAGTTTGAAGGTGGTTAAGTAGACATAAAAAAGGCGATCTTCGGATCGCCTTTTTTATGTCTGGGTTTATTGTCTCTGTTCGCTAATTGATGTACTCAAACAGCTTAACGATCTTCTGCACGCCGTCGACGCCTTGAATCAGGTTGACGCTCAGGTTGGCCTGCTGGCGCGTTACCAAGCCAAGCATGTAGACAATGCCGTTCTCGGTAACAACCTTGATGTCCGAACCGGAGATAGTGTTGTCGGCCAGTATCTGGGCCTTGATCTTGGCGGTAAGCAGGGTGTCATTGCTGCGCGCTAATGCGGAGGAGGGTTGGGTTACTTGCAATTCGTTATGCACGATGCGCACGCCAGAGGTGGCGCGCGCGGCTTGTTCTGCGATTTTTTTCAGTTCTGCTTTAGGTGTTTGTCCAGCCAGCAGTACTACGCCATTGTAGCTGGTGACCACGATATGCGAGCCTTGAGCCAACTCTGGGTTGGCCTTGTTGATGTTATCGCTGACGCGAGATGGAATAAATTGGTCGTCGATTTTGTTGCCGAACGAGCGGCTGCCGCAGCCGGCCAGTGTCACGCTGAGAGCTAGGGCTGTGAGAAATAACGCTAGACGGATCATTCTTCGCTTCCAAACAGTTGATTGTCGATCTGGTCGCACAGGCAGTGGATGGTCAGCAGGTGAACCTCCTGAATCCGTGCGGTGACCTTCGAAGGGACGCGGATTTCTACGTCCTCTGGAAGTAATAGCGAGGCCATGCCGCCACCGTCACGGCCCGTCATGGCCACTACGATCATCTCGCGGTCGTGGGCGGCTTGAATCGCCTGAATGACGTTGGCTGAGTTACCGCTGGTGGAGATGGCCAGCAGCACATCGCCAGGCTGGCCGAGGGCGCGAATCTGCTTGGAGAAGATCTCGTTGTAGCTGTAGTCGTTGGCAATTGA
Source organism: Pseudomonas sp. (assembly GCA_044354115.1). GTDB lineage: Bacteria > Pseudomonadota > Gammaproteobacteria > Pseudomonadales > Pseudomonadaceae > Aquipseudomonas. The sequence goes on along the minus strand of JBILAR010000107.1, from coordinate 7,320 downwards.
GGTGATCGTTGAGCTGTCGGTGGTCAGCGCCAAGGCTGGCAGGCTCGGACGTTCGCGCTCAAAGCGGTTAAGTAGTTCGGATGAGAAGTGTTGTGCGTCGCCGGCCGAGCCACCGTTGCCGCAAGCGAGAATTTTTCCTTCGCTGAGCAGGGCTTGCACCATCACATGGCCGGCTTGTTCGATGAAGGGGATCAGCTCCTCCATGGCGACGAGTTTGGTGTCGATACTGGCTTGGAACAGTTGGCGAATACGGGCTTGCATGTCCATCAGAAAAGACCTTCAGTGGTGGGCTGATCAGCTATCGAAAGCGTTTTGAATCCAGTTGAGACGTTCGCTTGGTTGCGCGGATGGGCTCATGGCTATGACATCAAAGCGGCATGGGTGTTTGGCCCAGCGCGGCTCTTGCTGCAAAAAAAGCTGGGCGGCGGCGCTTACTTTGCCGCGCTTACGGGCGTCGACGCTTTCTAGCGCGCCGCCCCAGCCAGCATGTTTGCGATAACGAACCTCGACAAATACTACTGTATCGCCGTCGAGCATGACCAGATCCAGCTCGCCAACCCGGCAGGCCCAGTTTTGCGCGAGTAAGCGCAAGCCCTGTTGCTCAAGATGACTGCGCGCCTGTTGCTCGGCTGCGCGGCCAGTGGTTTGGCGGCTATCGCTCATTAAGGTAGGCGTTGAACCTGGCCATTTTGAATCTCGGCCCAGGGCAGTGAGCGTTCAATGCGCTGCGCGCTATCCATGCTCAGTTGGCCGGTGTGGCCGTCAATATGGCTGTCGGGTAGGTTTTTTAGTTGGCTAAGTCGTGGCGCTAGGTTGTAGGCGTCGATGCCCATGGCATACAGGCGTCCAAGGCTGCCAGCCGCTTGCGGCCACTGCGCGACTACTTGCTGGTGCATTGGCTCGGTGTTGTCGAGCAGCCAAGGGGTTTCGCAAAAACGTATACCGTTAAGATCGCTCGGCAGTGCTTGGCCGTTATTGCCGCTGTGCAGGTGCGAGGTGGCATACACAGGTACATCTCCGGCGTATTGGAAGGCCAGGGTCGGTTTGATTTGTTGCGCTTGTTGTGGGGTGGCGGCAAGGAAGATGAAGTCGACATCCTGGCGGCGTACCGGTAAGGCTGTAATGTTGCTGCCGAGAGTGTTCTGCAAGCGCTTGGCGCGCGCTTCGCTCTGGCGTAGCTGAAACAGTTCGGCAATTTGTTGTGCCAATTGCACGGGTTGATCAACGTGCTCGGCGGCGATCAGTGTGCCGCCCTTGGCCAGCCAGCTTTGGCGGAAGGCTTCGAGTACGCGATCGCCCCATTCACCGCGTGGTACCAAGGCGACGGCGCGGCGCATGCCGTCATCCCATGCGCGACTAGCCACTGCACGCGCCTCATCTTCAGCGGATAAACCAAACTGATAAAGCTGCGCAGGGCCAGGTTTGCCATTGTCGCTGTAGTTCAGAGCCAGAGTTGTGATGGGCAGTTGGCTGCGCTCGTTGAGCTGTTTAACTAGCTGTTTCTCTAGTGGACCCACCACCATTTGCACGCCAGAGGCTTGCGCTTGGCGATAAAAATCGTCCATGGAGGTCAGCTTAGAGCTGTCATATAGCTCGATAACGGGTGGGGTTTGGCCATTCTGTTGGGCCTGATAGTAGCTGGCCATAAAGCCATCGCGCAGGGCTTGTGCCACTGAGGCCAGGGGGCCTTCTTGTGGCAGCAGCAGGGCAATTTTGCTTAGCGGTTGGGCGGCCTGTTGCTTAAGTTGAGTCAGGGCTTGCGGCAGTTGCTTGGCTGCGGGGTGTTGTGGGTTCTGTGCGACCCAGGTGTCAATGGCACTTTGCTGTTGCTCGGGGCTGCCGCTGGTCTTGGCGGCGCGGGCGAGCGCGAGCCAGCCGGCAAGATCGGCGTCAGCAGTGCTTTGCAGTTGTTCTGCCGGTAATGATGCTACTAGCGTCCAAATAGCCTCGTGGTTGCTATTGGCGGCGCTACCACTGAGCAAGGGGGCAATAAATACCCGCTCGCGAGCGGCTTCTAAGGGCTGGCCGTTAGCTTCGAGGGCTTTGGCGCGAACCAGTTGGCTACGCAGTTGTTGCTCGACGGGCAATTCACTCAAGCGGGCAAAGCTTGGATGAGCCAGCGCTTTAAGTGCGGACTTAGGCTTGTTGCGCGCCATGGCCAGTTCGGCTTTCAGTGTGTTGTCAAAAATCTGCTGCGCCGGCTTGAGGCCATCCATGGGTACTTGCTGGAGAATGCGTGCAGCTTGTGCGTCGTCATTTTGTTGATGGGCAAGGTCCGCGGCCGCCAGTAACAGCTCGTTGGCTTGCTCTGGCGGACTGACGCTGGCTTGCTGCAAGAGTTGTTCGAGGCTGCCTTGCTGGGTGCGTGGCAGCTCGCCCAAGTTCGATGAGGGGGTGTTGGTGCAGGCTGCCAGTAAGGCAGTCAGACCGAGAAAGCAAAGGGTGCGCAAGCCGGCGATCATGTAAAGGTTCCCTGGTACTTGATCAAATGAGCGGCGAATTGTACCCAAGCCCCGCCACCAGCGCGATGCTGCTGGTGTTAATCGGGCTACAATGCGCGTTTTGACGGTCCCGAGGTGTGTGGTGACGCTTTCTAGTGCGCAAAATTCGACCATGGGGACGCTGTATGTGGTCGCCACGCCGATTGGTAATCTCGATGACATCACTGCTCGGGCGTTGCGGGTGTTACGTGAAGTGAGCTTGATCGCCGCCGAGGATACCCGCCATTCTGTCCGCTTAATGCAGCACTTCGGCATAGGCACGCCCTTGGCGGCGTGCCATGAGCACAATGAGCGCGAGCAAGGCAGTCATTTTATTACCCGGTTATTGTCCGGCGCCGATGTGGCGCTGATTTCCGATGCGGGCACGCCGCTGATCTCCGATCCGGGTTATCACTTGGTGCGCAATGCCCGCGCTGCCGGTATTCGGGTGGTGCCGGTGCCGGGGCCGAGTGCGCTGATTACCGCCTTGTCGGCGGCGGGCTTGCCTTCGGATCGATTCATTTTTGAGGGTTTTTTACCGGCCAAAACAGCGGGCCGCCGCGCGCGTTTGGAGCAGGTAAAAGAAGAGCCACGCACCCTGATATTCTACGAGGCGCCGCATCGCATCCTTGAGTGCTTAGAAGACATGCAGTTAGTCTTTGGTGGCGAGCGCCCGGCGTTACTGGCTCGTGAACTGACCAAAACCTTTGAGACGCTCAAGGGCTTGCCGCTGGCCGAGTTGGCGGCTTGGGTGGCCGCTGATACTAACCAGCAGCGCGGCGAATGTGTGGTGCTGGTGGCTGGTTGGCAGGCCCCTGAGGGTGATGACGCTTTGAGTGTCGAAGCGCTGCGGGTGTTGGACTTATTGCTGCAAGATTTGCCGCTCAAGCGTGCAGCGGCGCTGGCTGCAGAGATTACCGGGGTGCGCAAAAACCTGCTTTATCAGGCCGCCCTTGATCGACAGAAAGACCTTTAGGCTTGTTCTTGGCGGCTTCAGTCGTTAACCTTGGCGGCGGAGAGTCGATTGGACAGTCGCTGCCTCTTGCTGTTTTCAGTAAGGGGGGGAGGAAAGTCCGGGCTCCATAGGGCAGAGTGCCAGGTAACACCTGGGAGGCGCGAGCCTACGGAAAGTGCCACAGAAAATAACCGCCTAAGCGTTTCGGCGCCGGTAAGGGTGAAAAGGTGCGGTAAGAGCGCACCGCGCGACTGGTAACAGTTCGTGGCTAGGCAAACCCCGCTCGGAGCAAGACCAAATAGGGTTCCATTGGCGTGGCCCGCGCTGGAACCGGGTAGGTTGCTAAAGGCGTGCAGTGATGTACGTCGTAGACGAATGACTGTTCTCGACAGAACCCGGCTTACAGATCGACTCTCCACCTTTTTGCTGCAATCGCTAGTGCTGAATCCTCGCGTTTCTAAGACCAAAAAAATCTTACTCCTAATAAAGCACTTTAAGTCCAAGGCGTAGCCCGTTGTTTTGGCTCTGTTTTGTCTTAATTTTGCTGTGCTTTTTTCCTATTTTAGTCGCGCTTTTGTGGGCTAAATCTCCGATTTATAAGGCTTTTCCTCCGTGCATGCGCCTTGACGGTGGAGGTCTGCATTCCTATAGTGTGCTCAAGTGGTAGGAAGTGGTGTGAAGTGGGTTTTTAGGGCATGGAAAGCACATAATAATGGGGGGATACAACTGTGTTTCGTGGAGCTAACGCCATCAGTCTCGACGCCAAAGGGCGCCTCGCGATGCCGAGTCGGTATCGTGACGAGCTGGTTTTGCGTTGCTCCGGCCAGTTGATCGTGACCATTGATGCGGTTGACTCCTGCCTAAGTGTGTATCCGCTGCCCGAGTGGGAGCTGATCGAAGCCAAGTTGCGTGAATTGCCCTCCTTTCGTGAAGAAAACCGTCGCCTGCAGCGTTTGCTGATCGGCAATGCCGTAGATCTTGAGCTCGACAGCGCAGGCCGTTTTCTGGTGCCGCCACGGCTGCGTGAGTACGCCGGTCTAGATAAGCGCGCAATGCTGGTCGGCCAGCTTAATAAATTTCAACTGTGGAACGAGGACGCTTGGAACAGCCAAGCGGACGCGGATCTGGCGGCCATTAAACTCCCCGGTGCTATGCCGGATGAATTGCGTGATTTGATCCTGTGACTATGACTTCTGGCTTGAGCCATATAACCGTACTGCTGGATGAGGCTGTGGCCGGTCTGGCTGTGCGCGGCGATGGCTGCTATGTGGACGGCACTTTTGGGCGGGGCGGCCACAGTCGGCTGATCTTGCAGCAGTTAGCGGCTGACGGCAGCTTGCTTGGTTTTGACAAAGACCCGCTGGCGATCGCCACCGGCCAAGCGCTGGCGGGCGAAGATGGCCGCTTTGTGATTGTCCAGCGCAGCTTTGCCGAGTTGGGCGATGAGCTGGCGGTGCGCGGTCTGGCCGGCAAGGTCAGCGGCATCTTGCTTGACCTCGGTGTGTCGTCGCCGCAGTTGGATGACCCCGAACGCGGCTTTAGCTTTATGCACGATGGCCCACTGGATATGCGCATGGACCCTAGCCGTGGCGTTAGCGCGGCGGCTTGGATTGCCAGCGCGGCAGAAGAGGATATCGCGCGCGCCTTTAAAGAGTATGGCGAAGAGCGTTTTGCCAAGCGCATGGCCCGGGCCGTGGTGCTGCGCCGTGCCGAGCAGCCGTTCGAGCGCACCGCCGATCTGGCCAGCGTCTTAACCGTGGCCAATCCGGCTTGGGAAAAAGGCAAAAATCCGGCCACTCGCGCGTTCCAAGGCCTGCGCATTCAAATCAATAACGAGTTAGGCGACCTTGAGCGTGGCCTCGACGCGGCTATGGATGCGCTAGAGATTGGTGGTCGGCTGTCGGTAATCAGCTTTCATTCGCTGGAAGATCGCATCGTTAAGCAATTTATGCGTCGGCATGTGAAAGGTGAGACGGATAACTTGCCGCGCGATTTGCCGGTACGGCTGGTGCCCTTCGATCCGCGCTTGAAATTACTGGGTAAGCCGCAATTTGCTTCGGATGCCGAAGTGAAGGCCAACCCGCGTTCGCGCAGTGCGGTGCTGCGTGTGGCGGAGAAGTTACGGTGAGTCGCCTGTACGCCAAGCCATTGCCAACCGGTAGCTTTTTAATGCTGCTGTTGTTTGTGGCGGTCTTGGTGTCGGCGGTTGGCGTGTCCTATACCGCGCACTGGAATCGCCAATTGTTGAATGGTTTGTATGCCGAACTTAGCGTGCGCGATAAAGCGCAGGCCGAATGGGGTCGGCTAATACTGGAACAAAGTACTTGGACGGCGCAAAGCCGTATCGAGTCGTTGGCTACCGAACAGTTACAGATGCTTATCCCTGATGCCGGGCAAGTACGGCTGGTCACGCCATGATGAATCTCGAGGGCGCGCTCTATCCGTGGCGCTTTCGGTTGGTGCTGGCCTTGCTAGCACTGATGGTGGGGGCGATTGTCTGGCGGATTATTGATCTGCAAGTGGTCAGTCATGACTTTCTGCAAGGTCAGGGCGATGCCCGCAGCCTGCGTCATATCCCTATTCCTGCGCACCGCGGGCTGATTACCGATCGTAACGGCGAGCCGCTGGCGGTGAGTACCCCGGTCACCACGTTGTGGGCTAATGGTAAAGAGCTACAGGCGGGGCGTGCGCAATGGCCGGCGCTGGCCGCTGCTTTGGGACAGGAACCCAAAGCGTTTGCTCAGCGCCTTGAACAAAATTCCACGCGCGAATTTATGTACTTGGTGCGTGGATTAACGCCGGAGCAGGGCCAGGTCATCATTGATCTGAAAGTGCCGGGCGTGTACGGCATTGAAGAGTTTCGCCGGTTTTATCCGGCCGGTGAGGTGACCGCTCATGTGGTTGGCTTTACCGATGTGGATGATAAGGGGCGTGAAGGCGTCGAGCTGGCATTTGAAGATTGGCTGGCCGGGGTGCCGGGCAAACGGCAGGTGTTAAAGGATAGGCGCGGTCGGTTAATTAAAGATGTGCAGGTGACCCAGAACGCCAAGGCCGGTAAGGCCTTGGCGTTGTCGATTGACCTGCGTCTGCAGTATTTGGCGCACCGTGAACTGCGCAATGCCTTGGTCGAGAATGGCGCTAAAGCAGGTAGCTTGGTCGTGGTTGACGTGCAGAGTGGCGAGGTTTTGGCGATGGTCAATCATCCCACCTATAACCCGAATAATCGCCGTAATCGCCAGCCAGCGGCGTTGCGTAATCGCGCCATGATCGATGTGTTTGAGCCGGGCTCGACGGTTAAACCCTTCTCCATGAGTGCGGCTTTGCAAAGTGGCCGCTGGAAGTTGGAAGACAAGGTGGATGTATCCGGCGGCACCCTGCAGATCGGCAAGTACACCATTCGCGACGTGTCCAAAACCGGCGGGATCCTCAGCCTGACGGAAATCTTGATCAAGTCCAGCAACATCGGGATCAGCAAAATTGCCTTCGATATCGGTGCTGAATCGATCTACAGCGTGATGCAGCAGGTTGGTTTGGGTCAAGACACCGGGCTGGGCTTTCCCGGTGAGCGGGTCGGCAATCTGCCCAATCACCGCATCTGGCCGAAAGCCGAAACCGCCACCTTAGCCTATGGCTATGGCCTATCGGTGACCGCCATTCAGTTGGCTCATGCCTACGCCACCTTAGCCAACGATGGCCGCAGCGTGCCGCTGAGCATGGTGCGCACCGATGGCGAGCGATCTGCCGGTGTGCAAGTCATTCCGCAGGACGTTGCCAAGACCTTGCAGGGCATGTTGCAGCAAGTTGTTGAGGCTCCCGGCGGGGTGTTTCGTGCGCAGGTGCCGGCGTATCACGTGGCCGGCAAAAGCGGCACCGCGCGCAAAAATA
>JBILAR010000181.1:0-3678 GCA_044354115.1 Pseudomonas sp. | reverse complement strand
AAAATACCGCGGGCGCCAAGGGCTATACGCAAAATGCCTATCGCTCATTGTTTGCCGGCTTTGCCCCGGTGACTAATCCACGTATTGCCATGCTGGTGGTGATCGATGAGCCGAGTGCGGGTGCTTATTACGGCGGTTTAATCTCCGCCCCGGTGTTTGGCAAGGTCATGGCCGGCGCGCTGCGGATAATGAACGTGGCTCCGGACAACTTGCCACCGGCGGCGCCGCAGGCGGTGGTGCAACTGAATGGCCATGGAGGGCGAATTTAATGCCTATGCCGCTTAACCAACTGCTGCCAGAAGCAGCCAGTTCGGTACTGATTCGTGAATTGACCCTGGACAGCCGCAAGGTGCGTCCGGGTGATTTGTTTTTAGCCGTGCCGGGCACCGCCCAAGACGGTCGTCTGCATATTGCCGATGCGATTGCTCGCGGTGCGGCAGCGGTGGCCTATGAAGCCGAAGGCGCTGCCGAGATGCGTGACAGCGCCGCCGATTTGATCGCCATGAAAGGCCTGAGTGGCCAGTTATCGGCCATCGCTGGGCGGTTTTACGGCGAGCCAAGCCGAGCGTTGCGGGTAGTCGGTGTGACCGGTACCAACGGTAAAACCAGCGTTAGCCAATTGTTGGCCCAGGCCTTGGATTTGCTCGGTGAGCGCTGCGGCATCGTTGGCACCCTGGGCAGTGGCTTTTATGGTGAGCTGGTCCAAGGGCAGCACACCACCCCCGACCCGATAGGCGTGCAGGCGTTGTTGGCCAACCTCAAACAGGCGGGCGCGAAAGCCGTGGCGATGGAAGTGTCGTCGCATGGCTTGGATCAAGGTCGGGTGGCCGCGCTGGATTTCTCGGTGGCGGTGTTCACCAATCTGTCCCGCGACCATCTCGACTACCACGGCACTATGGCCGCCTATGGCGCTGCTAAAGCGGCCTTGTTTGCCCGTGCCGGCTTGCGTTGCCGAGTGCTGAATATCGACGATGCCTTCGGTCGTGAGTTGGCCGCGCTACTGGCCGATTCACGCTTGATTAGTTACAGCTTGGACGATCCGGCAGCCTACCTGTTTTGCCGCAGTGCAGAGTTTGACCACCATGGCGTGCGCGCCGACGTGGTGACGCCGCAAGGTGAAGGGCGCTTGAACAGCGCCTTGCTTGGCCGATTTAATCTGAGCAACTTGCTCGCAGTGGTCGGTGCGTTGTTAGCGCTGGATTATCCGCTGGACGAAATTCTTAGCGTGATCCCTCAGCTACAAGGCCCGCTCGGCCGCATGCAGCGCTTGGGTGGCGGCGTGCAGCCGTTGGTGGTGGTCGATTACGCCCACACCCCAGATGCCCTCGATAAGGTTCTAGAAGCCTTACGGCAACATGCCGACGGCCAGTTGTTGTGCCTGTTTGGTTGTGGCGGCGATCGTGATCGCGGCAAGCGGGCGCTGATGGCGGCCGTGGCCGAGCAACGTGCCGATCGCGTTTTGGTCACCGACGACAACCCGCGCAGCGAAGCGCCCGAGCAGATTTTTGCCGATATCAGTAGTGGTTTCACTGACCTCAGTAAGGTCAGTTTGCAGCATGGTCGTGGCGCGGCTATCGCTCAGTTGATTGCCAGCGCCAAGCTCGGCGATGTGGTGCTGCTGGCGGGTAAAGGCCACGAGGATTATCAAGAAATTAACGCGGTGCGCCAGCCGTTCTCCGACCTTGATGAGGCCGCCCAAGCCCTCACTGCCTGGAGTGCGCAACATGCTTAAAGCCCTGCGTCTGAGTGAGTTGCTGTTGCCGCTGGATGCGCAGTTGTGCGGCAGCGATGCGGCCTTCGACGGGGTGTCTATCGACAGCCGCAGCGTAGCGGCGGGGCAATTATTTGTGGCCTTAACTGGGCCGAACTTTGATGGCCATGACTACCTCGCCGACGTTGCCAGCAAAGGTGCGGTTGCCGCGCTGGTTGAGCGCGAAGTACCGGGCGTGAACTTACCGCAGTTAGTGGTTAAGGATGCTCGCGTCGCCCTGGGTTTGCTTGCGGCTATTAACCGTCAGGCCTATCAAGGCCCATTGGCGGCGGTGACCGGCTCCAGCGGCAAGACCACGGTTAAAGAGTTGCTCGCCAGCATCTTGCGCGTGCGTGGCCCGGTGTTGGCCACCCGTGGCAATCTGAACAATGAGCTTGGCGCACCTTTGACCCTGCTGGAGATCGCGCCTGAGCACTGCGCTGCAGTGATCGAATTAGGTGCCTCGGGTCTGGGCGAAATTGCTTACACCGTCGGCCTGACCCAGCCGCAGGTGGCCATCATCACCAACGCCGGTACTGCCCATGTGGGTGAGTTCGGCGGCCCGGCCAATATCGTCTTGGCCAAGGGCGAAATTCTCGAAGGTTTACCGGCCAGCGGCACGGCGATTTTGAACTTGGATGATCCGGCCTTCGCCGCCTGGCAGTTGCGCGCCCAAGGTCGCAAGGTGCTGAGTTTTGCCTTGAGCAATAGCGCTGCGGATTTTTATGCGCAAGCGCTGCGCGTCGATGCCCGTGGTTGCCCGCTGTTTAGTCTGCACTGCGCCGCAGGCGTGGCGCAGGTGCAGCTAAATTTACTCGGTCGGCACAACGTCAGTAATGCCCTTGCCGCCGCCGCCGCCGCCAACGCTTTAGGCGTTTCGCTCGCGGAGATAGTGCAGGGTTTGCAAGCGTTACAGCCGGTTAAGGGCCGTACCGTGGCGCAGCTGCTGGCCAGTGGAGCGCGGGTAATTGATGACAGTTACAACGCCAACCCTGCCGCCATTAACGCCGCCACCGATTTGCTCAGTGGCTTTACCGGCCGGCGCATTTTGGTTTTGGGCGACATGGGCGAGTTAGGCGACTGGGCCGCAGAGGCGCACCGCCAAGTGGGCGCTTATGCCGTGGGCAAAGTGGACGCGTTATATGCCGTTGGCCCACTGATGGCCCATGCCGTACAGGGCTTTGGCGCGGGCGCGCAGCATTTTGCCGATCAGCCCAGTTTGATTGCCGCCTTGGCGAGCGAGCTGGGCGCAGACACCAGCCTATTAATTAAGGGTTCGCGCAGCGCTGCGATGGAAAACATCGTCGCGGCGCTGACTGCTACCGCGTCGAATTCAATTGGGGAGAGTCACTAATGCTGCTGCTGCTCGCGGAGTATCTGCAACAGTTCTACAAGGGTTTTGGGGTTTTCCAGTACCTGACCCTGCGCGGCATCTTGGGTGTGTTGACCGCCTTGACCCTGTCGTTGTGGCTGGGGCCGTGGATGATCCGCACCCTGCAGAATCGGCAAATTGGTCAGTCGGTGCGCACCGATGGGCCGCAGTCGCACCTGTCCAAATCTGGTACGCCAACCATGGGCGGTGCGCTGATTCTGTCGGCCATCACCATCAGCACCTTGCTGTGGGCCGACCTGACTAACCGCTATGTGTGGGTGGTGCTGATTGTCACCCTGTTGTTTGGCTGCATCGGCTGGGTCGATGACTACCGCAAGGTGATCGAGAAAAACTCTAAGGGCCTGCCGAGCCGCTGGAAGTATTTTTGGCAGTCGGTATTTGGTTTGGGCGCGGCGGTGTTCTTGTTCGTGACCGCGCAAAGCCCGGTGGAAACCACCTTGATAGTGCCGATGTTTAAAAGCATCAGCATTCCGTTGGGCATAGGTTTTGTGGTGCTCAGCTACTTCGTGATTGTCGGCACCAGTAACGCGGTCAA
>JBILAR010000125.1:0-8873 GCA_044354115.1 Pseudomonas sp. | reverse complement strand
GATCGAAGCGATGAGTCACGCCGGCATCCAGAGCCGCACCAAGGTTAACTTGCGTTATATCGACTCCGAAGATATCGAGCAGCAAGGCACTGCGCTGCTCGAAGGCGTGGACGCCATCTTGGTTCCGGGTGGCTTCGGTCTGCGTGGCGTCGAAGGCAAAATCACCACGGTGCAATACGCCCGTGAGAACAAGATTCCGTACCTAGGCATCTGCCTGGGTATGCAGGTGGCGGTTATCGAGTTTGCCCGTAACGTACTGGGCTGGACCGATGCCAACTCCACTGAATTCGACAAGGCCAGCGGCCATCCGGTAGTCGGTTTGATCACCGAGTGGGCAGACGCCAGCGGCGGTGTGGAAACTCGCACCGAAGCCTCGGACTTGGGCGGCACCATGCGCTTAGGCGCACAAGACTGCCGGCTCGAGAACGCCTCTTTGGTACATGATTGCTACGGCAAAGATGTGATCGTCGAGCGTCATCGCCATCGCTATGAAGTGAACAACAATTTACTCGCCGAACTGCAAGCCGCCGGCCTGAAAGTCACTGGCCGTTCGGGCGATGGCTCGTTGGTCGAAGTGGTTGAAGCGCCTAATCATCCTTGGTTTGTCGCTTGCCAGTTTCACCCAGAGTTCACCTCCACGCCGCGTGATGGTCATCCGCTGTTCAGCGGTTTTGTTAATGCCGCGCTCGCACAGAAGGCGCGCAAGGCATGAGTCAGAAGACCATTCGGGTTGGCAATATCGAAATCGCCAACGACAAGCCGTTTGTCTTATTTGGCGGCATTAATGTGCTGGAGTCGCGTGACTTGGCCATGCGCGCCGCCGAAGAATATGTGCGGGTAACCGACAAACTCGGCATCCCTTATGTGTTCAAGGCCAGCTTCGACAAGGCCAATCGCTCCTCGGTCAGCTCCTTTCGTGGTCCCGGCCTGGAAGAGGGCATGAAGATCTTCGAAGAAGTGAAGAAGACCTTCGGCGTGCCGCTGATTACCGACGTGCACGAGCCTGAGCAAGCGGCCCCAGTGGCGGCGGTGTGCGACATCATTCAGCTGCCGGCATTTCTGTCGCGGCAGACTGACTTGGTTGTGGCCATGGCCAAAACCGGCGCGGTGATCAATATCAAGAAAGCCCAGTTTCTCGCCCCGCAGGAGATGAAACACATCCTTGCCAAGTGCGAGGAGGCCGGTAACGATCAGCTGATTATCTGCGAACGCGGCTCCTCGTTTGGTTACAACAACCTAGTGGTGGACATGCTCGGCTTCGGCATCATGAGGACGTTCAACTACCCGGTGTTTTTCGACGTAACCCACGCCTTGCAAATGCCCGGTGGGCGTAGCGACAGTGCGGGTGGCCGGCGTGGTCAGGTTACCGATTTAGCTAAAGCTGGCATGAGTCAGGGTTTGGCGGGGCTGTTTCTCGAGGCGCATCCAGACCCGGATAACGCCAAATGCGACGGTCCATGCGCCCTGCGTTTGGATAAACTTGAGCCATTTCTCACCCAGCTTAAGCAGTTGGATGATTTGGTTAAAAGTTTCCCGCCGATTGAGACTGCCTAAAGGCTTCAATCTTCGGTAAAGTGCCGTGCCGATCTGCGCTGACTCGCTAGTCAGATAATCGGTTCGGTCGCTTGAATTAGTTTTGCTTCGTCGCAGGCGCGCGCGCCAACTTTGCGGCAACGCCATTCTCATCAATTTTTGGAGTGCTCATAACAATGGCAATAATCGTCGACATCAAAGGCCGTGAAGTTCTTGATTCGCGTGGCAACCCAACTGTGGAAGCCGACGTAATTCTTGATAACGGCATCATCGGCAGCGCCTGTGCGCCGTCCGGTGCTTCCACCGGTTCGCGCGAAGCGCTGGAACTGCGTGATGGCGACAAGAGCCGTTATATGGGCAAAGGCGTACTGAAAGCGGTAGCCAACATCAATGGCCCGATTCGCAGCCTGTTGCTGGGTAAAGACCCGGTTGATCAGCAAGCCTTGGACCTGGCGATGATCGCCTTGGACGACACCGAGAACAAAGCCTCCCTAGGTGCTAACGCGATTCTCGCGGTATCGCTGGCCGCCGCCAAAGCCGCCGCGCAAGCCAAGGGTGTAGAGCTGTATGTACACATTGCCGACTTGAATGGCACACCGGGTCAATACTCGATGCCGGTGCCGATGATGAACATCATCAACGGCGGCGAGCACGCCGATAACAACGTCGATATCCAAGAGTTTATGGTCCAGCCGGTTGGCGCCAAGTCCTTCTCGGAAGGCCTGCGCATGGGCACCGAGATTTTCCATCACCTGAAAGCGGTGCTTAAGGCGCGTGGCCTGAGCACCTCTGTGGGTGACGAAGGCGGTTTCGCGCCGAACCTAGCCTCCAACGAAGACGCCTTGGCAGCCATCGCCGAGGCCGTCGCCAATGCTGGCTACACGCTCGGCAGCGACGTGACCCTGGCGTTGGATTGCGCGGCCAGCGAGTTCTATGTTGACGGTAAATACGATCTGGCCGGCGAAGGTAAAGTGTTCGACGGCGCCGGTTTTGCCGATTATCTGGCTGGTTTGACTGAGCGTTATCCGATTATCTCGGTTGAAGACGGCATGGATGAGTCCGACTGGGCCGGCTGGAAAGTGCTGACCGACAAAATCGGTGCGAAGGTGCAATTGGTCGGCGACGATTTGTTCGTCACCAACACCAAAATCCTCAAGCGCGGTATCGACGAGTCGATTGCCAACTCGATTCTGATCAAGTTCAACCAGATCGGCACCCTGACCGAAACCCTGGAAGCCATCCAAATGGCTAAAGCGGCTGGCTACACTGCGGTGATCTCGCATCGCAGCGGCGAAACTGAAGATTCGACCATTGCCGACTTGGCTGTGGGCACTGCCGCTGGCCAGATCAAAACCGGCTCGCTGTGCCGTTCCGATCGCGTCTCCAAGTACAACCGTTTGCTGCGCATCGCCGAGCAATTGGGTGAAAACGCGGTTTATAACGGTCGCGCCGAGTTTCGCGGCTAAGCCGGTAATGCTAAAAGGGGTGGCTTAGCCGCCCTTTTTTTTGTGGAAATCGCTTCGACTATGCGCAGTCCTTATTGGTTGTTCCTCGTCCTGATCCTACTGCTGGCTGGCCTGCAGTATCGGCTCTGGGTGGGCGACGGGAGCTTGGCGCAAGTAAAAGAGTTGCAGCAACAAATTAGCGCCCAGCAGGGCGAAAACGAACATTTACTCGAACGTAACCGCATTCTCGAAGCTGAAGTTGCAGAGCTTAAGCAGGGTGTGGAAACGGTCGAGGAGCGTGCCCGTCACGAACTGGGCATGCTCAAAGAGGGCGAAACCCTCTATCAACTCAGCGAATGATCCGCTTATGAGCACTGCGCGTTTTTGGCTGGTTATTCCCGCAGCCGGGGTTGGCGCGCGGATGCAGGCCGATCGGCCCAAGCAATATTTGCAACTGGCCGGGCGCTGCATCATCGAACACAGCCTCGATTGCTTTCTCGAACATCCCGGGCTGATGGGCGTGGTGGTCTGTTTGGCGCCGAACGATCCTTATTGGCCGACCTTGGCTTGCGCCCGTGACCCGCGTATTCAACGGGTTGACGGCGGCGCCGAGCGTGCCGATTCAGTGTTGCAAGGTTTGCTACAGCTGAGCCAAATGGGCGCCAATGAGCAGGATTGGGTGCTGGTACACGACGCCGCACGGCCGAATTTGTCACGTTACGATTTGGATTTACTGCTCGCTGAGTTGGCTGACGATGCTGTCGGCGGCCTGCTGGCCGTGCCGGTGCGCGACACCTTGAAGCGTGCTGACGACGCCGGCCGAGTCGCTGCAACCATCGATCGTCGCGACGTTTGGCAGGCCTATACGCCGCAAATGTTTCGCTGCGCCGCCTTGCAGCATGCGTTGGCGGACGCCTTGGTGGCTAACGTGGCGATTACCGATGAAGCCTCCGCCCTCGAATGGGCCGGCTTCGCTCCGCGCTTGATCGAAGGGCGCGCCGATAATCTGAAGATTACCCGCCCCGAAGACATCGAGTGGCTGCGCCAACGCTGGTCGGCGCGCGCTTAACTGGAGTTGCCAGGTTTAGCCTCGCGGCTTTGCAGTGCTCTGTTGGCTAACGTCTGACCAGCCACCACCGAGTGCTTTGTACAGGTTCACTTCGCTGCTCAACTGCGCCAGCCGCTCGACGATTAATCCTTGTTGGGCGCTGAATAACGAACGCTGGGCAATCAAAAAAGTCAGGCTACTGTCCACTCCAACCAAGTAGCGCCGCTCTGCTAGACGGTAGTAATCCTGGTTGGCGCTGACCAAATCACGCTGCGCCTGCAACTGCTGTTGATATGTGTGCCGTGCGGCCAAGCCGTCGGCGACTTCCTGGAAGGCAGTTTGAATACTTTGCTGGTACTGCGCCACGCGGATGTCTTTCTGGATTTTGCTGTAGTCCAGGCTGGCCTGCAGGCTGCCGGCATTGAAGATCGGCAGGTTGATCTGTGGCTGGAACAACCAAGTGCCCGAGCTTCCGCCGAACAAGCCCGAGAGATCCGGGCTGAGGCTGCCGGCATTGGCGGTCAGGCTGATACTCGGGAAGAACGCCGCGCGGGCTGCGCCGATATTGGCGTTGGCAGCGAGCAGTGCATGTTCGGCGGCGAGAATGTCCGGGCGACGCTGGAGTAAGTCGGAAGGCAGTCCGGCGGGCATCTCGCTGAGCAGTTGGCTCGCCAGCGGCTGGCTAACGGCCAAGTTGGCCGGCAGGCCAGTGCCGAGCAAGGTGGTCAAAGCGTTGCGGTCTTGGGCGACGAGGCGCTGATATTGCGCTTGGCGCACCCGCGCACTTTCCACGGAGGTACGTGACTGGCTCAACTCCAGCGCCGAAGCGATACCCACTTGATTGCTGCGCACCGTCAGTTGATGGCTTTGCTCGAACGCCTGCAGGGTCTCGTTGGTCAATTGCAGCAAGGCTTGGTCGGCCTGCCAGTTTAGATAGGCATTGGCGACACTGGCGATCAAGCTGATGTGGGTGGCACGCCGCGCTTGCTCACTGGCGAAATAGGTCT
This sequence comes from Pseudomonas sp., assembly GCA_044354115.1. Lineage (GTDB taxonomy): Bacteria > Pseudomonadota > Gammaproteobacteria > Pseudomonadales > Pseudomonadaceae > Aquipseudomonas. The sequence goes on along the minus strand of JBILAR010000125.1, from coordinate 3,840 downwards.
GCAGGGCCTGCTCGCTAAGGCTGTGCAGGCGGCCGAAAAGGTCCAGTTCATAGGCACTAATCCCCATGGTGGCCGAGTACTGGCTATTAATTTGCGCGGCGCCGGTGCTGGAACTTTCTGCCGGTAAGCGTTGTCGGCTGCCGCTGCCATTGGCGTTAACGGCAGGTAGCAAGTCGGCGCGTTGAATCTGATACTGCGCGCGATAAGCTTCAATGTTCAGCGCCGCTACCCGCAGGTCGAGGTTGTGTTGCAGGGCCGTGGCGATCAACTGTTGCATGGCCGGATCACGGAAAAACTGTTGCCAGCTCAGCTCACTGGCGTTGTTGCTGGTCGCCTCGTTCGTCGCGTAAGCCGGGCCTTGCGGCCACTGCGCGGCGACGTCTGCGGGCGGTTGTTGGTAATCCGGGATCAGCGAGCAGCCGCCGAGGGCGAAGGCGGCCAGCGCCAGTGCTAACACAGACTTATGCATGGGGAGTGTCCTTAGCCGTGCTGGCGGTTTTGTGTTTGTCGAACCATGCCGACACCACCACGAAGAACAAGGGTATCCAGAAGATTGCCAGCACGGTGGCGCTGAGCATGCCGCCAATCACCCCGGTGCCGATGGCATGTTGGCTACCTGAGCCGGCGCCGGTAGAAATTGCCAATGGCACTACGCCGAGGATAAACGCCAGTGAGGTCATCACGATCGGCCGTAGGCGCATGCGACAGGCTTGGATGGCGGCCTCTTGCAAGCTATGGCCTTGTTCGTGCAGTTCCTTGGCAAACTCGACGATTAGAATGGCGTTCTTGGCCGCCAGACCAATGGTGGTGAGTAAACCCACCTGGAAGTACACGTCATTAGATAACCCACGCAGGCTGGTGGCCAGCAGCGCGCCGACCACGCCTAACGGTACCACCAGCATCACCGCCAGCGGGATCGACCAGCTTTCGTACAGCGCGGCGAGACAGAGAAACACCATCAGCAGCGAGATGGCGTAGAGCGCCGGCGCTTGTGAGCCAGACAAGCGTTCCTCAAAGGACAGCCCAGTCCAGGCAAAGCCGATACCGGCAGGTAACTGTTTGGCCAGCCGCTCGACTTCGGCCATCGCCTCGCCGGAGCTGTAGCCGGGTGCTGGCTGGCCCAACACTTCCATGCTCTCTACGCCGTTAAAACGCGACAACTTCGGCGGGCCATAAATCCATTCGCCACTGGCGAAGGCGGAGAAGGGCACCATCGCGCCTTGGTTATTACGCACATACCATTTGTTCAGGTCTTGCGGGCTCATGCGCGAGTTGGGCTGGCCTTGCAGGTAGACTTTTTTCACCCGGCCGCGATCGATAAAGTCGCTGGTATAGCTGCTCGCCAGCGCAATACTCAGGGTGTTGTTGATATCGTCCATGCTCACCCCGAGGGCGCTGGCGCGTTCATCATCGATACTCAGTTGATATTGCGGCTCGTCATTCAGACCGTTCGGGCGCACGCCGACCAACACCTTGCTTTGCGCCGCTAGGGCGAGAAACTGGCCGCGCGCTTGCGCGAGTTTTTCGTGGCCGACGCCGGCGCGATCCTGCAGGAACACATCGAAGCCACTGGCGTTACCCAGCTCCATGACGGCCGGCGGGGCGAAGGCAAATACCATGGCGTCGCGCAAAGTCGAAAAATGTTGCTGGGCGCGTTTGGCCAAGTTGAACACGCTGTCTTGCGCTGAGCGTTCGGCCCAAGGTTTGAGCATGATAAAAGCCATGCCTGAGCTTTGCCCGCGACCGGCGAAGTTAAAGCCGTTGATGGTAAATACCGAGTTAACCGCCGCGTCAGCCAGCAAATAGTTACGCATCTGGTCGACTACCTCTTGGGTGCGTAACGCGCTAGAACCGGGCGGGGTTTGCACTTGGGCGTAGAGCACGCCTTGGTCTTCTTCGGGTAAGAACGCCGTTGGAATGCGGCTGAACAGCACCAGCATGCCGGCGATGATCACTAGATACGCCAATAAGTACGGTGTTTTGTGCCGCAACATGTTGCCCACACCGCGCCCATAAGACTGCACACCACGCTCAAAGCTGCGGTTAAACCAGCCGAAAAAGCCACGGTTAGAGGCATGGCTTTCACCTTTATGGATAGGTTTAAGCAAGGTGGCGCACAGCGCCGGGGTGAAGATCAGTGCCACCAGTACTGAGAGCACCATGGCTGAGACGATGGTGATTGAGAACTGCTGGTAAATCACCCCGGTCGAGCCGCTGAAAAACGCCATGGGTAAGAGTACGGCGGTTAACACCAAGCCTATACCGACTAAGGCACCTTGGATTTGGCCCATGGATTTCTTGCTGGCTTCTTTCGGTGAGAGGCCTTCTTCGGCCATCACCCGCTCGACGTTCTCCACCACCACAATGGCATCGTCCACCAGCAAGCCGATGGCCAGTACCATGCCGAACATCGTTAGGGTATTGATGCTAAAGCCAAACGCGGCCAGTACCCCGAGGGTGCCAAGCAGTACCACGGGCACGGTCATGGTGGTGATGAGGGTGGCGCGCAGGTTTTGCAAAAACAGGTACATCACCAGAAAAACCAACACCACGGCCTCGACCAGGGTACTGATTACCCCGGAAATCGATGCATGCCCGGTGGAAAGAAGGGTTCAAGTTCGCTGATGGTTTTGCGTAGCGCCGCGGCGGTATCCAAGGCGTTGGCGCCGGTCGCCAGTTTGACCGCCATGCCGGTGGCTGGCTGACCATTGAACTGCGCGCTGATGTTGTAGTTTTCGCCGCCTAGGGCGATCTTGGCAACATCCCGCAGGCGCACTTGTGAGCCGTCTGGGTTGACCTTGAGGAAGATTTTTTCAAACTGCTCAATGCTGTTGAGCCTTGTTTTACCGATGATGGTGGCGTTCAGTTGTTGCCCGGCAACGGCCGGCAAGCCGCCCAACTGACCGGAGGAAACCTGTACGTTTTGCGCCGCGATGGCGTTTTTTACATCCAGCGGGGTCAGTTGAAATTTATTCAGCTTGGCCGGGTCGAGCCAAATGCGCATGGCGTACTGCGCGCCAAATACTTGGAAATCACCGATGCCGGCCGTGCGCGAGATCGGGTCCTGCATGTTGGAAACCAGATAGTTAGCGAGGTCGTCGCGGCTCATGCTGGCATCCGGCGAGACCAAGCCGATGATCATCAGGTTGTTCTTCACCGACTTGGTCACGCGAATGCCTTGCTGCTGCACCTCTTGTGGCAGCAGCGGGGAGGCTAGGGTGACTTTGTTTTGCACCTGCACCTGGGCGGTGTCTGGGTTGGTGCCCTGATTAAAGGTGACGGTGATGTTCATGCTGCCATCGGAGCTGCTCTCCGAGGTCACATAGCGCAAGTTGTCGATACCGTTAAGCTGCTGCTCGATCACCTGGACCACGCTGTCTTGCACGGTTTGCGCAGAGGCGCCGGGGTAGGTGACCGAAATGGAAATCGCGGTTGGGGCGATGCTCGGGTACTGATTGACCGGTAGTTTGAGCAGCGATAATCCGCCGGCCAGCATGATGACTAGGGCGATGACCCAGGCAAAAATCGGCCGGTCGATAAAGAACTTCGACATGGGTTTACTTCCCTTTCTCGCTGGCGGGCAGCGCAGTCGGGCTGCTTATGGCCAGATTGCTGGCCTCGCTGACGGTGACTTGCATGCCCGGCTTAACGAACTGCAGCCCTTCGGTGATCAGGCGATCGCCGGCGTTTAGGCCCTGATTGATCAGCCATTGATTGCCGACGGTACGCTCGGCTTGCAGCACGCGCAGTTCGACCTGATTGTCTTGATTAACGATCAGCGCGGTCGGCTGGCCTTTAAGGTTGCGGGTTACGCCTTGCTGCGGCGCTAGAATCGCCTCG
>JBILAR010000151.1:0-5691 GCA_044354115.1 Pseudomonas sp. | reverse complement strand
CGCCATCTATTGGCATTTCAGTGACAAGGCCGATCTGATCCAAGCCTTGCTCGATACCCTGCGCGAGCCGTTGGATGCGTTGGCCAAGGCCAGCCAGGATGAGGATGAAGTGGATCCGCTGGGTTATTTGCGGCTGTTGTTGATCACGCTGTTTGAGCAGTTGGTGCTGGACGCTAGGATTCGTCGAATTAGAGAAATTCTGATCTACAAATGTGAGTTCACCGATGCCACGTGCGACCTGCGCCAGCAGCGGCAGGACGCTTATCAGACCATTAGTGGACGGATCGAGCGGTCCCTGAATAACGCTGTGCGCCGTGGCCAACTGCCGGCCGATCTAAATGTTGCGCGGGCGGTGATTAGCCTGCACGGCTATGTCGACGGCATTGTCGCCCAGTGGTTGCTGCTGCCGGAGAGTTTTGCCTTGGCCGAAGAAGCGCAGCCGTTGGTCGATGCGGTGCTGGATATGCTGCGCTTGAGTCCGGCCTTGCGCCGTTGAGGCCCAAGCCTATTTAACCCGGACGCATGCAAGCGGCCAAACGCTGGGGCAGTCCGTTTTTTAAGTGCTCCACCAACTGTCGAACTTTCGGCGATAAATGCCGCTGCTGCGGATACAGCGCCCAGACCGCAGTATTAGGTGGCTGTTGCGCTTCCAGCAGCGCCACCAAGGCGCCGCTGAGCAGGTGCTGTTGCACGTAGTAGTCCGGCAACTGGCACAGCCCGAAGCCGCGCAGCGCGGCGTCCAGCACCGCCTCGCCGCTGTTGCAGCGCCAGTTGCCCTGGATCCGCAATGCCTGTTCGCGACCCTCCTGCTGAAACTGCCACTGATCGCTGCTGCCAATCAAACAGTTGTGCCGCGTCAGCTCCGACAAGCTGTGCGGGCGGCCGTAACGCTGTAGGTAGGCGGGTGCGGCGCACAGGTGCATGACTCGCGGCGCTAGGCGGGTGGCCACCAACTGTGAGTCCGGCAGGCGACCGAGGCGGATGGCCAGGTCCAGGCCTTCCTGCAGCAAGTCGAGGGGCCGGTTGGTCAGTTCTATCTCCAGGCGTAGCTGCGGATGCAGGGCCATAAAGTCGTTGACCAGCGGCAGAATAAACCGCTCGCCATAGGCCACCGCGCAGGTCATGCGCAGCAGGCCTTTGGGCTCGCTGGCCAGGTCACCGATGGCGCGCAGGGCTTCCTCACGACCGTCCTGCAGGCGCTGGCAATGCTGCAAAAAGGTTTGCCCGGCTTCGGTCAAACTCACCTTGCGGGTGCTGCGATAGAACAGCCGGGTTTGCAGGCGTTCCTCCAACCGCGCGACCTGGCGGCTGATCTGTGACGACGACAGCCCCAGGCGCTCGGCTGCAGCGGTAAATTGACCGCATTCAGCGACGGCGACAAACTCGTCCAGACCTTCCCAACGACTCATTGATTGTCCCTGTATGGCAATAATATTTTGCTACTTTGCAGGATTATCCAGTAAAGCGTGGTGATCTACACTCTGCACCATCGTTAACTCCGCTGGAGAACCCCATGATCAAGTCCCGTGCCGCCGTCGCTTTTGCGCCTAACCAACCACTGCAAATTGTCGAGGTCGATGTGGCGCCGCCGCAGGCTGGCGAGGTGCGGGTGCGCATCGTCGCCAGTGGCGTCTGTCACACCGATGCTTACACCTTGTCCGGGGAGGACTCGGAAGGGGTGTTTCCGTGCATTCTCGGCCACGAAGGCGGTGGCATCGTTGAGTCGATAGGCGCAGGCGTCACCTCGCTGGCGGTCGGCGATCATGTGATTCCGCTGTACACGGCAGAGTGTCGCGAGTGCAAATTCTGTAAATCCGGCAAGACCAATCTTTGTCAGGCGATTCGCAGCACCCAAGGGCGCGGCGTGATGCCGGACGGCACTTCGCGGTTCTCCTATCAGGGCCAGCCGATTTATCACTATATGGGTTGCTCGACCTTCTCCGAGTACACGGTGCTGCCGGAAATTGCCTTGGCCAAGATCCCCAAGGACGCGCCGCTGGAAAAGGTGTGCCTGCTCGGCTGTGGGGTGACCACCGGCATTGGCGCGGTGCTGAATACCGCCAAGGTCGAGGAGGGCGCCACAGTGGCGATTTTTGGTCTGGGTGGGATTGGCTTGGCGGCGATCATCGGCGCGGCCATGGCCAAGGCCAGTCGGATTATTGCCATCGACATCAACCCGGCCAAGTTTGAGATTGCCCGGCAGTTGGGTGCCACCGAGTGCGTCAACCCTAAAGACTTCGCCAAGCCCATCCAAGAAGTGATCATCGAAATGACCGATGGTGGCGTGGACTATTCCTTCGAGTGCGTCGGCAATGTGCAGTTGATGCGCGCCGCGCTCGAGTGCGCCCATAAGGGCTGGGGCGAGTCGGTCATCATCGGGGTTGCTGGTGCTGGGCAAGAAATCAGCACCCGGCCGTTTCAGTTGGTCACTGGTCGGGTCTGGCGCGGCTCGGCTTTTGGTGGCGTGCGTGGCCGTTCGGAACTACCCAACTATGTGGCCAAGGCGCAGAGCGGTGAGATTCCGTTGGATAGCTTCATTACCCACACCATGGGCTTGGACGAGATCAACACGGCCTTTGATTTGATGCACGAGGGCAAGAGCATTCGCACCGTGATTCATTTCTGAGGCCGGCGTATGTGTTTAGAACTGATCAGCAAACAGAAGAGCTTCGGCGGTTGGCAGCAGCGTTATCGGCACGATTCGGCGGTATTGAACTGCAGCATGCATTTTAGTATTTACCTGCCGCCGCAGGCCGAGTCGGGCACGCCCTTGCCAGTGTTGTACTGGCTGGCAGGGCTGACCTGCACGGACGAAACCTTTATGCAAAAGGCCGGCGCGCAACGCATGGCGGCCGAGCTGGGCATGGTGTTGGTCACGCCCGACACCAGTCCCCGTGGGCCAGGCGTGGCCGACGACCCGGACGGCGCCTGGGACTTTGGTCTGGGCGCCGGGTTTTACCTAAATGCCAGCCAGCCGCCTTGGGCTGCGCATTACCAGATGCATGACTACATAGTGCATGAGCTGCCGGCGCTGATTGAGGCGAGTTTTCCGGTGTCGCAGCGCCGTGGTATCAGCGGCCACTCCATGGGCGGCCACGGTGCACTGGTGTGCGCACTGCGCAATCCGGGGCGTTACCAGTCGGTATCGGCCTTTGCGCCGATCAGCAATCCGCTCAACTGCCCGTGGGGCGAGAAGGCTTTTAGCGGCTACTTAGGTGCGGATCGCGACGCGTGGCGTGAGTGGGATGCCTGCGCGTTGTTGGCCGCTGCGCAGGAGCGGCTGCCGATGCTGATCGATCAGGGCGATGCCGATCAGTTTTTAGCCACGCAGTTACATCCCCAGGCCTTGCAGGCGCAGGCCGATGTGCATAAGCACCCGCTGCAGTTACGCATGCAGGCCGGCTACGACCATAGCTATTACTTTATCGCCAGTTTTATCGACGATCATCTGCGCCATCACGCGGCTGCGCTGAAGGGCTGAAACCTGAGTTAACCCCGGCGTGCGCTCGCAGCCAGTCAAACCGGGTAGAATTGCGGCCTGACTTCTGCAAGGCCTGATATTCATGAGTAACGCTATACGCATTGGCCACGGCTACGATGTGCATCGCTTCGGCGAGGGTGATTTTGTCACTTTGGGCGGGGTGCAAATCGCCCATAAATTTGGCTTGATTGCCCATTCTGACGGCGATGTGTTGTTACACGCGCTGTGCGATGCGCTGCTTGGCGCGGCGGCGTTGGGCGATATTGGTAAACACTTCCCGGACACCGATGCGCAGTTCAAGGGCGCCGATAGCCGTTTGCTGCTGCGCCGTGTGTTGGCGCTGGTTAAGGCGAAAGGCTGGCAGGTGGGCAATGTCGACAGCACCATAGTCGCTCAAGCACCGAAGATGGCCCCGTATATCGAGGCCATGCGCGCGCTGATTGCCGCCGACCTTGAGGTCGAACTGGATCAGGTCAACGTCAAAGCTACTACCACGGAAAAACTTGGCTTTACCGGCCGGGAAGAGGGCATCGCCGTGCACGCTGTGGCGTTGTTGGTGCGCGCATGAGCGATCTAGAAGTTGCGTTGGATCAGGTCAACGTCAAAGCCTCCACTGTCACAGGCACGGAAAAACTCGGTTTTACCGGCCGTGAAGAAGGCATCGCCGTACACGCTGTGGCGTTGTTGGTGCGCGCATGAATGAGTTCGAATTGCTCGGCCCCTGTGCCTACGGCGCGCCGCTGGGGCGCGCGGTATTAAAAGCCACAGCGGAAGATTTCCAAGTCGATGAGGTGCTGGATATTCCGCTTTCCGGCAGCGGCGAACACCTGTGGTTATGGGTGGAAAAGCGCGGCCTTAACACCGAAGAAGCCGCGCGCCTGCTGGCCCGCGCCGCTGGCGTGCCTGTGCGCACGGTGAGCTACGCGGGGTTAAAAGATCGTCAGGCGTTGACGCGGCAGTGGTTCAGTATTCAATTGCCGGGCAAGGCCGACCCGGACTTATCTGCGGCGCAAAGCGACAGCCTGCAAATATTAAAAAGCGTGCGGCACCTGCGTAAATTGCAACGCGGCGCCCATGCGGCCAACGGTTTTACCTTGCGCCTCACTCAATTGGATGCCGATCATGGGGCGCTGGATGCGCGCTTGCAGCAGATAGCGGCGCAGGGTGTGCCGAACTATTACGGCCCGCAACGCTTTGGTTATGAAGGCAATAATTTGGCCCAAGCGCGTAATTTTGCCGTCGCCAAGGTACTGCCGGAACAGCGCAACATCCGCTCGCGGGTGCTGTCGTCGGCGCGCAGCTACTTGTTTAATCAGGTGCTGGCGGCGCGTGTGGCCGATGGCACTTGGCAGAAGGCGCAGGTCGGCGACTTGTTGGCGTTCACCGACAGCCGCAGTTTTTTCCCCGCTGGCGAGGCCGAGTGCAGTGATCCGCGCTTAACGATTCTCGACCTGCATCCGACCGGCGCGCTGTGGGGCGCAGGGGCTTCGCCGGCGGCGGGTGCCACGCAGGCGCTTGAACAAAGCGTCGCTGCGCGTGAGCCGTTGTTATGCGACTGGTTAGTCGAAGCGGGCATGGCGCACGAACGTCGCATACTACGTCTGCCAATCGGCGGTTTGACGTGGCATTATCCTGAACCTGACATTTTGCAACTGCAATTCGTTCTGCCCGCTGGATGCTTTGCCACCGTGATGGTGCGCGAATTGGTCGAGTTGTTGGCGGCAGGACCGACGGATTATTAATGCGTATTCTGATTTCCAATGATGATGGGGTTACCGCCCCCGGCCTTGCGGCCTTGCATGCGGCACTGGCGGACTACGCCGAGTGTGTGGTGATAGCGCCTGATCAAGATAAAAGCGGCGCTAGCAGCTCGCTGACCTTGGATCGCCCGCTGCATCCGCAACGTTTGGCCAATGGCTTTATTAGCCTCAATGGCACGCCCACTGACTGCGTGCATCTGGGGTTGAATGCCTTGTTTGATCCGGTGCCGGAGATGGTCGTGGCGGGGATTAATTTGGGCGCCAATCTGGGCGATGACGTGCTGTATTCCGGTACTGTGGCCGCAGCGCTGGAAGGACGTTTTTTGCAGTTGCCAGCTTTTGCCTTTTCACTGTTGTCGCGCCAACCGGACAATCTACCGACGGCGGCCTACTTTGCCCGCAAGTTGGTTGAGGCCCACGGCCAGCTGAATTTACCGCCGCGCTGCGTAC
>JBILAR010000023.1:0-35199 GCA_044354115.1 Pseudomonas sp. | reverse complement strand
ACCGCTGGAGCATATTCGCGGCGTGCAATTGACCCGCTTAGGTCACCGCGCCCGCGCGGCTGCGCCGATCAAGGTGGTCAATCCGCGTGGTAAAGAAGGTTACTGGATCTCAGTAGCCGGCGATGCCGAAGATGGCGGTCCGGGTACTGACTTTCATGCGGTGATGCAGGGTTATGTGTCTATTACCCCGCTGCAATTGGATCGCACCTTCCCCGATGCCTTTGGTGGGCTGGAAGCTTGGCTGAAGGGGCTGCTGTGATGCGGGCAAAAAATCAGGAGCAAGATCAGTTGCAGCGCCACGGCATCGGCATGACCTCGCAGCGTACCCGCGAGCGCTTAATCGAGCGTTTGTATGAGGAAGGCTTATCTAATCCGCGGGTGTTGGAAGTAATTCGCCGTACTCCGCGGCATTTGTTTGTCGATGAGGCCTTGGCCCATCGTGCCTATGAAGACACCGCCTTACCGATTGGCCATAACCAGACCATCTCCCAGCCTTTTATGGTCGGGCGGATGACCGAGTTGCTGCTGGCAGCCGGACCTTTAGATAAAGTCTTGGAGATTGGCACTGGCTCGGGTTACCAAACCTCAGTGCTGGCGCAGTTGGTCGAGCGGGTGTTCTCGGTGGAGCGTATTCAGGCGCTGCAAGAGCGCGCCAAAGAACGTTTGCTTGAGCTGAATTTGCGCAATGTGGTGTTTCGCTGGGGTGATGGCTGGGAAGGCTGGAATGCCTTGGGGCCGTACAACGGCATTATCGTCACTGCCGCCGCGGCTGAGGTGCCACAAGCCTTGCTCGATCAGCTGGCGCCTGGTGGCCGGCTGGTAATTCCGGTGGGCGCCGGTGATGAGCAGCAATTGCTGCTGATCGTGCGCGAGGACGAGGGTTTTACCCGCCACGTGCTCGACGCGGTACGTTTTGTGCCTTTGCTCAATGGTCCTTTGGCTTGATGTTTAGGTGGCGCGCCAATAGTGCTTTTGCGTCTGGCGGCGTTCAGGCTGCGCGGCTGGCGCTGGTTTGGCTGAGTGTGCTGCTGAGCAGCCTGCTGTTAAGCGCCTGTAACACAACGCCAGTCGGCGGGGTGAAGGTGGTTGATCGTAATGGCGGCGGATCTGTTAGCGACTCACGCCAGCCTACCCATGTTGGCCAGCATATTGTGCAGCGCGGCGATACCCTCTATTCAATCGCGTTTCGTTTTGGTTGGGACTGGAAAACCTTGGCCCAACGCAACAACATCGTCGCTCCTTACGTGATCAAAACCGGGCAAATTATTCGCTTTGACGGACGCCTTAGTCAGCCTGCAGTAGTTGCGCAAACCGCTCGCCCAAATACTGCCGCTAACGGTGTAAAACCGCAGCCGGCTGCGGTTAAATCGGCTAACAGCGCGGCTGGCGTTAGCGCTAAGCCGGCCGCTAAACCCCCGGTTACTCCGGTTGAGACAAATTTCACGGGACGCTGGACGTGGCCCGCGAAAGGGGTGGTAATCGGACGGTTTTCCTCAAACGGCAGTTTGAATAAAGGCATTGATATAGCCGGTGAATTGGGCGAGCCTGTTGTTGCTGCGTCTGATGGTTCGGTGGTGTACGCCGGTAGTGGATTGCGGGGCTACGGCGAACTGGTAATCATCAAACACAGCGATACCTACGTAAGCGCTTACGGTCACAACCGTAGGCTTTTGGTGCGGGAGGGGCAGCAGGTCAAAGTCGGACAAGTAATTGCTGAAATGGGTTCCACGGGCACTGACCGGGTGAAGCTGCATTTTGAAATTCGCCGTCAAGGTAAGCCAGTAGATCCGCTGCAATATTTGCCCAAACGTTGAGTTGCCGCTGACTTGCGCCGTTGCGTAGTAGGACCGGGCTCGGGTGTTGCCAAGGACGTCCTCTGTACTCAAATAACGCTGCCTTAGCAACGTTGCCTGAGTGTTGGGGTTGGGTGAAGCCAGAGCTTGTTGTCGAACTCAGCTAAGGACAATAAGAATGGCACTCAAAAAAAAACAAGCGCCGGAGTTTGACGTCGACGATGACGTTCTCTTACTAGAAGAACGCATTGCCCTCGAAGAAGCAGAAGAAGATGAGCCAGCTGAGCTGTCTCTCGCCAGTCCAAAAACCAAGCAAACAAGCACCCTCAAACAACATAAGTACATCGACTACACCCGTGCGCTAGACGCAACTCAGCTTTATCTCAATGAAATCGGTTTCTCCCCGTTGCTAACTCCACAAGAGGAAGTGCACTTTGCGCGCCTAGCGCAAAAGGGTGATCCGGCGGGTCGCAAAAGAATGATCGAGAGTAATTTACGCCTGGTGGTGAAAATCGCCCGACGCTACATTAATCGTGGTCTTTCGCTGCTAGACCTGATTGAAGAGGGCAACCTCGGCTTAATACGGGCCGTAGAAAAATTCGATCCTGAGCGCGGTTTCCGCTTCTCGACCTATGCAACTTGGTGGATTCGGCAAACCATCGAACGCGCCATCATGAATCAGACCCGTACCATTAGGTTGCCGATTCACGTGGTTAAAGAGCTTAACGTGTACCTGCGCGCCGCCCGTGAATTGACCCAAAAGCTCGATCACGAACCCTCGGCAGAAGAGATCGCCAACCTGCTGGAAAAACCAGTGGGTGAGGTTAAACGCATGCTCGGCTTGAACGAGCGGGTTGCCTCAGTCGATGTCTCGCTCGGGCCGGACTCTGATAAAACCCTGCTCGATACTCTCACGGACGATCGGCCTACTGACCCCTGTGAACTGCTGCAGGACGATGACTTGTCGCAGAGCATTGATCAGTGGTTGTCGGACCTTACCGAGAAGCAGCGGGAGGTGGTGGTGCGCCGCTTTGGTCTGCGCGGGCATGAGAGCAGCACCTTGGAAGAAGTCGGCCGGGAAATCGGTTTAACCCGTGAGCGGGTTAGGCAGATCCAGGTTGAGGCGCTTAAGCGTTTACGCGAAATTATGGAAAAAAACGGCTTATCGAGTGAATCCTTGTTTAAGTAACTAGGATGCTTGATTAGCGCAAACCCGGCTTAGGCCGGGTTTTTTTATGCGCGGCCCTGTAAGCCATTGCTTACAGCTTGTGTAAGCAATGGTCGTAATGGTCTTTAAAAAGACAGGATTCTTACTCTTTGTGATTGCTAACTATTTGATCTATATGAATTATTTATTTTATTGTGACGGCGTCTAGGTGTTTTCCGTGGGCTTGCTGATTTGGCTGAGCGGGCTACTATCTCACCTGTGCCAAGGGACAGGTGCAGGCCAGCAGGATGCCGGTCGGGACGTTGCGGGATGCGACTCATCAGGATGATGAAGCGGGAGATAAAGGGAGTAGGGATAAAAGTGGGCGGGTAATCCCCGCCCCTTTTTTTGCCTGCAGAAAAGCAAAAGGCCCGCACGATGCGGGCCTTGCTGTATCTGCGCTAGGGCTATTAGCGATTTAGATACTGCAGCTTGTCTTTAACGCCATCCCACTCTTCGGCGTCGGCCAAGCCTTCTTTCTTCTCGGTGATGTTTGGCCATACTTCGGCCAGGTCACGGTTAAGCTCGATAAATTCTTGCTGGTCTTCTGGCACTTCGTCTTCCGAAAGAATCGCCTGGGCTGGGCATTCTGGTTCGCACAGGGCGCAGTCGATGCACTCGTCCGGGTGAATAACCAAGAAGTTTGGACCTTCATAGAAACAGTCCACGGGGCAGACTTCTACACAGTCGGTGTATTTGCACTTGATGCAGTTATCAATGACGACGAAGGTCATGCTGGTTTCTCCTCGGGCGACGGCTAAGCAGGCCAAGTCGCTTGGCGCTGCCCGGCTCGGCAAGTTGATGGCTCTCGATCCCAGGCTAAAAGGTCGGAGCATCTATAAAAGTGCGCGCGATTCTAACAGCTTGTCGGCAAGAGCGTTAGATCCGTGTCTTCCATGCGTATAACAAGTCCAGCGCGCGGCGTGGGCTCATATCATCCGGGTTGAGCTTAGATAACTCCTCCAGAATCGGATGCGGCAGGCTGGAAAAAAGATCACTTTGTTGTGGCTTGGCCGGCGTGTCTTTGTGCTGCTGCGCCATCTCATGGGGCAGGCTGCTGGTTTCCAAGCGTGCCAAATGCTCGCGGGCGCGCAGAATCACCGGCCCCGGCACTCCTGCCAGCTGCGCCACCGCTAAGCCGTAGCTCTGGCTAGCAGGCCCGGGCAGCACATGGTGAAGGAAGATAATCCGCTCGTTATGTTCGGTGGCGTTTAAGTGCACGTTGGCCACCAGCGGCTCGCTTTCCGGCAGTACCGTCAGCTCGAAGTAGTGGGTGGCGAACAACGTGTAGGCACGCAACTTAGCCAATTGCTCGGCGGCCGCCCAGGCCAGCGACAGGCCGTCGAAGGTGCTCGTGCCACGCCCCACTTCGTCCATCAACACCAGGCTGCGCTCGCTGGCGTTGTGCAGAATGTTGGCGGTTTCGCTCATCTCGACCATAAAGGTCGAGCGCCCGCCGGCGAGGTCATCGCTGGAGCCAATACGGGTGAAGATACGGTCGACCAGCGACAGCTCGCAACTGGCGGCCGGGACGAAGCTGCCGATATGTGCCAACAACACGATCAAAGCGGTTTGGCGCATATAGGTGGATTTACCGCCCATGTTCGGCCCAGTAATGATCAGCATGCGGGTGGCGTCATCGAGAGCCAAATCGTTGGCCACAAAGGGTGTGCTCAGCACTTGCTCAACCACTGGATGGCGGCCTTGCTGAATGCGCATGCAGGGTTCATCGACAAAGCGTGGGCGGTTAAGGTCCAGCGTCAGGGCGCGCTCGGCCAAATTGCTCAGGACATCCAACTCAGCCAAGGCGGCGGCGCTGTCTTGCAGGCTGCCGAGATGGCCAATCAGTAATTCCAGTAATTCGTCATACAGTTGTTTCTCCCGCGCTAATGCGCGGCTCTTGGCCGACAGGGCTTTATCTTCAAAGGCTTTTAATTCGGGGGTGATAAAGCGCTCGGCGCCTTTCAGGGTTTGCCGGCGGATATAGTCGGCCGGTGCCGACTCGGCCTGTTTGCTGGGCAACTCGATAAAATAGCCGTGCACCCGGTTGTAGCCGACTTTTAAGTTAGCGAGCCCGGTACGGGCTTTCTCGCGCGCCTCAAGGTCGATCAAAAATTGCCCGGCGTTTTCACTCAGCGCTTGATACTCGTCGAGTTCGGCGTCGTAGCCGGTTCGTAGCACGCCACCGTCGCGAATAATCGCCGGGGGATTGTCATTGATGGCGCTGGCCAAGAGTGAGGCCAGCTCCGGGTAAGTGCTGATGGTGCGTGCCAATGCCTGCAAATGCGGCGTGTCTAAGCTGCTCAGCGCTTGCTGTAATAATGGCAAGGCTGCCAGCGCATCACGCAGGCGGGCGAGGTCGCGCGGGCGGGCATTGCGCAAACCGATCCGGGCCAGAATCCGCTCCAGATCGCCAATCTCTTTTAGCTGTGGCTGCAGCGTTTCAAAGCGATAGGCTTCGAGCAGGCAGGCGATCGACTCTTGCCGCGCTTGCAATATTTGCAAGTCGCGTAGCGGTCGATTTAGCCAGCGGGTCAGCATACGACTGCCCATGCTGGTTTGGCAGCGATCAACTACCGATTGCAGGGTGTTCTCCCGCCCGCCCGCGAGGTTGGTATCGAGCTCCAAGTTGCGCCGACTGGCGCCATCCAGAATCACCGTATCGTCGAGACGTTCATGGTGCAGTTTGCGCAGGTGCGGCAGGGCGGTACGCTGGGTTTCTTTGGCGTAGCCGAGCAAACAGCCGGCCGCACCTATGGCCAAAGTCAGGTTCTCACAGCCGAAGCCCTTCAGGTCTTGGGTAGCAAACTGTTGGCAGAGGTTTTTCAGCGCCGAATCGCGTTCAAAATCCCAAGGTGCTCGGCGGCGTACACCGCGACGCTTTTCCGCCGGCAAACCCTGCGGCCAGTCATCGGGGATTAACAGTTCCACCGGGTTTAGGCGTTCCAGTTCGGCGAGTAGATTCTCCCAGCCGGGAATTTCCAACACGCTGAAGTTGCCGCTGGTGATGTCCAGCACCGCTAAGCCAAACAGACGTTCATCGCCGAGCACGGCGGCGATCAGGTTATCGCGACGCTCATCGAGCAGCGCTTCATCGCTGACGGTGCCGGGAGTGACGATGCGCGCCACTTGCCGTTCAACCGGGCCTTTGCTGGTGGCCGGATCGCCGATTTGCTCGCAAATCACCACCGACTCGCCGAGCTTAACCAACTTGGCCAGGTAACCTTCGGCGGCGTGATAAGGAATGCCGCACATCGGAATCGCCTGGCCGGCAGACTGGCCGCGTGAAGTCAGGGTTATGTCCAATAACTTGGCGGCCCGCTTGGCGTCTTCGTAAAAGATCTCGTAGAAGTCGCCCATGCGATAAAACATTAGCAACTCAGGGTGCTGACTTTTCAGCTTCCAGTACTGTTGCATCATGGGAGTGTGTGAGCTTAAATCTTGAATTGCTATATTCATCAGGTACTTAGCGCGATTTGTTAGAAGTTGTGGGGCAGTATTGGGGCGTTTCACTTTAGTTTTTGCATGCCGTTCCAGATGTGTAACAGCTCATCTGGGGACTCGTCGTCCATCCACTTTGCGTACACCTGGACCAGCATGGTGAAGTCTTTGTGTCCCATCTGCTTGGAGATAAAAGCAAGATTACCACGGGCCGTTAGGCACCAGCAGGCATAGGTGTGGCGGGTTTGGTACGGGCGGCGTGGGCGGATTTCGGCACGGCGCTGGATGTTTGCCCACTTGGTGTTCCAGGCGGTTGGCGCAAACCATGGGTTCACCGTCTTTCTGCGTGCTTGAATGCTGGGTGAAAGCAGGGGGGTGACCGTTTCTTGCTTGGTCTGGTGCCGGTTGAGGTAGATGGTAATTGTTTGGCTAGGTATGCCTGCGGAGATGGCCAATAGGATTTTACAGGCCTCAAGGGCAGGCGGCAGCAGCATGATGGTGCGGGGCTTGCCGGTTTTTGGGAGCTTGAATGTATTGCTGCCGGTAATGGCGCGGGTGATTCTGAGCAGCCCGGCTTCGAGGTCGATGTCTTCACGTGCGATCGCGCACAACTCACCGGGGCGCAGCCCTGTGTATACGGCTAGCGTGACGGCGGCCGAGTCCATAGGGTGCAGGCATCCTTTCTCAATAAGTAGCTTGAAGTCGGCCTGTGTCAGTGGGTCGGGTTCTGCATCGCTCATCTCAAAGCGTGTACAGGCGGCGGCTAGCCCTGCTTTGCAGTAGCCGTTGCTTTCACACCAGCCAAGAAACCCGGCCAGCGTGGCGAGGTAATGGTTGGCGGTCGATGTCGCGCGCTCCTCAATCAATTCCACCCGTAGTTTCTGGATGTCCTCGGGTAGCAGCAGGCTGGCCAGCCGATCTTTGCCGAGCAGTTCAACGCAGATGCCGAGCGCCCAGCCGTATCGCCGCTCGGTTTCGGCGGTGATGTCCACGGCCTTCAGAGGTTTGTAGCGCTCGAGCAGGGCGTGCAACCGTTCGTCTTTGGTGTTGCTGTAATTGCCAGCGTGCTTGGAGTCTGGGAAGTGGCGGGCATAGTCAAATGTACTCAGCTTGATCTCATGCAAAATCGCAGCCCTGAGTTGGGCTGCGTGCTTGATGTTGGCTTTGGTGATGGGGAGACCAAGTGACTCGCGACATCGGCGCCTGCGCCACATGAATGTAATGCGCAGGTTGCTGCCGTGGATCTCTACGCCTTTATGTTTCTCCAGTTCGGCCTCTAAGCCGCATGCTGGGGGGCGTTCTCGACCCATTTGTCGACCTCCTCAATGTTGATAAATATCCGGCCGTCGCTGGCTTTACGCCAGATCCGACCCTGCGGCCAAGTGCCGTTTTTGGTCTTGTGCCGTAGGGCCTCTTCGCTATAGCCAGTCAGTTCGGCTGCCCGCTTAATTAGCACCCAGCGAGGAAGGCTCATGCCGCCACCCTCTGCCGGTGCGTGGTGCTGAGCAGCTGCATCAGCCGATGGAAGTAATTCACGGTAGCCTGAGTGGTGCCCCATGGTTGGATAATGGTGGTCATGGGTTGGGTGCCGGCGAGGCATGGCCATGCGTCCGGATGGTTTGGCATTAGGTCGCGGCGTTCGGTGGCCAGCGCAATTAGGTCGGCGTCGTGTACGCAGGGTGGCAGTTCTGGCTCAAGGTCGAACTGTTCGCAGATGGCCAGCCACACGCGCTGCTCGATGTCGGCGAAGGCGGGCACTAGTTGCTTGAGCGGGCGCACTAGATCACCGACATAGGCTTCGGTGGCGTCATGCAGCAGTGCGGCCAGTTGGTGCTCGGCCGGTACCAGATCGGCGACGATGCAGCAGTGCTGGGCGACCGAGTAAAAGCCACGGGTGTGGCCGTTGAAGCGGCACTGGTGGGCAAGGCTGTGGGCGATGTCCATTGGGTCGATCATGGCGGCGGTGGGTGCCAGCAGCTCGAAGCGCTTGCCGGTTAGGGTGAGTATCCAGCTCATGCTGCGGTCTCCAGGCTTTCCCCATCGACTAGGCGCATGGCTTCCTCGAAACTCATGACTCGGATGTGCGGCGGTAGGCCAAAGGGGGCGGCGCTGTTGGTAAGCGCCAAGGTATTGATACGCGGTAGCGAGATGTCTGGGTGCCACTCGTCTCGAATATCTGTCAGACCTAGCGCTGCGGCGATGGCTTGGGCGTTGCGGGTTTTGCCGCAGGCCATAGGGCCGTAGACCAGCACGCTGCGGTTGCTGGTGGGCAGCTCGGCCGGTTTAGCGGCATTCAGTGAGACTCGCAGACGCTCAACCATGTTGAGTGCGTTCTGCTGCAGGGTGCGGGCGAAGCGGGCGTGGTCGTCGGCGCGTAGGCCGTCGAAGGTGGTGGCGGCGAGCTGTAACTTGCTGGAAATGGCGAGCAGTACGGCTTGGTCGTCGGCGGTGAAGGGGTTAGCGCGGCGGGCGAATAGGCAGATGCGCTGATCGCAGTCGAGCATGATGGCTTCAAGGGCGGTGCGGTGCTCGCGCCGCTCGATCTCGCGCAGGCTTTTGAGTTGCTCGGCGTCGTCGCGGTATTGGCGAACGCGCGCGTTGGCTTCGGCAAACCCTGCTGACTTGCCCGCGCTGTGGCCTGTTGCATGGCCTTCGGCGGTGCCATCTTTGCGGCCGGACATGTAGCCGCCCCAGTAGAGCAGGCCGATGACGGCGAAGATGGCGATTAGCGCCAAGATGTTCAGGATGTGTGCTTGCATGTGCTGTGCCTCTGTAAGCCTGCCGCCGCGAGTGGTAGTGCGGCGGCAGGGTGTGGGTGGTGGTTAGTTGCCTGGGTTGAAGTTACCCAGCGTCAGGATTGCAGAGCCGCCGACTTCTTTGGCCAGTACGCCTTTGAACTCTTGGGCGATCTCTTCGCGCTGCTGCTCTTCACCGACCCAGCGAGGTTTGAGGGTGGGTTTTTCGGCGCCGGTCAGTACGCTCAGGCGCAGGGTGAACACCCGCACGGCCAGCCCGTCATAAGGCACGATGTTGAAGTGCAGTGCGGCAGGGAGGGTGTCTTGGCTGGCAGCTTCGATCGCATCCATCGAGCTACGGTTGTTGCTGAAGTTACCCTCGGCGTGATTGCGCTCGGCACTGGCCTTGATGGTGATGTTGCGCACGGCGGCGATGGCTTGAACGATGGTCAGTGTTTTGTCTTCGCTATCGGTGGCGGTCAGCTGCGGGTGCCAGTCTTCCATCCACTCGGCCAGTTCTTTCTGGGTTTGCGGTTCACCGGCGAGAGCGCGCAGGGCTTTGTAGGCGGCAGTCGGCTTCAGCTGCAGGGTGGCGGTGTCGTCGGCGTGGCCGGGCACTAGCTCGTCGCCGAGGTTGAAAAACACGCGACAGCTCATGGCGTCTTGATCAACAAAGCCTTTGGCTGCTGGCCCATTGCGGCCAATTACGTAGTCGGCGAAGTCATGCAGGCTGTTGGTGCTCAGGGCGCCACGAAAGCGTGAGCGGCCAGCCTCGTATTGCTCAAGGCTCACCAGCTTGACGTCGCCGGGTAGCAACGCCAATGGCGTGTTGGTCTCTGGTGCGCCGCTGGCGGCGATGGCTTGGGCGATGATCAGTTGCAGGGTGTCTTTGCTGAACATGGGTGCTTCCTTGGTTTATTGATTGAGCGTTAGCTGCGGTGTGGGTAAGGGCGCGCTTAAACTTCGCGAGCATTGACGGGGGTGTCTTCACGCTTGAAGAGCTGATCCGTCGGGTTGCTCTGGAACAGTTCAAGGCCGTTCGGGGTGACGTACAGCGGCGTGTCGAGGGTGGTGTCTTCGCGTTTTTTGCCGCGCTTGGTGGGTTGCACGTAATCCAAGGTGTGGCTGACGGCGACCTGATTGCTCTGGCCGATTTGCTTTAGCTTGAAGGTGAGCGTGACCTGGCCAACTTTGCCGTGGTCGATCACGCCGCCGGCGACATCGGACAGCGCGTGGCCTACTTGCTGGGCGAACACGCCAGCGTTGAGTGAGTTCAAGAACTCGTTGGTATCGGTTGCTTTCATGTGCTGTGCCTCTCTTGCTGGTGGTGGCCGTGGTAGGGCCGGGTTATGCCGCTTTTGCGGCTGCTTCTTGGCGGTTAAGCCAGTCGGCAAGGTCGTTTAAATAAATGATCCAAGTGCCGCGTTTGGAGCTGGGGTCGAGCGGTTGAATCTTGATGTCGATGTGTTTGGCGGTGATCTTGCGGCGCAGGTGCTTCATTGAGCCGATGTGCTTCAGGTGGTCGGCCAGTAGCGTTTCCACCGTGATGTAGTTAGCCGGGTAATGGCGGCGCAGTTGTTCAAGCGTTGTCACGCAGGCCTCCCGTGTTGTGTGGCTCCCCGCGCCCCACCGGGAAGCTGGCGGCTATTAGCTGGGCAAGGCCGTCGATGGTTTTGCCGATTTGCCGGGCCACCACGTTGCCGTGGGCGTCGGTGATTACCGCGCCAAATGGCGTGGCCGGGGTGAGCGTGAGGGTTACGTGCGGCAGGTGGCCGCGTGGTGTTACGGCCAGCAGCGCGCAGTACAGCGGGCCAAGGTCGGCCACTTGGCCGGGGGTTTGCGCCTGCAGGCGCTCGATGGCCTCGGTGCTGGCGGCGCGCACTACGTCGCGGGCGATGACCGTTGGGTGGTCGAGGTGCAGGCTGACCAGTTTGAGCGCGCCGATGGCGTGTTGGGCGGCGGTCGGCTTCATGCTGCTGCGTCCTTTTGGGTTACGTTGATGCCCAGTTGCTGTGCCAGCCAGCCCATGCCCTGTTCCGTTACCATCACTACGGCGTAGTGGCTGTAGGTGCGGATATTCGAGTTCCAGCGGCTGCGGGTGTCGGTGTACAGATGGCCTTTATCGCGATGCTTGCAGGCCAGCTCGCCCATTTGAGTTAGCACGCCGAGGTTGCGCAGCTTTTGGCGCAGCGCGGTTGGCTTAAGGCCGAGCACGGCGGCAGCTTGGGTAAGGGTGCGGTTCATGGCGGCTGGCCTCAGGCTGCTGAGCGCAAGGCTTGGCGGCGCGTGAGGATCAGCATCATGTGATCCAGCTGGGCATAGAGGTGCGGCAGATCGGCGTCGTTATGGATAACAAAGTCGTTATCGTGAATAGCAACGCCGGCCTCGCTGATGTGCGGGTTTACCGCCGCAGCGTCTGGGCGCAGCAGGTGCAGCACGGTGCCGCCTTGGGCGCGAATCCACGTGGCCTCATTCTCAAAGCGCACGTCGCTGATAACAAAGCCCTGCAGCCATTCGTTGTTGAACTCCAGCGCGGCGTCGAGGTGCTGGCGGGCCAGCAGCAGCCATAGGTCGTTGTGTACCAGGTGGCGGCCCCACTCGGTGCCGAGTAGTTGCATCAGCTCACGCGGGGATTTGCCGATGTTGGCCAGTGGTACTTCTTTGAGTGCGCCGTTGAGCTGCTCTTCGGTCAGGTTGAACATCAACTGCAGGGCCGTTTTAAGCGGTGCAGCAAAGGCGTAGGCAATAAAGGCGTATTGGCTGGCGAGGTAGTTAGCCGCGGTGTCTTTGCCGGTGCGGGCGAGGCCGTGCAGGCCGATAAGGATCTGTTTCATGCTGCGGCCTCCAGCTGTTCGGTGTGCAGGTAGGGCTGCAGCTGATTGATAACGGCCTGTAGCTCCCGCTCGCACTGTGCTTGCTGTTCGTCTGGTGGCTGCCAGTCCCGGCGCTGTAGGTCGTATGGGGCATCTATGCGCAGTATTACCCCTGCTTTAATGCTCTCGCTGGAGGTGAAGTCGCTATCAGGCTTGCGGATGCAGACGTATACCGTGGTGGTATGGGCGGTAAGGTCACAATCCGCAAGGAATTGGCCTTTTGCGGTGATGTGCAGGCACATGGTGGCGATCTGTAGCAGCAGAAGTTCGATGGCTTCGTTCATGCTGCGCTCCCTCCGTCCCATGGGCCTTGTGTGGCCGGACGGTGGGTCAGTGCGCGGGTCGCAGTTTTAAACTCGCAGTCGCCATCACGCGCCAAGCGGCGCACTTCGAAGATGCGGTTGGGGTTGCTCACTGCTGGGTGAATGAACACCTTGCAGGGGGTGTTGCTGTGCTGTGCTCTCATGGGATCGCTCCGTAACCGTGGTAATGGGTACGGATTGAATTTACCTGATGGTAAATATAAAGATCAACACCTTCGGGTAAATTTATTTTTTATGGGTATAAAAAACCCCGCTCGGTGGCGGGGTTCGGTGGGCGTGTGTGGCGTTACTTCAGTAGCCGTGCGAGGCCAAACGCTATTGTGGTTGCGACGCCTGTCATGGCGAAGGATGTTGCGATAAACCACTTAATGAGGCTTGTCTGATGGTTTGCCATATCGGTTTTGAGGTTAGCTATATCGCTGTGAGTGGCCATATTCGACTCTACCGACTCAAGGCGGGTCTCAATCCGAACCATCCTGAGTTGAATATCTGTCGATAGCTTCTCAAGCGTTGCGACCCTAGCTTCCACGTTACTTCCTCCCGGCGGTGTGCCTGACCCATTATTGTCTCCGCCGCCCCGATTGTCACGTTTACCGCTATCAGGGTGGATATCTGGGAACAGCGCTACGTTGTCAGACATCGGATTGAGCCTCTTTTGTAACGTGCATTTCAACGTAGGCAGCGGCGATGAGTTTCATCGAGCCGCACTGGCGGCACGTCATGTTAAAGCACCATTGCGCCATGCCAGGTGCGTTAACCACGGTGAGATTTAGAATGGTCGGTGTGTCGTTTATGGTGGCTAAAATCCAGTCAGGGGAGTGGCAGGTTGCGCATGGTGTGTCATGCCCCATTGCAGTGACGGCGGCTTGCACTTGCGCGGTTGTTAGTTTCCGAACCGCTTCGCCCGAGTTCGGTGGGGTCTCTATGCTCATATGGCCTCAGTACTTGATCTTGCTTGGTGGCACGATGCCGCCCACATGATGAATTTGCTCGACGTCTTCACGCGGGATAGTTAGGCGGCCGTAGCCGTCATTGACTGCCATGAGGCTGACTTCATCGGCGTTGGCGTAGAGCAGTTCCTTAACCATGCACTCACCGTTAGTGCGGCGCACCATCACGTATTCGCTGGGGATTAGTGCGTGGTTAGGCTCGCACCACACCACCCAGCCGCTGCGAATGGCCGGGGCCATCGAGTCGCCTCGCACGCGCAGCGAGTAGGCGTCCGGGTCGCTGCTGGGCACGTCTAGCCAGCCATCGGTTGTGGCGATCGCATCCCAATATCCTTCTGGGCCCAATTGAGCGGTTCCTACTATTTTTGTGCGGCGAAAAGGTCGAGAAAAAGTAGGGCCTTCTTCAAGTGTGGCGAGAGGTGTCCCGAGCAAATACATGTGTAAAGGGGAGTCGATACCCGGCTCGGCGTCCAAGGCGCAGGCGGGCAGGGAAAGTGACTGCTCTACATGACGTGCAAATTTCTCGCCGATAGTCTTGTGATGGGCGTTTCCTGTAATCAGGCAGCGGGAGATGTAGCTCGGTTGCCTGTCAATAGATGAAGCTAAAGCGGCCTTGTTGCCATTAAATTTGGCTTCAAGGATTGCGTTCAAGTTGCGGCGTCGAATTTCGTACATGTCCATATCCGAATAATTACCTTTTGGTGTGCGCTAGTAAATTTCCAAAAGGGGTTGACTGTTATTTACCTAGTGGTAAATACTGGCCGCGAATTAGCGAAGGAGTCTCGTGATGAGGCCAAGAAATCAGAAGCTCTTGGACTGGCTTAGAGTTGCTACGGACGATGAAATTAGTAAGACGGGGAGTACTCGCTCCTACTTGCAGGCCATTGCCTATGGATACAAGACGGCGGGCGCAAAAGTTGCTGCTGCTCTTGAGCTGGTAACGGATCGAAAAGTTTGCCGAGTTGATCTTCGTGACGACTGGGCTCAGGTCTGGCCTGAGCTGGTAACAAATAAGGCTGCAGCTTGAGTTTGGTCCCAGCATTTTGCCCGGCCCCCTACCGCGGGGTTTAGCAAACGCAACACACGCATCAAACCCGCCGCGGCACAGCACTAAAAACCACGGCGGCGGGCGCCGGCACCGGGAGCACTACCAGCAGACCGGGGCCGGCACGGGGCACCAGAATAATAAGCCTGACGCCATGGCGGCCGGCGCAATAGAGGTCGGGAACCAGGGTTACTCGCAAAAGTAAACGCCCCTGGCCCCGACGGACCGGTGAAGTAGGGTTACCAAGCCTTACAACACCTCAACAGCGTCACCCCTGAGGCACAGCACGTACGGAGGGGGTGGCATCTGCCGTAGCCATAGAATAGGGGATTGCCCGGTACTGTGGCTATGGCGTTGGCGGGGGATTAACACCAATGCGCATAGATCCACTTCGGGACGCTGGTCCCATTCTTAACCTTGGGCAAGCCATAGACCGAGATTGCCGCGATTCGCGCGGTGGCTTAACGGCGGTTTGCGCCATCCTTGGCGAGCCTTATGACGGGTTTCAAAAGCGTCTGTCGGTTTCATACCCTGCCCATCATTTGCATGTAAACGACTTTGAACGCGTGCTTGAGCTGGTGCGCGGCCCCGCCGTGCGCCAGTGGTTCGAGCGCATGTATGGGTTGATTGGCTACCAGCCAGCGCCAGTACCCAACACGCCTGCAGCCATGCGGGCGTTGGCGGTGGTGGCGGCCGGCGAGGCGGGCTTTGTGTTCAGCCTGGCCGAGGGCGTGGCGGACAACCGCTGGGAGCGGCACGAGGTTGAGGATTTGGAGCAGCACGGGTTTGCGCTGGTGTCGCAGCTGCTGGCCATCATGGCCGGCGCGCGGCAGGCGATGGAGGGCGCGGCCGATGTCTGATTTGATTGATCTCGCCAACGACCACGCCGACTACCTGCTGCAAGTGTCGATCGCGCAACACCAGCGCCGGACTGCTGGCCATGCCGCCAGCGCCGAGTGGTGCGAATCTTGTGGGGTTGATATCCCCGAGGCTCGCCGCGCTGCGGTGCCGGGCTGCCAGACCTGTATTGATTGCCAGCAGCTGCGGGAGCGGCGTGTATGAGTGATCGCGTGCCGCTGACGGTTGCTGACCTGCAAGAGCTGTTGAGTTACATCCCCGCCGATGACCGTGACACTTGGGTGGCGGTGGCCATGGGGGTTAAATCTGAGTTTGGCGAGGCAGGGTTTGATGACTGGCTCGACTGGAGTAAGAACGATAAGTCGTTTGATGCCGCTGCTGCGAAGTCGGTCTGGAAGAGCTGCCGCAAGGGTGGTAGCGGCGCGGGCCGGTTGGTTAACTTGGCTAAAGCCAATGGCTGGGCCCCACGCCGCGAGCCGATTACCGTCGAGGAAAAGCGCCGGTTGAATGCCGAGGCTGAGGCGCGCCGGGTGGCCCGCCAAGCCGAGGTTGAGGCCGATGAGGCGAAGCTTGCGGTAATGCGTGAGGCGGTGGCGGTGGCCTGCCAGTTGATTTGGGATAAGCACTGCAAGCTGACGGGCGATAGCGCCTACTTAACCCGCAAGGGCGTGCAGGGTTTTGGCGTTGGCTTCTTCACGTACACCGTGGTGCTGAGCATTGATGATGCTCGCCAGCGCTGTGATGTGTGGGCGGGCAGTGAGGTGAAGTCGTTTTTTAATAACCTGCCCAAGCCTCGGCCGGACTCGCATTCGTTTTTGATGTTCAAGGCCGGCAGTGTGGCGGTGCCGCTGCGCGATGCGGCGGGCAAGCTGTGGAGCCTGCAGGCGATCAATGAGCAGGGCACCAAGTTGTTCCCCAAGTACGGCCGCAAGAGCGGCTGTTTTCATTTGATCGGCGATATGCCGACAGCGCGAGCCCTGTTTATTGCTGAGGGCTACGCGACAGCGGCCAGCGTGCACGCAGCGTTGGGCGAGCCAACGGGTGTGGCGATCGACTCTGGCAACCTGCTACCGGTGGCGCGCACCTTGCGTGAATTGCACCCGCAGATCCGCATGGTGATTGCCGGTGATGATGACCCAACCAAACCGGGCAACCCGGGCCGCACCAAAGCTGAGGCTGCGGCGCTGGCGGTTGGCGGTGTGGCGGTGTTCCCGGTAATACCTGGGGAGGCTGCGTAATGGCTGATTGGAATGATTTGCAAGCATCGTGGGGTGTTGAGGCGGTAGCGCAGCAGTTGACGGCGGTGTTGTTGGCTGAGCTTCCCCGTGCCCCATCGGTTGTGGAGCCCGCGCTGCAGGCGGCACCTGCAGCTAACGGGGGGGCGGGGGAGGCGTTGACCAGCGATCAGGTGCTGCGGCGTTATTCGCTGGTTGAGGGCACGACGAACGTTTGGGATATCGACCGTGCGGCGACGATGAAGAAGTCGGCGTTTGAGCTGCGCGTTGGTAAGGCGCTGGCCAAAGAGTGGCTGGATAACGTCGGCAAGCGCGTGGTGACGGCTGAATGGGTGCGTGACCTTGATCAAGCCCGGCGCATGGCGGGCAAGAAGGGCGGCGCACTCGGTATGCCGCCGCTTGAGCGCTATGTGTATATCGATGGCACCAAGGACGTTTGGGATAAGCAAAAGAAGCGTCGTGTGCCCGAGGGCGCGGTGAAAATGGCGCTGGGCGATGCTTATGCGCTGTGGCTGAACAATGCCGAGCGGCAGGTGGTGGATGTAAACAATATTGTGTTCGACCCAACCATGCGACGCGGTGCGGATTACATCAACACGTTTGAGGGTTTGCCGCTTGAGCCGCTGCGCGACGATGCGGCGTGCGAGAACTTGCGCTGGCTGATCTCGTTTTTGTGCAATCACGATGAGGCGTCATGCGCATGGTTGCTCAAGTGGATGGCGTACCCGTTGCAGCACCTGGGCGCGAAAATGGACACGGCGGTGCTGATGCACTCGATCATGGAAGGCTCGGGCAAAAGCCTGTTGTTTTCTGATGTGATGGGGATGCTGTACGGCCAGTACGCGGCAACGGTTGGGCAGACGCAGCTTGAGTCGAACTTCAACGCTTGGCAGAGCGGCAAGTTGTGGGCGGTGTTCGAGGAAGTGGTGTCACGCGATCAGCGTTACAACCAAGTGGGCAAGATCAAGCATCTGATCACCGGCAAGACGGTGCGGATGGAGAGTAAGTTCATCAACGGTTGGGAAGAGAGCAACCACATGAATGCGGTGTTTCTCTCGAACGAGATTCTGCCGTGGCCGATCTCTGAGAGCGATCGGCGGATGTTGGTGATGTGGCCCGAGGCGACGTTGCCTGAGGTGCGGCAGAAGGCCATTGGCCGTGAGCGTGAGACTGGCGGGGTGGCGGCGCTGTATGCGTGGCTGCTGGCGATTGACTTGGGCGATTTTGACCAGCGCACGCGACCACCTTCTACTGCTGCCCGTGAGCGACTGGTGGCGTTGAGCCGAGCCGGTTGGCAGACCTTTTTGACGCAGTGGCGCTTTAGCGAGCTGGGCAATGAGCTGTGGGGGGCGTGTTTGTCGAGCGATCTGTATGCGTTGTTCTTGGAGTGGTGCCAGCGCAATAAAGAGCACGCGATGAGCCATACCAAATTCAGTTTGTTCATCAATGCCGAGGTTGAGAAAACTAAATCGATCCCTTGGACGGATGGTAACA
Organism: Pseudomonas sp.; assembly: GCA_044354115.1. GTDB lineage: Bacteria > Pseudomonadota > Gammaproteobacteria > Pseudomonadales > Pseudomonadaceae > Aquipseudomonas. The sequence continues at coordinate 17,245 of JBILAR010000023.1, read as the reverse complement.
ACCGGCGGTTTGGGGTGTTCTTCTTCCCGGACGACCCGCTGTCTTCCCAGCCCCCATCTTTGAAGGCGCCGGCGCTTGGCCAGATGGTTGAGGCATGGCGGGCGAAGGCGCGGTTGGCGGGCTGGCATGTGGATGCGTGGGATCACGTTAGAGGGTATGCAGCATGACTACGGCCAAAAGTGTGTTGGGTGTGTTGGGTATGTGTTGGGTTGGTTTTGGCTACCCAACACAGGTTAAGGCCAATGACTGCGCGGCTTTGCGGGCGGTGTGTTGGGTGTGTTGGGTTTGCGCTCGCGTGCGCGCATGCGTGTTATTTATTGCAGCAGTTTTAAGCACATTGTTTTTTTCTTATGCGAGGGCTGAAAAACCCAACAAACCCAACACACTCAACACAAATAACGTCAAAGCATTGTTTTTAAAGGGTTTTAGCTGTGTTGGGTTTGTGTTGGGTTGGCCTGTTTTGTGTCGGGTTGGGGGTGCAGCATGATCGAAGCCATGGAAACCCTGCTGTTAGCCTGGGGCGCAGAGGTAGTCAGCCCGCGCTTGGACGTGAGCATCCGTTCACCACTGGCAGCAATGAGTGATGACGCGCCGGGCGGCGGCACTGGCGGTTCGCGCTGCCTATCAACGGTTGAGTGCGCGGTGGTGATGACTCGGGCCACGGCGGCGGTGGATGCGGCGCTGCTGGCGATGGCCAAGGATGAACCACTGGGGCTTGGCTCGCGTGGGCGGGTGTTGTGGCGGTTGGCGGGCCTGCGCTATGCCGAGCACCCTCGGTTGCAGGTGGCCGAGCAGTGCCGGCTGCTGGCGGTGTCGGTGCGCACTTACCGCACGCGGGTGGATGAGTTGCATGTTGAGTTGGCGGCTGGGTTGCCGGGTGTGGTGGCGGCGCGAGTACTTGCTGAACAGGCGGTGCCAGCTTATGCGGCTGGCCAAGCGCGGTTGAAGAAGGCAAAGGCCGCTGAGCGTGAGTCGGTGGCGGCTGTTAAGCGGCGGCGGATGGCAGGTAAGGCGTATGGCCGTGCGCTGCTGGCCTCAAAAGATGGCGCGGCGTGATGACCGTTTGTCTGGCCGACTTGTCGCGAAGCGGGCACGAAAGGCGGCGAAGCGGGCACGAAAGGAACTGGCGTTTTTCCCCCGTTGCCGCCATTGCATGTCAAGGGGTACAAGGTGGGCAGGTTTTATAGCTGCGTCTGCAGTAACCACCCCGCACTGTGCTGGTGCTCTCGACCGGTCCCCCGCACCGGTCACCCCAAACCCCGCTTCGGCGGGGTTTTCTATTCCTGCTGCTGGCCTTTGCTGAGGCCGGCAGCCTTGCTCGCGCGTCAGCGGGTTTTTTTATTTGGTGCCTTGGAGGCCATGCATGTCGACTGAGCAGCAGGTACAGCAATCGCTGGCCGACCTTCCAACGTGGCTACTGATCCTTGTCGCACTGGCCGGCCTGACCGGTGAGATGTGGCGGGCTGATGCGGCCGGCATGGCGGTCGGTGTGCTGATCAAGCGCGTACTGCTGCGCTTCGGTGCCTCGGCCATGTTCGGCATCGCCACAGTGTTGTTCGCCACGGCGTGGGGTTCGAGCCTTTCGGCTGCTGCTGCCTTGGGTAGCGTGGTCGCGTGCCTCGGCGCCGATGTTGCCAGCGGCCTGTACGAGCGCTGGCTGGCCAAGAAGGCTGGCGTGTGTGAAGTGCCGGGGCCGGACAAGCAGCCGTGAAAGCCCGCATTGATGCCAGTGGATTTGGCGAGGCGCTGGTTGTATTAGGTCAGCTGACTGGCGATCTGCCGGGCCGTGCTTTGGCCGATGCACTGAACCACACAGCCAACCAGGCACGACTAGCACTCACTGTTGAGATGACCAATGTATTCGACCGGCCCACACCATTCACGTTGAACGCGGTGCGGGTGTTGAATGCAACGCCCAAGACACTGGCCGCCGCCGTGTGGGTCAAGGACGAGAAGTCCGGAGCCACCAAAGGCATGGCCCCTGAAGACTTGGTGGCACCGCAGGTGTTCGGCGGTGCGCGGGTCGAGAAGAAGAGCGAGACCTTGCTTCGAGCCAAGAACATCCTGCCTGCCGGCATGTTCATCGTCCCTGCTGCTGGGGCCAGGCTGGATGCCTACGGCAACCTCGGGCGCGGGCAGATGATGCAGATCCTCTCGGGCTTGTCGGCGGCCGAGGGCACATCAGGTTATACGGCCAACGCCTCGGACAAGTCGCGCTCGGTTCGCAAGGGGCACGCTGCGGCCTTCTTCGTTATGCGCCGGGGCAAGACGCCTATCGGCATAGCCGAACGTCGAGGCAAGACGGTGGTGATGGTGTTGGCGTTCGTTAAGCATCCGCAGTACCGGAGCCGCCTGGACTTCCATGGCGTGGTGGAGCGAGTGGCTGACGCCAACCTCGAAGCCAACATCGACAAAGCCATCACTGATGCCTTGACTGGCAACCTGCCTGCCAACTTCAAGCGCAGACCCTCTGCCTAGACCGCCGTCGCCACCTTGGGTGACTGGCGTGCTACATCCCATGCCGGTCAGGGGCCCCTGGGGCGTTTAAACCGACAAGGGTAATTCGGGCCACGTTTCTTTGTTAGCGGCTGGGTTGTGAAGTTAGTTAACAGCGGTGAACTGGTTAACCGCAGCAGTTAAACGGTTAACAGGTGATGTAAATGAATGAACTCAGCAAGTCTGAATTCGCGGCTGCACGTGGTTGGTCGCGGCCTTATGTCTCCAAGCTGGCTAAGCAGGGCCGTCTGGTGATCACCGGCGATGGCAAGGTTGATGTTGCCGCTACCGATGAGCTACTCGGCGCGACGGCTGACCCCAGTAAGACGGGGGTTTCTGATCGGCATGAGCGTGAGCGCATCGAACGCGGCGTCACTGTGCACGTCAAATCAGGCGCACCACTTACTGCGCCGCCAATACCGGGCGCGCCGGACTTCCAGAAAGCTCGGGCGCATCGCGAGCACTATCTGTCCCTGCTTGCCGAAGATGAATTTAGGAAGGGCCACGGCCAGCTGGCTGAAGTTCCAGCGGTTGAGCATGCGGCCTTTGCAACTGGCCGCATGCTTCGTGACTTGTTGCTCGGGTTGCCCAAGCAGATCAGCCCAGAGCTGGCGGCCTTGAGCGATTCATGGGAGGTCGAGCGCCACCTTACTGCCGGTATTCGCCGTGTATTGGAGGATGCCGAACGGGTCAGCGCCTCGGATCTGGAAAACGCACTCAAACCAACGAACTGACAACCATGCCCGAATCATATGCTGACGGTACCGCCACGTACCGGGCGGCATATATGCGCGGCTTGCGCCCTGATCCTGAGTTATGGATCGATCAGTGGGCTGATGAGTACATGCGCATCCCGCGTGAGTCCGGTGCTGCTGAGCCTGGCCCCTATCGGACCGATCGCACGCCCTACGCTCGCGAGCCGATGCGTTGTTTGTCACCGGCTCACCCATGCAAGCGCGTGGTCACCATGGTGGCCTCGCAGCTGATGAAGACGCAGATCGCCCTCAACTGGATCGGCGGCTGCATCCACATGGCACCGTCGAACATCCTGATGCTGTTGCCCACGCTCGGCTTGGCCAAGCGTGTCTCGGCGCGTATCGGTCACACCATCGACGCCACGCCCGTGCTGCGCGAAAGGGTTGCAAAGGCCCGCTCACGCGATGCCCGCAACACCATGGACACCAAAGAGTTTGAGGGTGGCACCCTGTACGCGACCACCGCAGGCTCTGCGGCCAACTTGGCCGAGCTGGCGGCGCGTTTTGTTTACGGCGATGAAGTCGATCGTTGGGATGTGGACGTCGACAACGAAGGCGACCCCATCGAACTGGCGGAAACCCGTACCTCGACGTTTGGCCGCAACGCCAAGATTTACTTTTCCAGCTCGCCGACTATCAAGGGCGCTTCGCGGATCGCCGACCTCTTCGCGGAGAGCGACCAGCGCCACTACTACGTGCCTTGCCCGCATTGCCGCGAGATGCAGGTGCTGGAGTGGGAAAACCTCAAGTACACCGATGACTACAGCTGCGTGCAATACCTCTGCGCGAACCCTGAGTGCGGCTGCTTGATTGATGAACACCACAAGGGCGCAATGCTCGCCGCCGGTGAATGGCGCGCCCATGCCGAAGGTGATGGCGAAACAGTCGGCTTCTACCTGAACGCGCTCAATGCGCCGCTCGGCTGGGTCAGCTGGTTGGGCTTAGCCAAACAACACGACAAAGCCAAAAGAGCGCAGGACAAAGGCGACCTTGAGCCCATGCAGGTGTTCTACAACACCCGCTTGGCGCGCCTTTGGGACAGCGCCCAAGAGATGACCAAGGCCAGCGAACTACAGGCGCGTGCCGAAGATTACCGCCTCGGTACCGCGCCCACTGGTGTGCTGATTCTTACCGCAGCGGTGGACACCCAGCACAACCGTCTGGAGCTGCTGGTGATCGGCTGGGGTGAAGGCTTGGAGCGCTGGGCTGTTGATCACCAGGTCATCATGGGTGATCCCTCTGATGAGCGCACCTGGCTGGCCCTGGACGAAATACTAAAGGCTCGGTACCGGCATACGTCCGGCGTCGAGATGGCTATCTGCGCGACAGCCGTTGACTCCGGCGGACACCACACCGATGAGGTGTATCAGTTCTGCCGGCTGCGCCGCTGGCGTAACGTCTTTGCGGTGAAGGGTGCCAGCAAGTCTGGCCGCCCGGTGATCGCCCAGCGTCCATCTCGCGTGGACGTTACCTGGAAGGGCACGACCGAGAAGCACGGTGCCGAACTCTGGATGGTCGGTACCGACACCGCTAAAGACTGGATCTACAACCGTTACCCGTTGAACGAAGGCCCTGGTGCGCTGCATTTCTCCAACGACCTGCCGGCAGATTTTTACGAGCAGGCGGTCGCAGAACGAAAGATTGCCCGCTACGTGAAGGGGCACAAGCGTATCGAGTGGGTGAAGGGCAAAGCTGATCGCAACGAGGCGTTGGACTTGCTGGTTTACAACCAAGCCATGGCTCAGTACCTCGGCCTGCATCGTTACAAAGAGGCGGAGTGGTCGAAGCTGCGCGCGGCGGTATCGCAGGGCAACTTGTTTGCCGATCTCGCTGCGTCGTCAGTCGTCGCCGATGATCCTGTACCAGCGTCCCGTCAGCCATCGCCAGCCCCTGCCGTACCCACTTCCCGCCGGCGCTCCTCGAGCAGCGGCTACCTGAACCGGCGATAACGCCAAGCGAGCCCTGCATGAGTAGCGCCCAACAGCGCCTGGCTGAAGTCCGGGCGTCGATTAAAGACATCCTCGAAAACGGGCAATCGGTTCGCAAGGGTGATAGGCAACTGGATCGCGCACAACTGGCCAGCCTTCGGATGCTCGAAGATCAGTACGTTAAACAGGCCTCCCAAGAAATTGCAGCCGAGTCGAAGCGTCCGCGCATCACCCGGCTCTACAGTCGCGGCAAGGGGGTCTGATGGCACGCACTACAACGCCAAAAAGAATCCGCGCGAGCTATGAGGGGGCCGGTACTGGTCGGCGCGCTGCCGATTGGGATGCCCCCGAGGGCGCGCTTAATACCATCGCCTTGCCGGCGTTGCCCGCTTTGCGCAAACGCTCACGGGCAGCGGTACGCAACGACCCCTATGCCTACAACGCCATTGATAAACGCGTCAGTAGCATCATCGGTACCGGCATTACGCCGCGCGCGATGATCGAAGATGCGCCGATTCGCAGCGCCCTTCGCAGGCTTTGGGAAGACTGGACGGATGAATCAGACGCCGATGGCCTGACCGACTTCTACGGTCAACAAGCACTGATCTCGCGCATGGTGGAGGAGAGCGGCGAGTGTTTCGTGCGGCTTCGCTACCGCAAGCGTGAGGACGGTTACGCCGTCCCGTTGCAGCTTCAACTGCTCGCGGCTGAGTACGTGCCACTAGATAAAAACTTTAAGACTCGCGCCGGCAATATCGTCCGCGCCGGCATTGAGTTCAACGGCATCGGCCAGCGCGTTGCTTACTGGATGTACGCCACGCACCCCGGCGATGCGCTAGCCAACAGTTACAGCTACAACGCCCTGCACCGGATAGCGGCCAGCGAGGTGTTGCACATCTTTGAGCCGACTGAGGGCGGCCAACTGCGTGGTGTTCCACGCTTGGCCCCGGTGCTGCTGCGGCTCAAATCGTTGGATAACTACGACGACGCGGTGCTGTTCCGGCAAGAGGTCTCCAACCTGTTCGCGGGCTTCATCACCAAACCGGCCGGCGAGGGTCCGCAAGCGCTCGATCCATTAACCGGGCAGCCCATCAAAGCGGACACCGATGGTGCGCCGCTGGTAGGGCTTGAGCCCGGCAGCATGCAAGAGCTGATGGAAGGCGAAGAGGTCAAATTCTCCGACCCGCCAGACGCCGGCAACACCTATGTCGACTTCATGCGACAGCAGCTACATGCCGCCGCAGCAGGCGTAGGGCTGCCCTATGAATTGCTGACGGGCGACATGGGCAACATCAGCGACCGGGTGTTGCGTGTGCTGCTTAACGATTTTCGCCGCCGCATCGAGCAGCTGCAGTTTGGCGTGTACGTGTTTCAGCTCTGCCGTCCTGTTCGTGCCGCGTGGCTCGACACGGCGGTGCTCTCCGGTGCCATCGCGCTGGCGGACTACAGCGCCCGCCGCCGCGACTACTTGCGCACGCGCTGGGTACCGCAGGGCTGGGCTTACATCCATCCGGTTCAGGACGTTGAAGGCAAGCTGAAAGAAATCAACGGCGGCCTTAACAGCCGCAGTGAGCACGTGCTGCGCACTGGTTATGACGCCGAGCAAATCGATGCTGAAAACGCCCAAGACAACGCCCGCGCCGAAAAGCTCGGGCTCCACTACACCACAGCCACAGCGATTCAGGTGGTAGATAAAGAGGAAGACCAATGACCCTCAAGCAAAACTTCCGGCTCGCCCTAGCCGTTGCCATGGCTGGTCTGGGCGTTTGTACCCTTGCCCAGCCCCGGATCATGAACAAGGCCGGTGGTCCGGATCTGCAGAACGAGCACTGGTACAGCATTCGTGCGGTCGGTGAGGCTGAGCAAAAGACCATTGAGGTCTACATCTACGGCGAGATCGGCTACTGGGGGATCACCTCAGGCGACTTCATTCGCGACCTCAAGTCCAAGGATGACGGCGTATCCCCGGTGGTGGTGTATTTCGACACCATCGGTGGCGACCTCTTTGACGGCATCGCCATCCATAACGCATTAACTGCGCTGGGCGAGCGGGCTACTTCGCGCATCGTTGGTGCCTGTTTCAGCTCTGGCAGCGTGGCCGCCTGTGGCGCTCACCGGGTAGAAATGGCCGACAATGCCCTGTTCATGATCCACAACCCGTGGACGTTCATGGCCGGTGGCAGCGATGAGCTGCGAAAGATGGCGGACATGATGGATAAGGCGCTGGAGGGCATCGTTGCCAGTTACCAGCGCCGGCCGCTGACCATTGATGAGGCTGAGTTGCGGCGCCTAATTGACGCCGAGACCTGGCTCACGCCAAGCGAGGCCAAGGAACTCGGCTTCGTGGACGAAGTGCTGGCCGGCAGCCTGCCGCAGGTCAGCAACTGCGTCCACGGCAAGATCCTCAACCGTTATCGCAACACCCCGCAGGCAGCCCGTGACTTGCTGGCCATTGCCACCCCAGAGCCGGATCCAACTCCCGAACCTGATCCGACTGAGCCGCTTGTAGATCCAGTGGCCCTTGCTGAGCAACTCACCGCCGACTGTCAGGCCGCAGGCTTGGGTAATGTTGCGGCGATCCTGATCAAGGCTAGCGGCCTGAAAAGTCAGGAAGCTGTCACCGCGCAACTGGTACGCGCCAAGGCAGTGCGCGACTTGTGTGTGCTGGCCAAGTTGCCGGGGGAGGCCACACAGCTGATCACCGATGGCCTAGACGCCGATGCAGCCCGGCTCAAGCTATTCGACAAAGTGGTAACCAACAGCAGCAAAGTCGAGCTCGACAACAAACCCCCGTTGGATGACCACCTCCCGGTGGTCGCCAGCAAAGCCGCAGACCCTGGCGCAATCTATGCCAGCCGCAAACCAAACGCCTCGAAAGGAGCGCATAAATGAGCATCAAGATTGAAGGCGTACACGCCGGTGAGTTCCTCCTTTCGGAGGCCAGCGGCACACGCAGCCGCGAAGAAGTCATCATCAGCGCCGGCAACGGCAAAGTCGCCGCCGGCACACTGATCGCCAAGATCACCAGCGCCAACGCCGCAGTGCCCACCGCCAAAGCGGGCAACGTGGGTAACGGTGTCTTGGGGGCTTTAGTCGTTGGCAGCCCAGCTGTTACCGGCACCTATGTGCTGGCCATCACGGCGGCAGTGGCCAACGGCGGTGCGTATTCGCTGGTTGACCCGACGGGTCGCGAAGTGGGTACCGGCACCGTAGGTGTCGCGTTCACGGGCGGCGGCTTGACCTTCACCCTGGCGGACGGTGCTGTCGACTTCGCCGTCAATGATGGCTTCACCATTGCCGTGAATGCCAACCTCGGCGAGTGGGCCCCTTACGATGATGATGGTGCCAACGATGGCCGCCGTGCCGCCAGCGGCATCCTGTTCGCACCTATCGACGCGACAACCAACGATATTCGCGCCGTGGCCGTAGTGCGCGATGCCGAAGTGATCGAGCGCCTGCTGAGCGGCTTGGATGCTGCTGGCGAAGTCGACTTGGCTGCCCTCGGTATTGTCATTCGAGCCTGAGCCACTGCCCCTCAACCCCTGACACCCTAAACCCCGCCATTGCGGGGTTTGTCATTTCTAGGAGCCCACCATGGCCGAGATTTCCATTTTTGAAGACGACGCGTTTAGCGTCACCTCGCTACTCGCTACCATCAACGAAGAGCACCAAATCCCTGGGCAGATCGCCGCATCGGGGCTGTTCACCGAAGAGGGCAGCACCACTGTCACCCAGCAGATCGAAAAGGACGGCGACGTACTTGAACTGGTAGCGGCGGCCCCACGTGGCGCACCAGGCCAAACGGTCATCGGCAGCAAGCGTCAACTGATCCCCTTTAACTGCGTTCACCTGCCGCAAACCTTTAGCATTCTGGCCGATGAGATTCAGGGCATTCGAGCCTTCGGCAGTCGCACTGAGTTGCAGGGGGTGCAGGATGTCGTCAATGCGCGCTTGAACAAAACCCGTCTACAGCTCGACTTGACTCACGAGTACCAGCGAATTGGTGCGATCAAAGGTCAGATTCTCGACAAGGACGGCAGTCTTCTGGTTGATCTCTTTCACCAGTTTGGCATCAAGCAGCAGAAGCTGAAGATGGACTTCGCCACCGTGGATGTCAGTGTTCGCGCCGGCGAAGCACTGGACATGCAAGAGGATGCCCTGGGTAATGCCACGGGTACCGGTGCGATTGCCTGGTGTGGCAAAAACTTCTGGGCTGACCTGATCTCGTCTGACTCGGTCAAGGAAACCTACCTCAATCACGAAGCTGCAGCATCGCTGCGCGGTGATCGCCGGCAAGGTTTCGAATTCGCTGGCGTGCTCTGGATTCGCTACCGTGGCAAGCTCGCTGGCGTGCCGTTCGTTGGTGATGACGATGCCTATCTGGTGCCAGAAGGTGTGCCGGGCCTGTTCAAAACCGTGTTCGCTCCGGCCAACTACATGGAAACGGTCAACACCTTGGGCGTGCCTTATTACGGCAAGCTGGAGCGTATGCCGTTCGATAAGGGTGTCGCTGGTGAGGCACAGTCGAATCCGTTGCACATGGGCACTCGCCCGCGCGGCAACATCAAACTGACCCGTTAACCATGGCTGGCTTCGGCAAAGCCTTGGCCAGTATGGATGCTGCAATCATGGCCAGCCTCAGCGATGGTAGTGGTGACTACCTGGCGGGTGTCGGTACTGTTCTGGCCAGTGGCCTGAGCATCATCCTCGACAAGGAAGTCGAGCGCCTCGATGTGCTCAGCGGCATGCTGGATAAGGCGGTGACCATCACCGTTCAGCGTCACTTGCTGCAGCCGTTTGACCGCAAGGGGGCCTTTCGCCTTGATCCGCAAGGCTGGGGCTCCGATGGCAAGACTTGGCACATCGACGGCATTGCCGCCGATGACGGCCACCTGATCACCTTCTTCGTCGTGCCCTGACCCGAGGTTAGAACATGCTTATCGACATGCAATCCGCCATCGTTGCGGAGCTGATCGCGCGGCTGGCGGCGGCTGATTTTGGTGGCGAGGTACTCGAAGACAGCGTGTTGCGCGTGCTCGACAGTGAGGACGAAACCCTGCCGGATGACTTTATCGTCATTCAGCCGGGGCAGACCGAGCAGGTTGAACGAGTGTCGCCGAGCAGTGTGCGCGAACGCGTCACCCTGAACATTACCGCCGTCACCAAGCAGCGTGGGTTTGCGCCTGTGCTGCGCCGCGCAAGGCTTGGCATCAAGGTCGCGCTCGCAGGCGTCAAGGCTGGGATAACACAGCAAGGCGTGCAACTCACTGTGTTTCAGACCGAGACCCCAATGCCGCCCGGTGAAGGTCGGCGTTGGGCCTGCCACGTCATGCCGCTGCAAATCACTTACCTGCAACCGCTCAAGTGAGCGGTAACGGAGCCATCGCCATGCAAAAAATCAGCGTCGCCGAGCCGTTTAACTACGGCCACGGCCCGGATGTTACCCACTACCCAGTGGGCCCGCACGAGGTCAGTCGCGCCGTGGCCGCTCACGCCAAAGCCAACGGTTTTATCGCTGCCGACAAGGCAGAGACAAAGCCCAAGGCCGAGGTGGCCAAGCAATGAAGCCGTCGACCCGCAAGCTGCATGAGGCGCTGTTGCGTCTCGCTAAGGGTGCCTGCACCGCTTGGGAAAGCTGGCTCAAAGAGCAAGCCCAGCCCGATTAATCCACACCATCATCCCGACCCACCGGGCACGCTGATCAGTCACGCCAAACGGCCTCACTGCTCGCCATGCCTCCCCGGATTAACTCAAATCCGAGGAGAGCTTACATGGCTCAGATTGACCGTTCTTTTGCGGGCGAGGGCATCATCTACGCCCGCGCCTATCAATCCAATGATCCGCTGCTGGATATCGGCAACTGCGACAGCTTCGACATCAGCTTTTCCAGTGACGTCAGCAAGCTGAAAAACTACCGAGGCGGCGGCGGCAACCGCAATATCCGTGAGGTGGTTAGCGATGTAACTGCCAAAATTGGCATGTACGACCTCACCGCTACCAACGTGGCGCGCGTCACCCGCTCGACCGTGGTGGCCGTAGCAGCCGGCGCGATCGTAAACGAAGTGCTGGCCTGTGCCGGTGTTGAGGGCGAGCTGATTCCCTTCAAAAACTTGCCAGATTTGACTGTTGCGCCGGTGATTAAAACGGCGGGCGACGTGGCCCTGGTTGCTGGCACCGACTACCTGTTGTCGCCGCACGGCATCCTCGTGACTGCCGCCAGCGGCATCACCGCCGCCGGCATCAAGGCCACTTACACCAAGCTGGCGGCCAGCGCCTTGCAGTTGCTCAACGGCAGCCAAGTGGAGCTGGAGTTCTACATTGCCGGCCTCAACGATGCCCAGTCCGGCGAGCCGTTCAGCCTGCGCCCACGCCGCGCCAAGCTAGGCTTGCTCTCTGAACTGAAAGTGTTCGGGCAGGAATACTTGAAGCTGGATGCCAGTGCCGAGTTGCTGGCTGACCCGTTGGTGCTTAGCTCCGACTTGTCGAAGTTCTGCGAAATGAAGATGGTTAACAAAGCGGCTTAATGCTGCTGGCCAAGGATGGCCACTATTCAGATTTAGCGAAGCGCTTGGCCATGTAGTCGAGCGCTTCTTGCTCCCCTGGGGTTACGTTCTTCTGCGTGCCAATAATGGTGCGACTGGCAGCGAGTAGTTTGCGCTTCACCGACTCGTCGCTCAGTTTGTTGATGCGGCCGACTGCGATCTTGAAGCTGTGCAGGCTCAGTGTGGCGGTGCGGTTGATGGCGTCGCTGGCTTGTGACTCCGTTATTCGCAGGTCATGCGTGAACACCTTGCAGGCTGCGGCCATGACCTTGCGTTCAGCGGCCCTCATTTGGCCATCGGCCTTGGCAATGAACACCAGTATGTCCAGAACTGGGAATTCGGGCGTCATCAGGCGCTCAAGCGTGTATCTGCTTGTCTGCTGGTATAGCGCATACAGATATGTGGGCAGATTCTCTTTCTCTACAACTTCGCCAGTCGCAGAGTCGTAGCACTCGCGGATGTCGAAAATGCGGAAACTCCGGTATTGATCACGCAGGTGGCAATGACCGGATATCGTGAACGGGTCGAAGTTCGTAACCGACACATCACGCTCTGTCGTCTCATCTGGGCCGCGCTGATAGCGAATATGCAGCGTGGCGATTATGTCTGCCGGATCTGGCATGGCCGTTCCTTGGTGGGTATTTATCTGGGTTTAGGTGTTCGATCTTAGCGGCCCCCGGCAATTGGGCGCTACCTTGGGTATCTGCCGGGTTTCGGAGCCGGAGTGGCGGTGGTAGATTCCCTGCCTTATTCGTAAGTGAGGGATGCCCAGTGCAATGTCCAAGTTGTGACTATGAAGCGCTGCAAACCGAGTTTGGTGAACCAATGCGATGTCCGGAATGTGGGGCTTACTATGAAAAAGCGGTGGCTTTGAAGCTGCGCAAAGAGACAGCCGCCAAGACCACTGGTCAGTCACTGACGCTTGGGGATATCGCCGCAAAGGTGGACTCGACACTGCGCTCAGCTGTTGACTTTGTCACTCCGGCTGCTGGTCAACTCAAGCAAGGTCTGGACGGCGCTCGGCAGGCTGTTGAAGTAGGCCGCGCTACCCGCGCATACGGCAAACTCTATTGCCCGTCCTGCGGCTCGGTAAATAACGGGAAGCGCCATGTACCGGGCTCTATCTGGATCGAGTTGGTGCTTTGGCTGTTTTTCTTAGTGCCTGGTCTGATCTACAGCATCTGGCGTTTGGCCTCAGCTAAGCAGGCCTGCTGTGTTTGCCAAACCCCCGGGCTGATCCCGAAAAGCTCACCTAGGGCCCAGCGTGAGCTAGGCAGCTGAAAGAAAAAGAACACCTTTAAAACACCCGCTCCGGCGGGTTTTTTTATACCTGGAGAAAAGTAATGGCCGGCATCAAAGAGCGCTTGATCCAGTTCGTGCTGCGCGGCAAAGACGAATTGTCGCCAGAGGCCAAGAAGAGTGCCGAAGCCCTTGAGGGTGTGCGTCAAGAAGCCGATGCGTTGGGCGCTGCGCTCGACTCGGCCAAGGATGCGCGAGGGCTGGTCAAGGGTTTGGAAAGTGCCCAGCGCGCCGCCACTCAGGCTGAGCGCTCGCTGGTACAGACGGATCTGCAGATCAAGGAGTTGCGCGACGCACTCACCGCCGCGCCGGAATCGGCGGGCCTGCAGCAGTCGCTGAAAGACGCCGAGCGCGAGTCGCGGCGTGCGCAAAAGGCGCTGGACGATCTACAGGACAAGTTGCGCGCGCAGGAAAAGGCCGCCAAAGCGGCCGGCATCGATACCAACAACCTAGCCGATGAAGAAAAGCGTCTCGCCGCCGAGGTCGACAAGGCCAAGACCGCGCTGGCTGGTAACACAGAGCAGCTTAAAGCCTTGCAGCGTGAGCAGGCGGCAGCCGCGCGCACGGCCGCCGAGCACACGTCGCGGCTTGAGTCCGCCCGCCAAACCATGTCGGCCGGCGCCAAGCAGGTGCTGGTGTTTGCAGCCGCCTACATCTCGCTCAATGCCGCCTTTGGCTTGGTGCAGAGCGGCCTGAACCTTGTCCGCGACGGCATCAACTCGATGCTGCAAACCGGCGACAAGTTCGAGCTGCTCGACAAGCGCATGGCCTCGCTGATGGGCAGCGTTGCCGGTGGCGAGCAGGCCACGGCGTGGATCAAACAGTTTGCCAAAACCACGCCGCTGGAAGTGGCGGACGTGACCGAGGCCTTTGCGCTGCTCAAATCCTACGGGCTCGACCCAATGGACGGCAGCTTGCAGGCCATCGTCGATAAAAACGAGCAGCTGGGCGGCGGCATGGAACGCCTCAAAGGCGTGTCGTCGGCGCTCGGCCAAGCCTTTGCCAAGCAGAAGTTACAGACCGAAGAGATTCTGCAGCTCATCGAGCGCGGCGTGCCGGTTTGGGGGCTGCTGGAGAAGGTCACGGGCAAGAACACCGTACAGCTGCAAAAGCTCGCCACTGAGGGGCGGCTGGGCAAAGACGTGATCAAGGCGCTCATCGATGAGATGGGCAAAAGCGCCGATGGCGCGGCCGCCGCGAACATGGGCACGCTGACCGGGCTGGTCAGTAACCTCAAGGATACCTGGTCAGACTTCCTTGATCGCATCTCCAAAAGCGGCGCGATGGATGCCGTTAAGACCAAGCTCAAAGACGTCGCCGACACCATCGACCAGATGGACAAAGATGGCCGGCTGGATAAGTTGGCCAAGGCTCTGAGCGATGCCTTTGTTCAGGGTGCGGTCAAGGTCGAAGAGTTTACCAAGCGCTTAGTTGGCGTCGACTTCAACAAGCTAACGGACGACAGCACCGCTTGGCTGAGTAACTTTGGCAGCAAAATTGACGAAATGGCGACCAGCGTATCGGCGTTCGTGATGCCGTTTCGCGCGCTGTTCAATGGGCTTACAGCAGGGCTTTCCGGTTTTGTAGGGCTGTTCACCAATAAGATTGGTGAGGTGCTTGGGGCCATCGCGATAGTTGCGGATAAGCTTCCTGATGCGCTGGGTGGCGATAAGCTGCGCGCCGCAGTGAAGGAAGCTCGCGATGTCATGGCTGGGATCACCGAAGGTCTTGTGGCGCAGGTTGAGCAGGACGGCAAGGACATCAACGCTGCCTGGGATGCAGCCAACGGCAAGATGACCGATTCAACCGAGGCTGCTACCGGCCAGCAGACCGCCATTGTTAAAGATGCTGCTGCTGAGCGTCGGGCCGTTGATCAGGCTGTCACTGATGAGGAAATCGCCAACCGCCAGCGCGCCAAACAAGCGATGGTCGATGCCGCAGCAACGGGCAAGGCCGCCATCACTGACATGGCCAGCGCCATGCAGTTGATCGACTCAACCAAGTCTGTGCAGCAAGTTGAAGGTCTACGGGCAGCGCTGCTCAAGGCTTACCAAGACGGCCGCATCAGCCAAGAGGACTATGCCAACGCCACCAACGTGCTCAACGCTAAGCTGAAAGATCTTGGCGGTTCCGCTGGTAGTGCTGCCGACGGGGTCTCTGACCTTGAGGAAAAACTCGGTGACTTGAAGTCAATTCAGACTGCCATCAGCAACGCCAAAACCGATGTCGACTTCAACAACATCACGGCGGCCCTGCGCAAACTGTACGGCGACGGCAAGATCACTGCGGCGCAATACAACGAGGAACTGAAAAAATCCGGCGAGCGTCATAAGGAACTCAAGGCGGCAGTCGATACCGGCAAAAAAAGCCAAGACGACAAAAACAAGTCAGACCGGGAGGCGATCAAGACCAGCGCTGAGCTGCGCAAAGAGTCCGGCAAGCGCATGGAAGAAGAGCGCCGCGCCAGTGGGCAGGCCATGGAAGAGCGGCGCAAGGGTGCCGAAAGCGCCAAGAGCGATATGTCCGCCATGGGCGACTTCTTTGGCGCGGTGCTGACTCGCGCCCGTGAGCCGCTGGCAAACATGAGCGCTGCGGCGCTGGAGGCCTTCGACAAGTTGCAAGGCATGTCCACTGTCGATATGAGCCTGGACACCGGCAGCCTCGACGAAACCACAGCCTCACTGGAGAAAGCCACCGAAGCGCTTGGGCAGATGCAGTCGGCCGCCAGTACCGTGGGCATGTCCGCCTTCGGTACGTGGATGACGACCACCGCTGTGCGCAGCCAAGGGCTGCAAGTGCAGTTTCTGCAACAAAAGGCCGCGCTACAACAGCTTATGGAAGGCTACGAAAAAGGCAGCATTCGGATTGAGGATTTTGTCAGCGGTGCTAACTCGGCACGCAGCTCGTTAAATCTGCTGAATGACTCCGACCTGCGCACGCTGGAAGGTGCAATCGAGGGCGCTCGGCAGAAAATGCAGCAGCTGCAAGAGGGCAGCAAAGCCACCCTCGCCAGCTTGAGCGAAGAGCTGATGGGCCTGCGTGGTGAGACCGAAGCGTTGGAGCGCAGCAAGTTCGCCAGTCGCCGTGCCGACTTGCAGCGGCAGATTGCCGATGCGCAGAAGGGCGGTGACGCCACCTCGGTGGCAAACCTGCAACAGGCCATGCGCACGCTACGGCAGATCGAGTCGGAAACCGGCCAGAAGCGGCAGCAGGATGAACAGCAAAAGCGTGTCGATGCTGCCAATGCCATCGCCAAGTCTGCTCAGCCAGCAGCAAACCAAGCGCCTGCACAGATCATCCGCCTGCAGCCCGCCAAGGGCCCTGCGGTGGATGTGGCCGTGCAAAGTGATGATGATAAAACCAACCTGCTCAGCGTGCTGGAAAGCGCCGGATTAAGGAGTCTCTGATGTGGCTGGGAGCAATTGAGCTAGACGACCAGTTTGAATGGACCGATGAGTTCGAGTGGGACGCTGTGGCTCAAGAGCAGGAACGCTCACTCAACGGCAAGTTGATCGTGCAAGAGGGCGTCAAGGTGTACGGCCGCCCGATCACTCTGGCCAGCAATGGCGGGGTATGGACGCCGCTGTCGGTGGTTCGCCAGCTCGAGGCGTTGCGTGATCAGCGCGGCTTGGTGATGGCGCTGACCCTGCCGGATGGCCGCCAGCACTCGGTGATTTTCAACCGGGCTAACGGTGCGCCGCTGGAGGCTAAGCAGATTCACCGGCTGGTTAATCCGCCCCCGGATGAGCCTTATGAAGTAACCCTGCGCCTGATCAGCGTGGCACCGCCTGCGCCTTGATCCACACACCTTAACCAAACCCGCCCCGGCGGGTTTTTTTACGCCCAAAGGAAAGCCCGATGACCATCAGCGTCGCCGACGTAAAACTGCTAAAAAGCCAGCGCCTGACCGATGAGGAAGATGGCGGCGGGCGTGCCACCGGCCAAGCCGTGGTGGATGCCGAGATCAATAACCTGTTCCCGGACATCTCGCGCCTCGACCGCACCATCGGCCGCATCAACTTGCGCAAGGTGTTTGCCGGCGTCAGCACCACCAATGCAGACCCGTATCTAGGCGCGCATGCCATCGTCACTCAAGCCCCGGCTGACCCTCGGGTTTCGGTGTTGCTGTTTAACACCGGCGGCCAGACCGATGAGCGCAAGGATGCCCGCAACGCTATCGAGTCGTTTGTGGTGCCCACGGTATCGGCGCCGGTCGAGCTGCTGG
>JBILAR010000050.1:0-23931 GCA_044354115.1 Pseudomonas sp. | reverse complement strand
AGTTACCACGCGGGTGATCTTGGCCGGCATCGACAAAGCCGCCGATGGTCGCAAGAAATATCAAACCGTGTTCCGGGCGTAGGGGCTGACTGATGTTGGTCTTTCGCACCGGCCTGCAGGGCCACGGCAAAACCCTAAATGCCATCAAAGAGATTGATGCCAAGGCCAAGAGCGAAGGCCGGCCGTTGTACTACCACAACGTCAACGGCCTAAAGCCGGAAAAGCTCAAGGGCCAGTGGTATCAATTTGATGATCCGCATAAATGGTTTGAGCTGCCGGATAACTCCATCGTCTTGATCGATGAGGCGCAGCGCTTTTTCGGGGTCAGAGATCCGCGCAAGGCCGTGCCGGATTACTGTTCACAATTTGAGACCATGCGTCACGATGGTTTAGAAGTTCACCTCGTCACCCAGCACGCCTCATTTTTAGACGCCCACATCCGCAAGCTCTGCAACAAACACATCTATGTGCTGCGCATCTTCGGCGGCAAAAAGCTCTCGCGTTACGAAGCTGAAAAATACATCGACGTTGATAAACAAACCGCCCTGAAAGATGCCTCGCACAGCTTCGTTAAACTCGATTCAAAATTCTTCGGCGTGTATGACTCGGCGGTAGAGCACCACTTTAAATTTCGCCCACCGGGCAAGCTGCTGATTATTCCTGTGCTGGTGATCTTCATCGCCTTCATGCTCTACCGCGCCTTCGACAGTTTCAACGGTAAGGATGCGGCCAAAACAGCGCAAGAGCTGGCCAGCAGTGCCGCCAGCGGTGCAGCGGGCATGTTGCCCAGCGTCGTGCCCTCCGGCGAGGGCACCAGCAAAACAAAAATACTCACGGCCGCTGAATACGTCGAAATCAGAACGCCGCGCATCCCGGATCTGCCCAGCTCCGCGCCGCTGTACGACAGCCTAACCAAGCCGAAAACCTACCCACGCCTGTCCTGCATGATTTCCAGCGACCCCAACTACATCGAGCGCAACGCCAAGCGCTATCGGGTGATCGCGGCCGGCGAAAAATCCTACATCTGCGAGTGCTTCACCCAGCAAGGCACATGGCACAAAACCACCTTCGCCTTCTGCAAAAACGCGGTCGAGTACGGCAGCTTTGATGCGGCCATTGCTGATCGCAATGCGCAAAACCTCGACGGCAGCAACAACGAGCGCGCGCCCATCAATACCCAGCAGCAAGAGCCGGCAAGACAGGGCTTAGAAGTGGTGGTCATTCCTGATTCTGAATACGCATCGAGGCCGTGGCGCAAATGACTAAAAACCAATTCTGCGCCGTGCTCGCGGCGGGCTTCCTGCTCGGCATGTTTATCACTGATTGCTGGTGGCTCAGTCAGCGGGACGGCTGGCAGGCGGGCTTAACGCAAGTGCGCGAGCCCGCGAGCGCCTGCGAAGCCCGCGCCATGACGTCCCTGTAACACGTCATACAAAAGAAGTTCAAAAAGCTCAATTCTGCTCATTAAGGAGTTTTCAACATGGCAAAGCCTAAGCATCAGCTTCGTGTTGCACCGATGACCTTTGAAGAGGACGCAACGAGTCGTCTTTTCTTTGATACCCAGTCGTTGAAAATCACTAACCTGTCAGACGTGCGTATTTTGCGCTGTGGCGTCGATACCGTGCGCCAACACTACCGGGGCGTGTTGCGCCCTGACGTGCTGCCAATGTTCGAAGAACAGGGTTACGTCGAGTTTGCTGAGGTCATATGGCACAAGGGACGTGTAGGCCGTGACTCTGGCTATCAGTACAAACTGCAAAATGCCGATTTGGGCATCATTCTGCTGATCAAAAACTTCAACGCTAAGGCTGACTCGCTCGGCCCACACCTGAAAATCGAGGTGTCCCCTCACGCCATCGAATGCCGCTCCCATGGCGAGCTACAACAGCTCATGGATACCTTCGCCACGGCTGTCCTGTCGTCCATGGAACGCAACCAATGCGCGGTGCATTTGGCGTTAGACGTGCAGAACTGGACGCCTCCAGACGACATTGCAGCGCGTATGCACTGCCGGGCAAGAACGCAGCGCAGCGTCAACGGGATCAGCGAAGTGGAATGGGCCACTAAGTGCTCAACCTACAACCGGGGCGAAACTTCGATGTTTGGTTCGGCCAGTGGTCTGCAAATCTGTATCTACAACAAGACCGAGCAAGCCCGAGCGACGGACAAACTCGACTATTGGGAAAAGGTCTGGCGCACCACTGATAACCCGTTCGATGACAGCGACCAAGGCAACTATGACGCTGCCAAGCCTGTGACCCGCATAGAACTGCGCTTTCATCACTCCATTGTCCAGCAATTCAGCCTCGGCTCGCTGAACGTCCACACCGGCCAAGCTATCGGCGGTCATACCTACGCCGCCCTTGTGCCACACCTCGACGGTCTGTGGCGTTATGGCTGTGAAGCCTTCCGGCTGCTGGATCGTCCCGGCACCTATAACGCCTTCTGGACGCTGATTAGCCAAGATGTGCGGGTTTCTCTGCCGGTGGTGTCGCTGATCGATCACACCACCTACAAACGCCACTACAAGACCGCTACGGGCTTTAGCGGTAAGAACGTGGATCTATTCATCGGCAACATGGTCAGCCTGTTGGCACGGGAGCGCGTTGGCGCAAAAAAGGCATTCGCCAGCCTCAAGGAATGGGATTGCTGGCCAGTTATCCGGGACCACTACGCGGCCAAAGGAAAAAACGAGAACGGTATCTATAAGCACATTCAAGATCTGCTGCAGGAACGAACCATAAGATGGGGGCGAGCCATTTAATGGCCATCGAACAACTGCCTGACGGCCGCTGGAAAGTCGATGTTGAACCCGTCAAAGGCAACCGCTACCGCAAGACACTCAAAACCAAGGGTGAAGCCTTACGCTTTGAGGCGACTTGTCGCACCAAGTGCATTGAAACGCCTGATTGGGCACCTAAGCCCAAGGATAAGCGCCGCCTTTCTGATCTAGTTGATCGTTGGGCCATTCTGCACAGTCATACCCTTGCTGACGGTGCTGCACGCCGTAGGCTGCTTGATGAGCTGGTGAAATCGTTAAGCAATCCGTTGGCCTGCCAGCTATCAGGCAATGACTACGCCGAATATCGCGCCTCGATGCTCGTAGCAGGAGCAAACCCTAAGACCTTGAATAACCGTCTTGGCTATTTGCGCTCGGTTTACAACGTCCTGCATCAGCTCGGTGAAATTGACTATGCAAACCCACTGGCTCGCGTGCGCCCTCTTCGCCTGCAAGAAAAAGAGCTTTCGTATCTGACCTATGAGCAAGTCGATCACCTGTTTAAGGTGATACATGGGCGATGCAAAACACCACACGTCGCCATGGTGGCCACTATTTGCCTTGCAACGGGTTCAAGATGGGGCGAGGCGCAAGCCTTAACGCCTGATCGGGTGCGTGACGGACTGGCGACATTCATCAACACCAAGGGCAAGCGTTCGCGCTCGATCCCGATAGATCCGGTGCTACAGGAAAAGATATTGCGGCACTTTGTACAGCATGGGCTTTTTTCGAAGTGCCTCAACAGCTTCGACCAGACGCTAGCCGCGTCAAAGATCCCACTGCCTGACGGCCAATCGTCCCACGTCCTGCGCCACACCTTCGCCAGCCGGTTTGTAATGAATGGCGGCAACATTCTCACACTGCAAAAAATTCTTGGGCATACCTCGCTAGCCATGACTATGCGTTATGCCCATTTGGCCCCGGATCACCTGCAGGACGCCGTAAAGCTCGGCCCTGTGGCTGATTTCGGTGAATTTTTCAGCAACTGGCCATCGCCAGCTTAATCGTTGGCAACTTACCGCGTTTCAGCCCGGCTTTCGGTGACAAGGTATGCCAGCCTCCCTTATCAAGCCTCTTTTGTACGAATGCTTGGTACTCAAGAGGTTCAGGAGCTTTTTTACGTTGATGCCTCAAGTGATTACACCGAGCGCAAGCCGCCGCAATATTTAACTTGCTGTTCTTGCCACCATCTTGACGGGCGATAAGGTGCTCAGCTGTGCATTGGAAATGCCTAGCTTGCGACAGAGATATACGGTGCTGGAGGGCGAATACTTCGGGGGAATCACGCCACATCAAGAAACTGCAGTAGCAGCATTTACCTTGTTGGCGATCAAAAGCAGATGAACGATGTTTCTGGATTGATGATTTCATGGCCGCAACGGCCTCCTATAGATTAAGGAAGTCCGCGCTGCTCTAAGAGTCATCAACGGTACCAGCCGCTTATGCGAACTGGCCAAACACCGCCCCCTAAGGGGTGACGGCAAGCACAAATTACTCGATTTATCGCTGTTAAATCAAGGCGAACGATTTAGGCCAGGAAGAACTCGGCAAATGAAACGCGAAAAGGTTTCGACACTTCTTCGACAGTTAACCGGCCAGAAACGAAAAAGCCCCCGAAACTCTAGGAATTTCAGGGGCTTATCTTTGATTAGTGGCGGAGAGATAGGGATTTGAACCCTAGGTACTGTCGCCAGTACAACGGATTTCGAATCCGTCCCGTTCGGCCACTCCGGCATCTCTCCAGCGGCGCGCATCATAACAGCTCTAATCCTGAAGGCGAAGCCCGTAAGTGGATTTTCTTCTGTTATCAATTGCTTGGCGAATCCCGTGAGCCTTAGCGGCCAAGGTGTTCGACCTGTTTAAACGACTCAGGGCAGCCATGGCTGCCCTGAGTGATTTGCGCCTGCGAGCGTTTAGCCCATCAAACGAGTCAGCGCTTCGCGGTATTTGTCGGCGGTTTTTTGCGCAACGTCGGCGGGCACGGCGGGTGCTGGCGGCTCTTTGTTCCAGCCGGTGGACTCTAGCCAGTCGCGCACAAACTGCTTGTCGAAGCTCGGTGGATTACTGCCTTCGGCGTAGCTGTCGGCCGGCCAGAAGCGGCTGGAGTCCGGCGTTAGGGCTTCATCCATCAAGGTCAAGGTGCCGTGCTCATCCAGGCCAAACTCAAACTTGGTGTCGGCGATGATGATGCCGCGGGTAGCTGCGTACTCAACTGCGGCGCTATACAGGGCAATCGAGGTATCACGCACCTTGGCCGCCAGTTCGCTGCCGATTATGGCCTCGCACTGGGCAAAGGAGATGTTTTCGTCGTGATCGCCCACTGCCGCTTTGGTCGAAGGGGTGAAGATCGGCTGCGGCAATTTTGCCGCTTCTTTCAACCCAGCAGGCAATTGGATGCCGCAAACGGTGCCGCTCTTTTGGTATTCCTTCCAGCCAGAACCGACGATATAACCGCGCACAATGGCCTCAACAGCCACTGGCTGCAAGCGCTTGGCAACCACTGCGCGCCCCTCAACCAAGGGCAACTCGGCGGTGCTGACCACATCTTCAACCTTATCGCCAGTGAAGTGGTTGGGCACCAGATCAGCCAGTTTGGCGAACCAAAAATTGGAGATAGCGGTAAGAATTTTGCCCTTGTCCGGAATTGGCTCATTAAGGATCACGTCGAAAGCCGACAGGCGATCGGTGGCGACCATCAGCATGCGTTGCGCGTCGATCTCGTAGAGATCGCGCACCTTGCCGGAGTAGATTTTCTTCAAGCTTAGGGAGGTCGGGCTGGTCATGGGTCAATTTCCGCTGCTATCTAACGAAACAGGCGAAACCCAAGGGTTTCGCCTATTGCTTGCTCACTCGATGGTGTCTGTACGGTGGATGACGCTTTACCCATCCACCCTACGTTTAACCGAGGTTTTCTTGAATCCGGCTGAGGATGCTACGGGCAACATCGGCCGGCGCAATAGTATCGGAGTCTTTCTCAACCGAGACTTGTACGCTGTCGCCAACTTTAGTTAAGCGCACCTGAAAACGTTCGGCACTGGCTTCGATCTCAGCCGGGTCAGCTTTACCGTCCACGAAAGGCAGCCAAGAGAACATTCCAGGTTTTTTATCGGCACCCGCATTAGAGGCCAGATTGATGTAGTACACACCCAGGCTGCGGTTTAAGTCGTCGATATGAATTTGCGCCAAGTCCAACGAGCGACCAACACTCGACCAAGAACGATCAAGGTCGGCGCCAAGGCTCAAAATCGGGTTGCCGTTGCCATCGACAATCATGCTAATCCGACTCGGCGTATCGAAGCTTTGCCCGGCCAGCAACGACACTGAACCACCCTGCTCGGCGCTGCGCGACAGGTTAGCCAGCATCTCATCTAGCAACGCACCCTCAAGACCCGGATTACCGCTACTACCCGGCCATGGCAGGTTAACGGTGCTACCCGCTGCACGCTCAACGCTGACTACAAATATCTCACTGGTGTTGCGCTGTACGCCGGGCTCAACACGCACGCGAATACGGGTTTCACCGCCGGCTTCGGCGAACGCCACACGGCTGCTGAGACGACGCGCCAAGGTGGATGAAATTTGTTCAATCGGCTGCCAAGCGGTGCTGAATTCACCCACTTGCGGGCGCTCATCGACCACATTAAAACCGTTATCTTCGAAGAACTGCCGAGCCACTGGCCAGACTTCGGCAGGCGGACGCTGTGCAACAATCCAACGTGAATCACCAGCTTTTTGCAGGCTAAAGTCACTCGTACTGGCCAGGTCTTTTAATACCGGCGGGCGCGGCACTTCAAGGGCCTCGGCATTTTCAGCTACCGGTACCGCAGCCACACCGCCCGGAATCGGCAAGAGTGGGTCCAGACGCTTGGACGTAACCCCCACAGGCAACTGCAATGGTGCGGTTTCACGTGCATCGAGGTAATCATTACCGCGATCACGAAAATAGCCGTCATCGCCCCAGAGCCAGCCACAACCACTGGTGCTGGAGATAATTAGAGCTAGTAGGGAGAGTCCGGCCAGTCGCTTCATGCGCAACGATTCCTCAAACAAAAGCAATTCCTCAATTAAACCAATACGCCGGTCTGGCTCAGGGCCAAACGCAGCGGTTCTTGACAGCGTGGGGTGAGCCACGTGAGTGGCAGACGAATACCGTCGGGCATCATGCCCATTTCATGCAGCGCCCATTTCACCGGGATCGGGTTGGACTCAATAAACAGCGCCTTGTGCAGTGGCATTAGACGGTCATTGATAGCCCGAGCCACCTCGGCATCGCCACGCATGGCAGCGGCGCACAGTTCGCTCATCAAGCGCGGCGCTACGTTAGCAGTCACCGAAATATTGCCCTTGCCACCCATCAGCATGAGTTCAACGGCGGTGGCGTCATCACCGGAGTAGACCAAGAAATCCGGGCTGACGCGCGCCAAGATTTCTTTGGCGCGATCCAGATCACCGGTGGCTTCTTTAATGCCGATAATGTTCGGCACCGTCGAGAGCCGCACCACGGTGTCGGCGAGCATGTCGCAGACTGTACGGCCCGGTACGTTGTAGAGAATCTGCGGAATGTCGACCGACTCGGCGATATGCCGAAAATGCAGGTACAGGCCTTCTTGAGTTGGCTTGTTGTAGTACGGCGTAACCAGCAGACAGGCATCGGCGCCGACTTCTTTGGCGGCCCGAGTCAGTTCAACCGATTCACGGGTGGAGTTACCGCCGGTGCCAGCGATCACCGGGATGCGCCCATTAACCTGCGCAACTACCCGACGAATGACCTCAATATGCTCATGCACATCTAGGGTCGCCGACTCGCCGGTGGTGCCGACGGCAACGATGGCATTGGTGCCTTCTTGCAGGTGGAAGTCCACCAGTTTGCTCAGGCTATCCCAGTCCAGGTCGCCCTGCGCATCCATGGGTGTGACCAAAGCCACCATACTGCCCGCAATCATGCCACCGCTCCTGCCGTAAAAAAGAGAGGCGCAATGGTACTGTCGCCACCCTCCTTGTACAAGCGAAGGTCTTGGCTGTATTGCGCCGCACACCCCTCGAACAATTAATAGTGCGTATAGCCTTGACGCAATCAGGACTACTGCAAGCATTCCCCTCGCGGCTGCTTTTCGCTAACCTGCAAGCCAATTTGCCGCCAGCGGCTAAATTTTCTCTTGCCTTAGGAATGTTGCATGTCCACCCCACCAGCCCGCGAACAATTTCTTGTTATTAGCGCCCTTGGTACCAACTCGATGGAGTTGACCAACATTCTCAGCCGCGCCAGCCATGAAAACCGTTGTTCCGTGGTTAGCACCCGCCTGAGCCGGCACGGTGAATACAGCGCTCTGGTGCTGCAATTATCCGGCAGTTGGGATGCCTTGGCGCGCCTTGAGACCAGCCTGCCGGGGCTGGCCAAGAAACATGACTTCATTATTAGCGTGACCCGCAGCGCTGCCCAAGAGATTCGCCCGCAAGCGCTGCCTTATGTGGCTTATGTGAGCTCGGTGTATCGCCCGGACATCCTCAACGAACTGTGCCAGTTTTTTATCGACCACAAGGTTGAACTGGAATCGATGACCTGCGAAACCTACCTAGCGCCACAAACCGGCGGCACCATGCTCAACGCCACCCTGACCGTGACGCTGCCTGCTGGCACGCAGATCAGCTGGTTGCGCGATCAGTTCTTGGATTTCTCCGACGCGCTGAATCTGGATTCGCTGATCGAACCTTGGCGCCCGCAAAATCCATAAGAACCGGCTAAATACTTACTGCACTTGCTCAAACGGCGTTGAGCAGATACTCCGGAGCTCCAAATGACTGTTGCACTCGACCAACCGGTTACTGACTTTCAGGCCCAAGCCACCAGCGGCCAACAGGTTGCGCTGAGTGCGCTAAAGGGTCAGCAGGTCGTCATTTACTTCTATCCGAAAGACAGCACCCCGGGCTGCACCACCGAAGGTCAAGGCTTTCGCGACCAGTACACCGAGTTTCAAGCGGCTAACACGCAGATCTTTGGCGTCTCGCGCGACAGTTTGAAGGCCCATGAAAACTTCAAAGCTAAACAGCAGTTCCCCTTCGAGTTGATCAGTGATGCTGATGAAGCACTCTGCCAACTGTTCGCCGTGATCAAGCTGAAAAAACTCTACGGCAAGGAATACCTTGGCATTGAGCGCAGCACCTTCCTGCTCGACACTGCCGGCGTACTGCGCCAAGAGTGGCGCGGAGTTAAGGTGCCGGGGCATGTCGACGCCGTTTTGCTAGCCGCACAAGCGCTACATCAGGGTTAAATCAGCGCTAGGCGTAAAGCGTCCTTGCGCTTAGTGGCGCAGCCTATTTCAGCCTTTACGCAGCCAATAGCGATACACCCCGCCCAGCTCCTCCTCGTGTTCAAGCACATGCCCAGCCAAGCGCGCAAAGGCGCGAAAATCACGCTGCGAGCCGGCGTCGGTGGCGATCACCTTTAATAGCTCACCACTGGCCAAACTATTTAAAGCCAGCTTGGCCTTAAGCAAGGGCAGCGGACAACTCAAGCCACTGGCATCTAACTCCAGCGCACAGACGGTTAATCGATCAAATACTTCAGTCATGTCACTACCTTTTTTCTAGGCCCGCAGAATAGCCATGCCGCGCAGCTCTGGCCAGCGACCTAAGTAGGCAGCTACAGTAGCGCCTTTATCGCCAAGAGCCATGTGCATGAAATTTTTGCGCCCCACGCTGCTAACCCTGGCCTGCCTGTTTGCCTCGTCTGGGATTGCCAGCGACCTGCCCTCGCTTGGCGACTCAAGCTCCTCACTGGTATCTCCCCAGCAAGAACACTTACTAGGCCGCGCCTGGTTGAGTTTATTGCGCGGCCAAGTGCCACAGATGGACGACCCACAATTAAAAAATTATGTCGAAACAAGCGTCTATCGACTGGTTGAAACCAGCCAAGTACAGGATCGCCGCTTGGAGTTCGTGCTGATACAGAGCCCACAACTCAACGCCTTTGCCGCACCCGGCGGGATTATCGGGGTCAATGGCGGACTGTTTCTATATGCGCAAACTGAAGCCGAATACGCCTCGGTAATGGCCCACGAATTGGCGCACTTATCGCAACGACACTTTGCCCGCGGCCAAGAGGCCCAACAACAAATGCAACTGCCGATGATGGCCGCACTGCTTGGCGGCATCATCGCCGCAGCGGCGGGTGCAGGCGATGTCGGGATTGCAGCGATCGTCGGCAGCCAAGCGGCAGCTATGCAAGAACGGCAACGCTTCTCCCGGCAAAACGAGCAAGAAGCCGACCGCATCGGCATTCTTAATCTGGAAAAAGCCGGCTACGACCCACGCGCCATGCCGAGCATGTTCGAGCGCTTGATGCGTCAATATCGCTTTGATCGCAAGCCACCTGAATTTTTGCTCAGCCACCCGGTTAGCGAGTCACGCATCGCCGACACCCGCAACCGCGCCGAGCAGTACCCAGCCAGCGGTATTAAAGACAGCGAGCGCTATCAAATGATGCGCGTACGCGTGCAGATGCTGTTTGAGGAGACCCCAGGACTTGCCGCCAAACGCTATCGCAGCATCCTCGACGAGCAACCCAAGCAAGATGTCGCGCGCTACGGCTTAGCCCTGGCACAACTCAAGGGCGGTCTGCTCGACGAGGCCCGCGAAACGCTCAAACCCTTGCTGGCCAAAGCCCCCAACGAACTGGTCTACAACCTGGCACTTATCGAGCTAGATACCACAGCTAACCGTTTAAATGACGCTCAAGAGCGCGTGCAGCGCTTGCTCAAGCTCTACCCTAACGACTACCCACTCAATCAAAGCTATGTCGATTTACTGCTTAAGCAAAACCGCCCTAGCGAGGCGGAGAAGATCCTCGACATGCTGGTCAAAGATCGCCCGTACGACCCCGACATCTGGTATCAGGTAGCGGAAACCCGCGGTTTATCGAAAAACATCACCGGCCTGCATCAGGCGCGCGCCGAATATTTTGCCTTGGTTGGCGACTTCGATCAGGCCATCCAGCAACTTGACCTAGCCAAACGCCGCGCCAGCAACAATTTCCAACTGGCCTCGCGGATAGATGCCCGGCAGAAGATATTTATCGAACAGCAGCAAATGGTTAAAAAGATGCTGCGCTGAAAATAGCCATTACTTCGGGCAATAAAAAACCGGCTACTAGCCGGTTTTTTATTGCCCGAATAACAAAACCTAAGCGTTACCCTGCTGCTGCAAACGCGCCGCTTGAGTGAAGTCGAGCATGCGTTTTAACGGGCGCACGGCACGAGGTATCAGCGCCGGATCAACCAATATCTCATTACTACCCTCACGCAAGCACTGCAGCGTGCGCTCCAGCGTGTTCATGGCCATCCATGGGCAACTTGCGCAACTACGGCACGCAGCGCCATTACCGGCCGTTGGCGCGGCGATAAACACCTTGTCCGGGCACAACTGCTGCATCTTGTAGAAGATCCCGCGGTCGGTGGCGACGATAAAAGTCTTATTCGGCAGGGTCTGTGCGGCCTTGATTAACTGACTGGTGGAACCCACCGCATCGGCCAGATCAATTACCGCCGCTGGCGACTCGGGATGCACCAACACCGCCGCATCTGGATACAGCGCCCGCATATCTTGCAACTGCCGCGCTTTGAACTCCTCGTGAACAATGCAGGCACCGTCCCACAGCAGCATGTCGGCACCAGTTTGTTTTTGGATATAAGCACCGAGATGCTTATCGGGCGCCCAGATAATCTTCTCGCCGTTATCCATCAGACTTTCGACAATTTCCAGTGCGCAGCTAGAGGTCACGACCCAATCGGCACGGGCTTTAACGGCGGCCGAGGTATTGGCATACACCACCACCGTGCGCTCTGGGTGCTGATCACAGAAGGCCGCGAATTCATCCACCGGGCAACCGAGGTCGAGCGAACAAGTCGCCTCCAGCGTCGGCATCAGGATGCGTTTTTCTGGATTAAGAATCTTCGCCGTCTCGCCCATAAACTTAACGCCGGCCACCAGCACCGTTTGCGCCGAGCTTTGGCTGCCAAACCGGGCCATTTCTAGCGAGTCCGACACGCAGCCGCCGGTTTCCTCGGCCAGCGCCTGAATCACCGGATCGCAATAATAATGCGCCACCAACACCGCATTTTGCGCCTTCAACTCAGCCGCAATGGCAGCACGGTAATGCGCTTGCTCGGCATCGGTCAGCGGTTTAGGTTGCTGTGCATCAAGATGAGCTTGCACAAGAAGACGTTCGGCAATCTGCGACATGCGGTAGACCTGTAAGCGTGGGGCGCGAACGCCCAGTATATCAGTGGCGCACAGCGTAACCGAACCGAGTAACAACGCCCGCTCACACCTGCATAACCAAGCCAGACGCAACTCGAGGAACAGCTCGCTCACTAACAGAGTAAGCAGACAACGCTTAACTGCTGGCCCATAAACGGAAAAAGGCGCCCTAAGGCGCCTTTAACTGAATGTATGGTCGGGGTAAGGGGATTCGAACTCCTGACATCCTGCTCCCAAAGCAGGCGCGCTACCGGACTGCGCTATACCCCGGTATATGCAACGGCAAGCCGACGCATACTGTAATCGTTTGCCGTGTAGCTAATATCGTAAACGATTACATGTTGAAAATGATGGTGGGTCGTGTGGGATTCGAACCTACGACCAATTGGTTAAAAGCCAACTGCTCTACCAACTGAGCTAACGACCCATCAAGCCGCGTATCATACTGATTTATTTAATAAAATCAACAGATAACAAGTAACAATTTAGAAATAACGAGTTGGATCCATTACACCTGCCTGTACAAAACCGGCAGCACGCAGTCGGCAACTGTCGCATTTCCCGCAAGCACGCCCCTGCTCATCAGCCTGATAACAAGACACCGTCAGCGCGTAATCGACGCCCAACTGCAGCCCTGCCGCGACGATTTCGCCCTTGCTCATGGCCTGCAGCGGGGCTTGAATGCGAAAGCCCTGCCCCTCAACGCCAGCCTTGGTGGCCAAATTGGCCAGCACTTCAAAAGCCGCAATAAACTCTGGACGACAATCCGGGTAGCCCGAGTAATCGACCGCATTCACCCCGATAAAAATATCCCGCGCGCCCAGCACTTCGGCCCAACCCAGCGCCAAGGACAAAAACAAGGTGTTGCGCGCCGGCACGTAGGTCACCGGAATGCCCTCAACCGGATGCTCAGGCACGGCAATGGATGCATCGGTTAACGCCGAACCACCAATACCATTGAGGTTCATGCCGATGACTTTGTGCTCGACCACGCCCAATTGCTTAGCCACCCGCTCGGCTGCTTGCAACTCGGAGCGATGGCGCTGGCCGTAGTCAAAACTCATGCTGTAACAGGCATAACCCTGGGCGCGCGCCATGGCCACTACAGTGGCCGAATCCAGGCCACCGGAGAGCAAAATTACTGCTTTTTTATCTGTCATGTTTGTCTCCCGCCTCAGTGACCTGGCGCGTCATCCCAAAGAATTTTATGCAACTGCATTTGCAGGCGCACCGGCAAGTTATCGGCAATGATCCATTCAGCCAAGGTACGCGCCGAGACCTGATGATGACTCGGCGAGAACAACACCTCACCAGCGCGCTGCTCGAGGCGATACTCGATCAACTTGGAGACGGCCCAGTCGTAGTCTTCGCGCGAGCAAATGACGAACTTGACCTGATCATTGGCAGTTAAGTGGCCAATATTTTCATATTTATTACGCCCAACCTCAGCCGAACCTGGGGTTTTCAGATCGACCACACGGCTAACCCGCGCATCCACCGCCGAGATATCCAAGGCACCACTGGTCTCCAGCGAGACCTGATAACCGGCATCACACAGCTGTTTAAGCAGTGGAATGCAATTGGGCTGAGCGAGCGGCTCACCACCTGTCACGCACACGTAGCGCGGCTTATAGCTGGCAACCTGAGCAAGGATAGCCTCAAGCGACTGCAGCTCGCCGCCACTGAAGGCATAGGCGGTGTCGCAGTATTGGCAGCGCAGCGGACAGCCGGTCAGGCGCACGAAGACGGTCGGCAAACCGGCAGTACGGGTTTCGCCCTGCAGGGAGTAAAAAATTTCGGTAATGCGTAGGGTTTCTTGCATATCAGCCACGGGCGTGACAGCGACACAGGCCATCCGCCTCCGTTGCGCCTCTTACGAGGGAAAATGGGGGGCGGCGATTCTAACCGAAAAAAGTTCCGGGAGAACTTTTTAACGTCGCGAACGCGACGACCAGAAGGGTGCCGCCACGGACGGCGAGCCATAAAAAACCCGCGCAAGGCGCGGGTTTTCTTGATCAGCTGGCCAGTGCCAACGCAGGCACTGCTTACAACCGTTTCAACTCACGCTGCGCCAACTGCGCCGCCGAACTGCTCGGGTACTGACTAATCAGTTGCTGGAAAATGCTCTTAGCTTTATCCACATTACCTAAACGCACCTCGACATCGCCCTGTTTATACAACGCATCAGGCACCTTGGTGTGCTTAGGGTAGTTCTGAGTAACTTTGGCAAAAGCCTGGGCTGCGGCTTGCAAGCGGCCCTGGGTAACATTAACCTCACCCAACCAATACTGCGCATTACCGGCATATTGGCTGTTGGGGTATTTGCGCAGAAACGCCTCAAAGGCCTGGCTGGCTTTGTCAAAATCCTTGGCCTTAATCAACTCAAAGGAAGCATCGTA
Organism: Pseudomonas sp.; assembly: GCA_044354115.1. Classification (GTDB taxonomy): domain Bacteria; phylum Pseudomonadota; class Gammaproteobacteria; order Pseudomonadales; family Pseudomonadaceae; genus Aquipseudomonas. The sequence goes on along the minus strand of JBILAR010000050.1, from coordinate 9,498 downwards.
ATAGAGCTTCTCTTTAGCCGGATCGCCAGGTTCATTGCTTACAGCTGCATTAGCAGCCGGTGCAACTGCAGCGCCGCTGGCATTAATCGCACCAGCAGCTGGAGAATTTTGCGTGACCGGGGCACCTGTAGCACCGCCAGACAAACGCTGATCAAGCGACTGATAACGCTCTAGACCTTCTTGCTTTAAACGCTGAATCTCATTTTGCTGCTCTTCCAACATGCCACGCAGCTGACCGAGTTCTTGTTGCATTTGTTGCAACTGCACAAACAATTGCCCCTGCGCGGAGACCGGGGCTGTTGCCCCGCCCCCTGCATAGGCGCCAGACGTGCCATAACCGGCGGGCGGATAACCACTGCTGCCATAGGCGGCATTGGCTTCGTCCACGGGAAGCTCAGCCCATGCCGCAAGCGGCAAGCTAAGCACCAATACAGCTAAAGCACGCTGACACTTAACCATGGCTAATTACTTAACCAGGTTTACGCGACGGTTTTGTGCCCAGCTTTCTTCGTCGCTACCAGTGGCAACTGGACGCTCTTTGCCGTACGAAACCACTTCCAGCTGAGCTGGCGACACGCCTTGCAGTACCAAGTAACGCTGTACGGCCATGCCACGACGCTCGCCCAGAGCCATGTTGTACTCACGGGTACCGCGCTCATCGGTGTGACCTTGCAGAACAACGCGCGAACCGTCAGCTTTCAAGTCCTTAGCGTGTACGTCAAGGGCGCGCATGGCTTCTGGCAGCAAGTCCGAGCTGTCGAAGGCGAAGTAGAAGGTGGTGATGGCGCGCAGAGCGGCCTCATCAGCCAACATACCGTCGGTGCCCGAACCATTAGCGTTGGCGTTGTAGCCAGCGTTAGGATCGATAGCGCCTTCGCCGCTGTCGTTAGCGCCTTTCGACGAGCAACCAGCAGCCACTACCAAAGTGAATGCCAAGGCAACGAGTTTGCCAAATTTCATGATTTCCATCGTTTAACTCCTAGTGAGTTTTAGTTAATAAGCCAGAAGGCGGGTTGTTTCAGTTTAAATAAGGTGACCACGATGGTTCGCGAATCTCGCCTTGGGCGGCGACCGGCAAGGGAATTTTCACCCGGCCATTGATCGACGCCAGCATCAGCACGCCACGGCCTTGTTGCGAAGTCGCGTAGATTACCATGGTGCCATTAGGCGCGACAGTCGCCGACTCATCCAGACTGCTCTGCGTGAGGATTTTCACCGTGCCGCGAACCAAGTCTTGCGCGGCAACCCGGAAGACCGTGAAACCTTCCTGACGATGCACCATCACCAAGGTTTTCTCGTCGGCCGACAGATTCGGGTTGGCGTTGTAATTACCAATAAAGGTCACGCGCTCAACCGCACCACTACTGGTATTGAGCTTGTAAATTTGCGGCTTACCGGCGCGATCGGAAGTGAAGTAGATGGTTTGCCCGTCTTTACCCCAGAACGGCTCGGTATCAATGCCATAGTGATTGGTCACGCGCTGCAACTGACGGGAAGCCAAATTCATCACGTAGATTTCGGGGTTGCCATCTTTGGACAACACCAACGCCAACTTGCTGCCATCCGGCGACCATGCAGGCGCGCCATTCAAACCTTCAAAATTGGTGATCTGCTCGCGCCGACCGGTATCAATGTACTGAATAAAAATCCGTGGACGCTTTTGCTCAAAGGACACATAGGCGATGCGTTTGCCATCGGGGGCAAAGCTCGGCGACAAAATCGGCTCACGCGACTGCAACAGCGTGACCGCACGAGCACCGTCATAATCCGAACGCTGCAACGAATAACGGGTGTTATCCACCGAGAAGCGCTCAGCCGTGACAAACAATAACCGCGTGGCGAAAGCGCCTTTAATTCCGGTGAGTTTTTCATAGGCTTGATTGGAGACGTAGTGCGCCATGTCGCGCAACTGCTCAACGCTGCCGCTGACATTACCCGCCAGCACCTGTTGTTCGGTGGCGACGTTAAACAGCGCGAACTGCACCTGCAAACCCGCACCCGACGGCACTATGCTGCCGACCATGACGAACTGCGCACCCAGCGCCTTCCAGTCGCGGAAGATCACCTCGGACGCTTGCGTCGGCAAGCTGATCATATTTTGTGCTGGGACGGGCTCGAAGGTGCCGGAATTGCGCAGGTCATTGCCGACAATCTCAGCCATGTTCTCCGGCAACACGGTGCCGCCCTGCCAGCCAAAAGGCACTACGGCGATCGGAATGGCGCGATCATTGCCACCCGAAATAACCAAGGGATCAGCCGCTTGCACGGCGCTAGCCAGCAACATTAGGCCCAGCAAGGCAAAACGAATCAGGGTAGTCACAGGCTCAAATCCTCTGGTTTAAACACCGCACGCCGCTGGCGATACAGTTGGTCAAAAGTTGCACGGTCTAGTTGCTGCATTTCCGGAATACGCCCTACTTTGCGCACAGCCGATACGGCCGAACCATCGAAAGCCGCATCACCACTGGAGCGAGTCACGCTGGCACTGGTAATAGTGCCATCGGGAAGCATGTCCATCTGTACTTCTACGCTCATGCCATTACGGGCAGAAGGTGGGCGAGTCCAATTGTCACTGACCAACTTAATGATCAAATCATCCAAACTACCGGCGATTTCATCGCCCTGGGTGTCGGCAATAGCTTGCTGATAATCGGTACTGTCGGACAGCAACTCGGCCAAGGCCTGAGCCTTTTTATCTTCAGCGGCCTTACGCTTTGCCGCCTCGGCGGCGGTTTTTTTCTTGGCGGCGTCTGCGGCTTTCTTCTTGTCCGCTTCGGCTGATTTCTTCTTGGCTTCTTCCGCCGCTTTCTTCTTCGCGTCGTCTTCAGTCTTTTGCTTTTTGGCCTCGTCGGCGGCTTTTTTCCTCTGCGCTTCGGCTTCGGCTTTTTTCTTCTCTTCTTCGCTTTTCTTCTTGGCCAAATCGGCTAATTCTTTGACTTCGACCGCTTTAGCCGCGTCGGCAACCTTTTTAACCTCAGCAGCCTCAGCCTTGGCCGCCGCGGCTTCTTTTACCGCCTCAGCCTTAGCTTCGGCTTTAGCCTGCTCTGCTGCCTCGGCCACTTCGAGCTTGTCTTGCTCGCTTTTTTTCTGTTCGAGCTGCTCAACTTGATTGGTCGGCGCCTTGGTCTTAATCGCCTCACCAGCGATTTTTTGATTGGTTTGCACCGTCGCCTTGCTCTGCGACTGCAACTTATACAGGGTTGCCTGCACCACCGGACGGGCCGGCGGCAAATCCGGAGTCATGGCAAAGCTGACAAATAACATGGCGAACATCAGCACGTGAAAGCCTAAGGCCCAAACTATCGGCCAAAAGTAGCTTTCTGCAGATGAACGCTCCGGCTGCCAACGCATCAAGGAGCCTCGGTAATCAGCCCGACGTTGGCAACGCCAGCCGTCTGCAAGCCGCCCATAGCCCCCATCACCACTTCATAGGTGAGGGTTTTATCGCCGCGCAGCATGACCTGCACCTGCTTACCTTGGCGACCGCTCTCGGCCATGATGGCTTTAACCGCAGCGGTCATTTGCGGCAGCGTCAGGGCTTTATCCACAGCGCTCTTGGCGTCGGTGTCGACTTCTTTACCGAAGTTCCAATAAAAGGTTTTGTCGGCCTTGATCGAAATGGTCAGCACTTGCGCGTTGTTATCTTGCTGCAAGGCTTCGCTGCCCACTTTAGGCAGATCAACCTTGACGCCTTGGTTCATCATCGGCGCGGTCACCATGAAAATAACCAGCAACACCAACATCACGTCGATGTACGGCACCACGTTCATTTCCGCGTGCGGTTTACGTTTCTGGCGAACTCTGGCCATGACTTAGCACTTACCCATAAATTGCAGGCCAATCGAAACAACTGCTGCGTTATTCATCGCTGGTGTGAACCTTGCGGTGCAAGATGGCTTGGAACTCATCGGCGAAGGTGTAATAGCGACCAATCAGCATTTCACTTTGCGCAGCGAAACGGTTGTAAGCGATTACTGCCGGAATGGCCGCAAACAGGCCAATCGCCGTGGCAATCAAGGCCTCGGCAATACCCGGAGCTACCGTTGCCAGCGTGGCTTGCTGGGCAGTGGCCAAACCACGGAAGGAGTTCATGATGCCCCAGACAGTACCGAACAAGCCGATATACGGACTGGTGGAACCGACCGTGGCCAAAAATGGCAAACCTTGATCGAGTTTCTCTTCTTCACGCGAGATGGCCACGCGCATGGCCCGTGCTACGCCTTCCATCACCGCCGCAGGATCGACACCCGGCTGCTGACGCAAACGGGAAAACTCTTTAAAGCCGGCGCGAAAAATCTGCTCAACGCCTGAGTCCGGGTCGGGATTACTGCCGGCCTGACGATACAACTTAGACAGGTCGATCCCCGACCAGAAGCGCTCGTCGAAATTATCCAACGCACGCTTGGCGGCGCGCAGCATATTGCCGCGCTGAAAAATCATCACCCAAGAGGCAACAGATGCAGCCACCAGAATCAGCATCACCAGCTGCACCACTACGCTGGCGTTACTGATCAGGCTCCACATTGAGGAATGGTCTACGGCGGTGGCTTCCACGCTACTCTCCTGCACTGGACTGATTTACATCGCACATCTCGGCAAAGGCCGTAAACAATGCGGTGGGAATCGCCCGGGGTTTAAAACTATCGGCGCGCACACAGGCCACCAGAAACTGCCCTTCGCAGAGCAGTACGTTATCCGCAGCCCGCCTTACCTGTTGACGAAAGCGCAGGCTGGCACGGTTTAATTCGATTACATCGGCACTGACTAACAGCTCGTCGTCCAATCGCGCCGGCGCCAAGTAACGCGCCTCGCACGAATGCACCACAAACAAAACTGACTCAAGCGCCAATTGCGACTGAGCAAAACCGCTAGCGCGCAACAATTCGGTGCGCGCCCGCTCCATAAATTTGAGGTAATTGACGTAATAAACGATGCCGCCGGCATCGGTGTCTTCAAAGTACACCCGGCAACGATGAGCAAATGGCGGCTCGTGGTTTTGCGCGCGCATACTCTAGTGCTTACTCCCCGGCTTGCCAATCGGCATCTGAAACTGTTTGTGTCTCATCAGGACTCATCGACAGCCTGTTCGACGGACGGCAAATCGCCCAGCCGACTCGGCACATTCAAACCAAAGTGCAAATACGCATGGCGAGTGACCACCCGACCGCGCGGGGTGCGCATGATATACCCCTGCTGGATCAAATAGGGCTCCAATACGTCCTCAATGGTGTGCCGCTCCTCGCTTATGGCCGCGGCCAAGCTGTCGATGCCGACCGGGCCACCGTCAAACTTATCGATCATGGTCAGCAGCAAACGACGGTCTTGCTGATCGAAGCCATGCTCATCAACGGCCAGCAAGTTCAGCGCCAAGTTGGCGATCACCTCAGTGATTTCGCCCTGTGCGCGCACTTGCGCATAGTCACGCACCCGGCGCAGTAGCCGATTGGCGATACGCGGGGTGCCACGGGCGCGACGGGCAATTTCAAAAGCGCCCGGCTGATCGATCGGCAAACCGAGAATCCGCGCCGAGCGGGTAACGATGGTGGTCAAGTCGGCAACGCTATAAAACTCCAAGCGCTGCACTATGCCGAAACGATCGCGCAACGGATTGGTCAGCATGCCGGCGCGGGTGGTGGCGCCGACCAAGGTAAAGGGCGGCAGGTCGAGCTTAATCGAGCGTGCTGCGGGCCCTTCACCGATCATAATATCGAGCTGAAAATCCTCCATGGCCGGATACAGGATTTCTTCGACGATGGGCGACAGACGATGGATTTCATCGATAAACAGCACATCGCCAGCTTCCAGATTGGTCAGCATCGCCGCTAAATCGCCGGGCCGCTCCAACACCGGACCCGAGGTGCTTTTGATCGACACGCCCAACTCTTGCGCAATGATATTGGCCAGAGTGGTCTTACCCAACCCCGGCGGGCCGAAGATCAGCGTGTGATCGAGGGACTCTTTACGCCCCCGCGCGGCCTGGATAAACAATTCCATTTGTTCGCGCACAGCCGGCTGGCCGATGTACTCGGCCAGTTTTAGCGGGCGAATGGCACGATCTTGCTGCTCTTCACGCTCACGCGGGTTAGCAGTCGCGGTAATCAGACGATCGGCATCTAGCATCTTTGCTTACACATAGAGGACACACTGGGAGAACGACAAATAAAAAGCTGCGCGATTGCGCTAGCCCATTCCTTTAAGTGCACGACGAATGAGGTCTTCACTGGATAAACCGTCCTCTTTAACAGCTGCCACGGCGCGACTGGCTTCCTGCGGCTTGTAGCCCAGCGAGAGCAACGCACTCAGGGCATCATTCTCAGCATTTGAGACTGGTACCTGGGCACTAGGTTCAATTCCCAACCCAGACAAACCGGGCAAAGTCTCCCACGCCGTGAAGCGGTCTTTCAGTTCGACCAACAACCGCTCGGCGGTTTTTTTACCCACGCCAGGAATTTTCACCAGTACCGAGGTGTCTTGCGCCTGTACGCAGCGGACTAATTCGTCTACTTCCAGCCCCGACATCAACGCCAAGGCCAGCTTAGGGCCGACGCCATTCAGGCGAATCAGCTCGCGAAACAACTGTCGGTCGCGCTTATCAGCAAAACCGTAGAGCAATTGCGCGTCTTCCCGCACCACCAAATGGGTGTGCAAGGTTAACTGCTCACCGATTGCCGGCAAGCGATACAGGGTGGTCATCGGCACTTCCAGCTCGTAGCCAACGCCGCTCACATCGATTATCAGGTGCGGTGGCTGCTTCTCCACCAAGGTGCCACGCAAACGTCCAATCACATTACTTTCCTTTATTAAGACACGCGCTTTATAAGCGCAAACGACCGCCGCGACTGCGCGCACCGAGCAAGCCATGAGCAAGCAAACTCTGCCGGCTATGGGCATGACAGAGGGCAATCGCCAAGGCATCGGAGGCATCGATTTGCGGCTTTTGCGTGAGCTTTAACAGGTGCATGACCATCAACTGCACCTGCTCTTTGGCTGCCCCGCCGCTGCCGGTAACCGCTTGCTTGACTTGGGTGGCGGTGTATTCAGCGATCTCCAGCCCAGCTTCCGCCGCCGCCACTATGGCCACGCCACGGGCTTGCCCGAGTTTGAGCGCCGAGTCGGCGTTTTTCGCCATAAACACCTGCTCAATGCCCATGGTAATCGGCTCAAAACTTTGGATGACCTCGCGCACCCCGCGAAAGACGATCTGCAAGCGCTCCGGCAATGGCCCGCTGCCGGTACGAATGCAACCTGAGGCCACGTACTCGCAACCGCGCCCAACATCGCGCACCACCCCGTAACCGGTGATCCGCGAGCCGGGGTCTATGCCTAAAATCAGCGTCATGCCCAACCACCCACTCAAAGCGCCCAACAGCAGCGCACCACTGTTTATATATCCAGCTTGCGAGTATAGGGAGTCCCGCCGCCGGCGTCACTCACAGCGCGCATAAAAAAACCGGAAGCGCCCAGGGCGGCTTCCGGTTTGCGTGCAGCAAGAACAATCAGTCGAGCAAGTCGAGCAACTCATCGGCAATTTCGGCGTTGTGGTAGACGTTCTGCACGTCATCCAAGTCTTCGAGCATGTCGATTAGCTTGAGCACCTTTTGCGCAATCTCAAGCTCGGTAAGCGGTGCCATGATCGATGGAATCATCGCCATTTCGGCCTCATCACCTTTAAAACCCGCCACTATCAACGCTTCATTGACGGCGTGAAAGTCGCTAAAAGAGGTGAATACCTCAGCCGAACCGTCTTCGGCCACCACCACGTCGTCGGCACCAGCCTCTAAAGCAGCCTCCAGCAAGGCATTTTCATTGACGCCCGGCGCAAAGCTGATCTGGCCCTTACGGTCGAACATATAGGCCACCGAGCCATCGGTGCCCAGATTACCGCCACATTTAACAAAGGCATGTCGCACGGCCGCGGCAGTACGATTGCGGTTGTCGGTCATGGTTTCGACAAACACCGCCACGCCATTGGGCGCGTAACCTTCATAGCTAAGCTCTTCGACGTTATCGCCATCGACGTTGCCGGCACCACGCGCCACCGCGCGATCGATGGTGTCGCGGGTCATGTTAGCGGTCAGGGCTTTATCCACGGCCAGACGCAGGCGCGGGTTTTCCGCCACCAACGCACCACCTTTGGCCGCGACCGTCAGCTCACGAATCAGCTTGGTAAAAATCTTGCCGCGCTTGGCGTCTTGACGCCCTTTGCGGTGTTTGATGTTGGCCCACTTGGAATGACCAGCCATAACTCACTCCGTTGTTAATCGTTAACTAGCATTTCACCCAGATACAAATAGCCCGCTTGTAGACAGCATCTAGCAAACGGGCTGATCGGCAACCGCTCAGCCTTTATTCGGCTTTTGGTTGCTCGCGCAAGCGGATGTGTAACTCCCGCAGGGCCTTGTTATCCACCGCGCCCGGCGCTTGGGTCATGACGCAGGCGGCGCTTTGAGTTTTCGGGAAGGCGATCACTTCGCGAATCGACTGGGCGCCGGTCATCAGCATCACCAGACGGTCTAAACCAAAGGCCAGACCACCGTGGGGTGGTGCGCCGTATTTCAGAGCGTCGAGCAGGAAGCCGAACTTCTCTTGCTGCTCTTCTTCGCTAATACCCAGCACACGGAACACGGTCTGCTGCATGCCCTTGTCGTGGATACGGATCGAGCCGCCACCCAACTCAGTGCCGTTCAGCACCATGTCATAGGCACGCGACAGGGCAGCCGCCGGATTGGCCTCCAGCTCTTCTGCGCTGCAGCTCGGCGCGGTAAACGGGTGGTGCATGGCAGTCAGGCTGCCGTCATCGTTGGCCTCGAACATCGGGAAGTCGACAACCCACATCGGTGCCCACTCGCAGGTCAGCAGATTGAGGTCGTGCCCCAGTTTGATGCGCAAAGCGCCCAGCGCTTCGCTGACCACTTTATAGGTGTCAGCACCGAAGAACACGATGTCGCCATCCACAGCACCGACGCGATCGAGGATCACGTTGAGGTTTGCCAGCGGAATGTTTTTCACGATCGGCGATTGCAAACCTTCAACACCCTTAGCGCGCTCATTGACCTTGATATACGCCAAGCCGCGAGCACCGTAGATGCCAACAAACTTGGTGTAATCATCAATTTGCTTACGCGGCATGCTGCCAGCGCCCGGCACGCGCAAGGCGGTCACGCGGCACTTAGGATCGTTCGCCGGGCCGCTGAACACCTTGAAGTCGACTTCTTGCAGTTGATCGGCAACGTCCACCAACTCCAGCGGGTTACGCAGGTCTGGTTTGTCGGAGCCGTAACGGCGCATTGCCTCGGCCAACGTCATGTGCGGGAACTCGCCGAATTCCAGATTCAACACTTCTTTAAACAGCTGACGGATCATTTTCTCGGTGATCGCCATGATGTCGGCTTCATCGAGGAAGCTGGTTTCGATGTCGATCTGGGTGAATTCTGGCTGGCGATCGGCGCGCCAGTCTTCATCACGGAAGCATTTGGCAATGTGGTTGTAACGGTCGAA
>JBILAR010000038.1:0-27249 GCA_044354115.1 Pseudomonas sp. | reverse complement strand
ATAGTCGCGCGCACCTTCAGGCGTGGCGCGAGTGAGAATCGGCGTTTCCACATCCAGGAAGCCGTTTTCGTCCAAATAACGACGAATGCTGGTGGTGACGCTGGAGCGCAGCTTCAACTTGGCAGCCATTTCCGGGCGGCGCAGGTCGATAAAGCGATAACGCAGGCGGGTTTCTTCGCCCACATCGGTGTATTCATTCAGTGGGAACGGCGGGGTTTCTGACTCGTTCAACACTTCCAGCTCATAACCCAGCACTTCAATCGCGCCCGAAGCCATGTTGGCATTGCCGGCACCAGCGGGACGCAAGCGCACCTTGCCGGTGATTTTGACTACATATTCACTGCGCACGCGGTCAGCGATGGCAAAGGTCTCGGCGCGATCAGGATCGAACACCACCTGGGCCAGACCTTCACGGTCACGAATATCCAAGAAAATCACCCCGCCGTGATCGCGGCGACGATGCACCCAACCACACAGAGTAATTTCCTGGCCGTCCAGGGCTTCGTTCAACTGGCCGCAATAATGGCTGCGCATCATGATGTAGGTTCTCGTCATTCTAGAATTTGGGGTTTTGCTTAAGCGCCAGCTTTATTCGGCTTTATCGCCGCCAGCCAGGTTCTTTTTGCTGCCGGTCTTAAAGTCGGTTTCATACCAGCCATTGCCTTTCAGGCGAAAACCGGGCATCGACAACAGCTTTTTCAACTCAGGCGCTTTACAGCTCGGGCATTCGAGTAGCGGTGCATCGCTAAACTTCTGAATGGCTTCCAGCTGGTGATTACAGCTGTTGCATTGGTAATCGTAAATCGGCATTAGCTTTTCTCAATAAGCAACAAACAGCAGCGCAAGACCGCGCCCACAGGCAGGGCGCGATTATATAGGGTTAATCGCGCCCGTGCAGCCGCCTGACCCATTCACTCGCCCAGAGCCATCTATACTCCTTGGACTGCCTTGGTTTGTTAGCTTGCGGAGCGCCGTTATGACCATTCCCTGCCCTACCGACCTGTCCAACGACCTGATCGAAGACTTCCGCCTTGACGCCGCCGAGCAATTCCCGCGCTGCGAGCAATTGCTCATCGAGCTTGAGCATTTCCCGACCGATGAGCAACGCCTGCACGAGCTGTTCCGGGTGATCCACACGCTCAAGGGCAACCTCAGCTTTGTCGGCCTGAACGCATTGATGCCGCTGCCACAAGCCATCGAAGACTTGCTCGAAGGGCTGCGCGAGCAGCGCCTGAGCTTCGACAGCTTACTCGGTGACGTATTGCTGGTAGCCCTCGACCACCTGCGCGAGCTTATTCGCGAAGCCTTGGGCGGCGCCGAGGCGCGCCTAAACGCCAGCCAACTAGACGACCTGTGTCAAGCACTGCAGCACCTCGCGCAAAGCCCGAGGGCCAAGCAAACTGAACAGCGACGCACCTTACTGCAGCAACTCGACCCCAGCACTCAACTGCAATTACCACCGGCACACGAGCAGCCACAGATTCAACACCTGCTAAATCAATACGGCATCGGCGGCGATGCCGATTTAGTGTTTTTTGCCGAACTGATGCAAGCCGGCGAGCATCGATCGCATTTCTGGGCCGGTCGTGGCCAACGCTTATTAAGCCTGACACTGACGATCAACAGCCTGGCGGGCAGCCCGGTAGAGCCCGCCCAGCTAGCGGCAGCGGTGTGCTTGCATGATCTGGGCATGGCCTTTTTGCCACTCGACCTACTGCATAAGGAGCAGAGCCTTAGCCGTGAAGAACGGCGACAGATGCAATCGCACCCACGCATGGGCTTTGATCTACTGCGCAAAATGCCACATTGGGCGCCAGCCAGCGAAATCATCCTGCAACATCAAGAACACGCCGACGGTTCAGGCTACCCCAAAGCACTGACTGAGGTGGAAATCTGCCCCGGCGCGCTGATTCTGAACATTGTCGACACCTTCGACGCACGTACCCACGAGCGCGCCCACCAAACCTTGAGCAAACGTCCGCTAATACGCGCCATTCTGGAGATTAACGCCCTCGCCGGCAGCCAATTTAGCGCCCACTGGGTCGAGGTGTTCAACCGTGCACTGCAAACCAGTCCAAATCTGGCTCAGCCATGAGCAACCCTAGAGTTGCAGCAATTAAACTGTGGCCACAGCTACTCACTTGGCGTCGAACTCATCTATCCTGCATATCTACGGAAAATGGAACTCAGTAACCAGCATGAGCCAACCACCCAAAACAACCTCAGTGATAGACCAGTTCCCTGAGGACTCTCGCGAAGCAGCCGATCTACTCAAACAGGCTGTGCCGCTGATGATGCGCCATCAAATTGCACCGAATCCGGTGCATTACGCGCTGTGGTATAGCTATAGCCAGGGTAAAAACCCAGACTTGAATAAGCGCCTCGATAAAATCGTCGGCGACTTTGACGTATTTCCGCCAGAAACGGCGCTTAAATTGTTTCGCGAACACATTATTCGTCACGAGTTAGAAGATGCCCGCGTCGGCCAGCAACAAGTGGTCGATCTGGTCGACGATATTGAGGGCGACGTGTTGCGCAGCGTAGCCGGCAGCACTGCTTATAACGAGAGTTTAGCCAGCGGGCTTTTAGCCCTGCGCGACCCGCAAGATGAAAACCTGCCGAGCGTGCTCAGTGAATTGCAAGAAAGCACCCAGCAAATGCAAGAGCAGCAAGAGAAGTTTCTCTATCGCCTGCGCACTGCGCAAACCGAAATCCAACATTTGCGCACCCAACTTGACCGTGCGCATATGGCGGCGACACTCGACAATCTCACGCAAATTTTTAATCGCAACGCCTTCACTCATTTACTGGAAAAAGCCCTGAAAACCGATCATCAGGGCTTGGCCTTGGTGATGCTCGACATTGACCACTTCAAAAGCTTTAACGACCAATATGGCCATCCACTCGGTGATCGAGTGCTGCAGCATGTTGGCCAACTGTTGCGCGAACTCCTGCCCGCACGGGCCATGGCCGCCCGCTATGGCGGCGAAGAATTTTGCGTGATCATGCGTGACTGCCATGACCTGCAAACCGCCTACGAGTTTGCCGAGCGGTTACGCCTCAAGGTGCAAGCACTACGAGTCAAAATGCGCAGCACCGACAAGGTGCTCGATAGCATTACTGCCTCCTTCGGCTTGGCCCTAGCCCAAGCAGGCGATGACATGGAAGGCCTGCTCACCCGCGCCGACGATCAACTCTACAAGGCCAAGCACAATGGCCGTAATCAGGTGCAACCCAGCCCCAGCTTGCCGGCCTTGACCGCTTGATTTGAGTCGCCCCGCCGTTTGCTGTTAAATACGCCCCGTGCTGCATTTTGCGAGATATTCGCCAGATGCACATAGGCCGATGTTGCGTGCCTGTCCAACGCCATTTTTGCCTACATGGCGAAACACGCAAACTCTGCTCTTCCTCGTGATCCATCTTAAGTGAGCTAATTAAATATGTTGAAAATTGTCCACCTGTTAACCGGCGCGGCCGCGCTATTACTGTCCTTTATCCCAAGCCTACGCAATGAAGCCATACCTTACCTACAACAGCCGGATGCGCTCTACCTAGGTTTATTTGGCCTGTTTAACTTGCTCTACGCACCCGAAGTCACGCAAAGCCGCGAGCGCTTGCAAAACCTCGTATCGGTTCTACTGGTCTTTGCTGTCGCCCTGCAAACCATGATTTTGCTTGCCCCTATGCCATTGATCGGCTCCCAACCTGCAGCACTCTTTGCCTTTTTGGCCGTGACCGCCGCCGTTGCCCTGAACCTCACGCTGAACCTGCGGCAGAACCGTGCGTATAGCCCGGCCGAGCCACAAGACTTAGGCGACCGCGAAACCGGTACGGTTAAGTGGTTCAATACATCGAAGGGCTTTGGTTTTATCTCGCGCGATTCTGGCGACGATATATTCGTGCACTTTCGCGCCATTCGTGGCGAAGGCCATCGCGTACTGGTTGAAGGCCAGCGCGTCGAGTTCGCCGTGATGCAACGCGACAAAGGCCTGCAAGCTGAAGACGTGATAGCCGCACTGCCAAGCCGGCGCTAAGCACGCCAATAAAAAAGCCCGCATCCATGGATGCGGGCTTTTTTATGACTATCAATAATGCGGTGGCGGGGTGTGATTATCTTCTAGGCCAAACTGGCTTTGCTGCTCTTCTTGGCGTTTAACCAAGGCGGCGATTTGCAGTTGCAGGCGGTCGATTTGCCGCTGCTGGCTAACAACTACATCGTTTAAACTTTGAATCGTATCGTCTTGAAAGGTCAAACGGCATTCCAACTCGTTGATCCGCGCATCCACACTCATAGCTCACCCAGTAACAAAACTAAAATCATCGGCTAACGCCATGCGCAACTTGCCCATCACGGCGGCCAATTGCTCGGAGCTATACGGCTGCGCCGGCAGCTTACCCCAAACAGGCGCGGGCCAGGCGGCGTCGTTGCGGCGACGCACTATCACATGCATATGCAGCTGACTGACCATATTACCGAGGTTAGCGACGTTCATCTTGTCGGCGGCGAAGGTGTCTTTAAGGGTTTCCGCCAGCTCGCTGGTTTCTTGCCAGAGCAGTTGTTGATCGGCGATATCCAGCTGAAACACCTCACTCATTTCCTCTCGACGCGGCACCAAAATAAACCACGGAAACTGTGCATCGTTCATCAGTAATAAACGGCACAGGGCAAAGTCACCGATCACCAAGGTGTCCTGCTGCAAGCGTGGATCGAGTGTGAACATGGCCATAGCTCCCAGTTAAGGTTAGTCATTGCAGTTTAGCGGGCAAACCGCTAATTCGACGATAAATGCCCTAAAGGATAACTGTTTGCACCGCGCATAACCGAATGCCGCCTTGTTTCACCGGCATATCAGACCGTGTGAAAACGTAGCAAGCGAAGGTTAGACAAGGCAAAAACAGGCGCAACGAAGCGAAGTAACAGCCATAGGCTGGCCCGCAGGGCGAACGAAGTGAGTCAAAAACGCAGTTTACGTGCTGTAAATGAGCATTTGATTCGCGTTGCTCACCCCTTCGGGGCCGCGCTAAAGCGCGTTCAGCCTAGGCTGTGAGCCTGTTTTTAACGCCGCATAACCGAGCGCAGTAGTTTTCACACAGTCTGATATGCGGCCTGTCGTGGCAGAGTTACCTGCACTTCAAGCCCGGACAAAGGCCCATCGCGCAGTTCAATCGCGCCACCATGCAACTCAACCACGCGCTGCACAATCGACATGCCAAGGCCGGCGCCCTGCCCCATGCCCTGTCGGTAAAACCGCTCGAACAACTTATCCCGCAGTTCAACCGCAACCCCCGGGCCGCTGTCTTGCACCCGCAGCACGAGCGTCGCGGGTAGCGCCTCGATACAGACACAAATACGTCCGCCGTCGGGGGTGTATTGCAAAGCATTGCCGACTAGATTTTGCAACAAGGTGGCCAAACTAGGGGCATCGGCGAGCAAGTTGAAATCATCGCCATGGGTTTGCAGCTCTAACTCTTGCTGGCGATCAAGCGCCAGCGGCGTCAGCTCGGCCAATTCTTGTCGAACCAAGGCGGCAAAGTCCAGCCGGGTCATGCTCAGCTGCACGGCGGCCGGCTCCAGCCGCGCCAAGGTCAAGAGCTGGGTCACCACCCGCGTCGCCCGCTCGACACCATCGCCCAGTTGCAGCAAAGCATTAGCGCGGTCAACCGGATCGGGAGCCTGCTGGGCATTTTGCGCATGAATGCGCAGCACCGCTAATGGGGTGCGCAACTCGTGGGCGGCGTCCGCTAAAAAACGCTGCTCGCGGGCCAGCAACTGGCCAACTTGCAGCAGCAAACGATTCAGCGCCGCCACCATTGGTTCGAGTTCGAGCGGCAACGGCGCCAGCAACAAAGGCGCTAAGTTATCCGGACCACGACTTTTAATATAACTAACCATCGCTGCCAATGGCGCCAAACCCCAGCCAATCGCTAACCACACCAAAAGGGCGAGAATCGGCAAGCCGAGCAAATCCGGCAGCAACAAGCGTCGTGCAATTAGACCCACCAGCTCGCCGCGAACATCACTGCGCTCAGCGACCATCACCGACGTTTGTTCGCCAGCATCATGCAGAACAAACACCCGCCAGTGATAATCACCGAGAGGCACATTGTGGTACCCCGAAAAGGCCATTCCCAGCGCGCTCACAGTCTCCTCGGCAACATGTGCATGGGGCGCGCCTGAAGACTGATGGAATTCGACGATGGTACGGCGTAACAGATCGGCCGGCGCACTGGCTGATTGCAGTAACACCCCTCCCTGCGCATCAAGCACCTGAAACGCCAGCTTGCTCTCATAAGGATGGCCCGCGCCTTCCGCAGCCGCCATTCCTGCCATCAGTTGCGTATGTTGACCGGCAAACGCCGCATCCAGCGATGCCTGCAAGCGCTGACGAGCGGCAGGAGTTTGCTCAAAGCCCAGCACGCCTTGCAGCAAGCGCGCGGTTTGCGCCAACTGCGCATCGAACAACTCTTCGATCTCATGATTAGCATCGCGATAGCTTTGGTACGAGATCAGCAACATCGACAAGCTCAGCACACCGAGCACCAGCACCAAGGTACGGGCACGAATAGAACGCAGCATAAACACCTACTTATTCGCCGGCGCGGCATCGAGTAAATAACCAACCCCACGCACCGTGCGGATTAACTCCGGGAAAAACTTTTTGCGCAGGTGATGAATATGCACCTCCAGCGCATTGCTCTCGACCTCTTCGTCCCAGCCGTAGAGCACTTGCTGGAGTTTATCGCGGGTTAACACCCGGCCCGGCTGCACCAACAACTCCTGCAACAGCAAAAACTCTTTACGCGGCAAGCTAATGACCTTTTGCTCGTAACGCACCTCCTGCGTGACCGGATCGAGGCTCACCCCGCGAAACTCCAACAGCGGCTGCACACGATTAAAACTGCGCCGTAACAGCGCCCGCAAGCGGGCTTTGAGTTCGGCGACATCGAAGGGTTTGGTTAGGTAATCGTCGGCGCCGGCGTCTAACCCGGCGATCCGATCACTGGTCGCATCACGGGCGGTGAGCACCAGTACCGGCAGCGGATTGCCCGCCGTCCGCAGGCTTTTCAGCACCTGCAAGCCGTCCATGCGCGGCAAGCCCAAGTCGAGAATCACCAGTTCAAAACTTTCGCTGCTCAGCGCATGCAGGGCGCTCACGCCATCGCGCAGCCAATCGACGGTATAGCCTTCGGGCTTGAGGGCCGTGCGAATGCCCTCGCCCAAGGCCAAATCATCTTCAACCAACAGGATGCGCATGCCATTTCTCCATTAACAACCTGTTAGACCTACTTAAGCTCAGCCTGCACCTTAAGCAGCAACGCGCTGATTTCTGCGCGCCGACCTTGATCGGCCACTTCACGCCCGACCCGAGCATCGGCCTGCAAGGCTTGTTCGAGCGCCACTTTAGCTTCGCTGTAGCGCTTTTGCCGAAACAGGTAATCGCCGTAGAAATAGTTTGGGTCGATGCCCTTAGGATTTAACTGCAGAGCCTGCTTAAGCAGCTTCTCGGCTTGCTCATCATCACCAAAACCGATCGGCCAACCCGGCACTTGATAGTAGAGCGCACCCATACTGGTGTACGCAGAACCGTCCAAAGCCTTTGGATTGAGCTTGAGCGCCTCCTCCAAGCTGACCTTGGACTGCTTCACCAGATCCAGCGCGCCAAGCCCGCCTTTTGCGCCGGCATAGGTACTCAGCACAATGCCACGCCAAATATAGAACTCGGCGTCTTGCGGATTATTACGCACCAAGGTTTCGGCTTCCGCCGCCAGCACCGCAAAGGCGGCCTCGCGCTGATCTTTGGGCAGTTGATAGTTAATTTGCGCCCAGCGCCCCTGCAACGACTGCAGACTCTTCTGGCCGCCCTCACTCAGGGCAAAACTTGGCAGGCTAAACGCGCACAGCAAACCAGCAGCAAGGCAACGTAGTTTCATCATGATCCACTCCAGTTAGGGTTTATTGCGCGCAAAGCGCTGAATAATCGGTAATTGCTTACGCAAGGCTTGATCGACAAGGCGCGGCAGCAGGCTGTTAAGGCGCACAAAAAACTTCTCAGGCCAGCCCAGATACAGCTCTTCACGCTCACGGACTATGGCGCCCAGCACTTGCTCGGCCACCGCCTGCGGGTCATCCATGGTCACCTTTAACGCATCATTCATGGCCACCACGGCGGCGCTGTTCATGCTGGTATTAGTGGCTCGCGGGGCGATGTACAAGACTTTCACTTGGGTATCGGCTAACTCGCGGCGCAACGCCTCGGAAAACCCACGGATGGCAAACTTGCTCGCACAATACGCAGCAAATCCGGGATAACCAATGGAGCCAAAGGTTGAACCCATATTCACCACCAGAGCCCGTGCCTGCAAGCTCAGTAACGGCAGTAAGCGATGGGTCAGTTGCAAGGTCGCGGTCACGTTAAGACCAATCAAACTGGCAATGGCCGCTTCGTCATGCTGTTCAAGCAAACTAAACCTATTATTACCGGCGGCATTAATTAAGGTATTCAAACCGCCAAAATTGCGCGCGGCTAGCAACACGGTGTCACGCCCCGCAGCCTCGGTAATGTCCGCCTGTACCAGTTCAATCTGCCCTGGAAAACGTAGCGCCAAAGCCTGCAGCGCCTCCAGATGGCGACCCACCAACAGTAATTTAGCGCCGCCTTGCGCTAAACGCACCACCAACTCGCTACCGATGCCACCACTGGCACCGGTGATCAGCGCACGACAAGTAGAAATATCCATAATCGCCTCTTACGACAGTGGCAGGCTGCGAAACATATCGCCATATAAACGAAACACCACCTTGGCGGTGTGTACCACGGCGGCTTGATCGACCGGATCGTCGAGGCGATTCATCAGTTTCTGATAAAACTCCATATGGCCAATATCCAAACTGCCATGGGAGATCAAATAACTAAAGGCCTGCGCCGGCAAGCCCAGCTCACCCTTGATGATGCCTGCGGCGTGGGTGGCCAAGGCAATACTGGTGCCTTCCAGCACATTGACCATGCCAAAAAAGCTGGCCGGATTGCCCCGATTAATCTGGTCATAAACATAGCTGACCATTAATTCAGTCGGCAGATTAGGCGTGCCACGGCGCACGGCCTCGGCGTCCGCACCGCAGGCGCGAATATCATTGAGGATCCATTCTTGATGGCCGTACTCCTCCTCGATGTACTCGGCAATCGCCTCGCGCAGCCACTCCAAACGCTCCGGCAAGCGAGCGCCACAGGCCATCAATAGCGGCACCGTGTGTTTAACGTGGTGATAGGCCTGCCCTAGGAAAGCCACATAACTGTCGGCACTTACCGTGCCCGCCAACACCTGGGTAATTATCGGCGCACTGAGCAGGTATTCGCGCTCAAGGGTCGTTTGCTCTTGCAACTGATCGAAAAAATCCATGCAGCCTCCTAAAGTGCTTCGCTGGCCAACAATTGCTCGATGGCCGTTTGGTAATGAGTGAGTAATGCCACACGCCGCAGCCGACCATTGCTGGTGGCCAAACCGTTGCTGTCGCTAAAGGGTTGCTCTGCGCGTAACCAGTGATGGGCGCGGGCGTAATCGGGTAAGTCGCGGTTAACCTCAGCCACGGCAGCGGCCAACTCGGCATCAGTGGTGCTGGCAAAGCGCGGCACCAGCACCGCCACATTGGCCGGCAACGCCTCGCCATGCAGCCACGCTTGGGCGATGGGTAATTGCTGGACTAACTCCGACTCCACCCACTCGGGGTTAACATTGCGGCCAAATGCGCTAATAAATTGATGCTTTTTGCGCCCATGCAGGATTAAAAAAGCACCGTCGAAGTGCCCCAAATCACCACTGGCCAACCACTCATCAGCAACGCCCGGCTCGCCTAAATAACCGAGCATCTGTGCACCTTTAATCAACACCTCGCCATCCGCCGCCAAGCGCACCTCAACATGCGTTAGGGGCGTGCCGACGGTGCCGATTTTGCGCTGCAACGGGGTGTTCAAGCACACCACCGAGGCGCACTCCGACAAGCCATAACCTTCGTAAATCGGTAAACCCAAGGCATCGGCACGCGCCAACAATTGCGCCGACACCCGCCCACCACCGACCGCGACAAAACGCAGCGACGCCGGGATGGGCAAACCACGCTCGGCCGCCGTCACCAACGCCAGCAACAGCTGCGGCAACAGAATCAAGCTGTGTGGTTGCAGCGCGTTAAGGCTGCGCAAGAAACTCGGCAGATCAAACTGGCTGGCGCCCTTAAGGCCCACCTCAGCCAGCGGCAATAGCTCAATGCTGGCCCCCGCCAACAAGGGCGCATAGATACCGGCGATGTTCTCCAGCAGCGTGGCCAGCGGCAGCACACACAGATGGCGCTCCACCTGGCACGGTGCACTGGCCTGCCAGAGGCTCTGCGCCACGCGCAGCTGCACATCCGCATCCAGACACACACCCTTGGGTTGCCCGGTGGTGCCTGAGGTGTAGGTGATTTTTACCGTACCGACCGGCAACTTGGGCACCTGCGCCGGCCGCCGTTGCAGCACATCAAGACCAACCGGCACAAAACCGAGGGCTTGATAGCTCGCCGGCTGGTCGCTGATTAAGCTATCGACGCCGGCGTTATCCAGCACATGGCGCTGCTGCGCGGCGGAGAAAAACCCAGGCAAGGGCACGCAGACCACATCGGCCACGAGCGCGGCCAGGTCCCATAGCACCCACTCAATGCCATTATCCAAGGCCAAACCTAAACGCTGCGCTCCCAACTGGTGCAAACGTTCGGCACGCGCCTGCACTTCGAGCAATAACTGCGCATACGTTAGCTGTTGCTGCGCGCCGACCAAGGCCGGGCGCTGGCCATGGCTGCGCAGCGCCGTAAGCAAACCTTCAACCGCAGCGGACATTGGCCAACTCCTCGACTGCGTACAGCGGCTGATAGCCCAAACGCCGATACACACCCAGCGACTGTAAGCGCTGATAGCCGGTATAGATGTCGCCGACCATCACCTGCGGTTCAGTGGCGTAGTAACTGCCCCAGTCGCCCAGTTGTGCGCCCATGCACGAAGGATCTGCCAAACCCAACGACAACGGGCTCAAGCCCAAACGCTGGAAGCTATTGAGTAAGGTGTTGGTGCCGGTAAAGGCCACCCAACGAAAGCCCAGCGCCACCAGCACATCGGTCAACGCCACTATTAATAGGCGCGCATGCCCAGCGCCCACCGAGGCTAGGTTACCGACCTCAACGATTTCGCAACGCGCAAGGCTGCGACCGTTACGCGCGGTAATCTCTTGTTCAATCGGCCGGCTAAGGTAACGCTCAAGAAACAACTCACCGGCATCTGCCGAGCGAATCCCGACCGCCGCTTCTAACTGCCCAGCTGCGTCTTCAAGCCCCAGCAGACAGGGCATGAAGTGTTCGATATTAGCCCCGTAATGCTTGGCAAAACGCTCGCGAATAAAGTTTTCCAGCGTGCCTCGCTGTTTTGTGCGCGGATTTTGCATTAGCAAATACAGCGACAATGCTGGGTCATGGCCAATGCGCGCCAATGCCCCTTCGTGCTGCTCCCAAGGTAACTGCATATTCTCTACCCCCAGCGTTTAATGCTTCTGGGGATGGAGTTTGCGCAGTCAAGCTTAACTAAGGCTTAAGGCAAAACTGGCCAAAACACAGATAAACCGCTAAACCAAGCACGCAACGACAGTAAATTTATATAAATGCGACAGCTTGGCAAAATAAATCCGGCGCTTAGACAGCAACTATCGCCACAAGTGCAGCTGTGTTATAAATTTAACGCCGACACAAAAAGAATACCTGTCCACACGTACATATAAGCTGGACTGAAAACTCAAAACCCCAAGGAGCAAACCCAATGCAAATGATGAAGTGGAGCGTAATGGCCCTGGCAATCGCCGCGGCAACCACCCAACTGGCTGTAGCATCGAGCCAATCGGATTCCAAAGGCTTTGTAGAAGACAGCAAGCTGGACCTGTTCAGCCGCGCCCTGTACATGAACCGCGACTTCAAAAATGGCGCTGGTAACATTGCAGACAGCAACAAGGCGAGCGGCTTCAAAAGCGGCTACCGCGAAGAAACCGGCCTTGGCATTCGCGGCCTGTTCGAGTCTGGCTTTACCCAAGGCACCATTGGCTTTGGTGTTGACGCTCACACCCTGAGCAGCATTCGCTTTGACTCCGGCCGTGGCCGCACTGGCACAGGTCAATTCAGCAACAATGACGATGGCCAAGCTGAAGAAACCCAAACCGAAGTAGGCGGCGCAGTTAAAGCACGTCTGTCTAACAGCGTACTGAAGTACGGCAATCAGATGACTGCCTCGCCAGTATTTGCCACCGACGACTCGCGCATCCTGCCTGAAGTGGCCACCGGCACCCTGATCACCAGCAACGAAATCGAAGGTTTAGAGTTGAGCGCTGGTCGCTTCACTGCCATGAGCAGCCAGGCTGCAACCGGCCGCGACAGCATCAACGGCAAAGGCGAAAACGGCCTGACCTCGGCGAACATCGCCGGTATCAGCTACAGCTTCAACGACAACTTCACAGCGGCAGTACACGCCTCTGACGTTGAAGACTACTGGACCAAAAAATACCTAAACCTGAACTACGGCACAGCAGTGGCCGACGACCAGTCATTCAGCATCGACTTCAACTATTACAAATCCGAAGACCAAGGCACCAAGCTTGGCGGCGAAATGGACAACCAAATCTGGAGCGTGGCACCGGCTTACACCATCGGCGCACATACCTTCACCGTGGCCTACCAGCGTTCTACCGGTGATACCGGCTATAACTACGGCATTGACGGCGGCAGCACTGTGTTCCTCGCTAACTCGGTTCAGATTTCCGACTTCATGGGCGAGCAAGAGCGTTCGTGGCAAGGGCGCTACGACCTCGACATGACCTCCTACGGTGTAGCCGGCCTGAGCTTCATGGCCCGCTATGTTGCAGGTACCGACATTCGCGTTGAAGGTTTTGAAAACGAAGGTAAGGAAAACGAATTCAACTTCGAAACCAAGTATGTGTTCCAAGACGGCGCAGCTAAAGACCTGTCTCTGCGCCTGCGTAGCGCCATCTACCGTGCCAACGGCGCAGGTAATGAGGCTGCCTATGACGACATGAACGATGTACGTCTGATCGCCGAATACCCGCTAAGCATTCTGTAATAGCGCGGTAATTGGTAGCTACACCCTAAAGCCCGGTTCGCCGGGCTTTTCTTTGCCTGCGGGTTTTGCCGCGCTACAACGGCAGCGCATAGGTACCGGTCACGTGGGCCACCAGATCATCCTGCGCGCCCTGCGAATACAGCGCCACTTCACACACCGCTTGGCGACGCGACAGGCGCAAAATGCGCGCCTCAGCCACCAGATCGACCGGCTTGGGTTTGGCCAGAAAGTTGATATTCAGATTCGCCGTGACTGCCATTTCCACTCGCCCCAACCGCCCCAGCACCACCGCGTACATGGCCGCATCGGCCAGCGCCATGATCACCGGCCCTGACAAGGTGCCGCCCGGGCGCACTAATTTGCCATGAAACGGCACCCGCGCCACGGCCTTGTTGGCGTCTAAAAAATCGATCTGCAAGTCGATATCATCGGCCATCGGCACGCCCAATCGAATCAAACCTTGCACCTGCACTGCGGTTAATACATTCATTAGCATTCCTTTTGGCTATCCGGCCGGCTGCCTGTACGCGACTGAACAGGCACCGTACAATGGCCAACACTTTTCTAAGCGGCTGTTTCGATCGTTACGCACAGGCCTCAACGGCCGATTGCTAGCGATTCTGAACAGATTCCACGCCTTCACAACTGACAAAACGGCCAATCATGCGCACCAGCCAGTACCTGCTCTCGACCCTGAAAGAAACCCCCTCTGACGCAGTAGTGATCAGCCACCAACTGTTGCTGCGCGCGGGCATGATCCGCCGCCTAGCCTCGGGCCTGTACACCTGGCTGCCGATGGGATTGCGCGTACTGCGTAAAGTCGAGCGTATTGTGCGCGAAGAGATGGACGCTGCAGGCTCGTTGGAAGTGCTGATGCCGCTGTTTCAGCCGGCCGAACTCTGGCAGGAGTCCGGCCGCTGGGAAGAGTACGGCCCAGAATTGCTGCGGGTAAAAGACCGCCACGGCCGCGAGTTTTGCGCAGGCCCGACCCACGAAGAAGTGATCACCGATCTGGCCCGTAACGAGCTGAACAGCTACAAACAGTTGCCGCTCAATCTGTACCAGATTCAGACCAAGTTCCGCGATGAAATCCGCCCGCGTTTTGGCCTGATGCGTGGTCGCGAGTTCATCATGAAGGACGCCTATTCCTTCCACCAAGACCAAGCCTCGCTGCAGCAAACCTACGACCGCATGCACCAAGCCTACTGCAACGTATTCACCCGTTTAGGCTTGAACTTTCGTCCGGTAGAAGCCGACACCGGCTCGATCGGCGGCACCGGCTCGCACGAGTTCCACGTGCTGGCCGAGTCTGGCGAAGACGATATCGCCTTCAGCGACAGTTCTGACTACGCCGCCAATATCGAAAAAGCCGAAGCCATCCCGCGCGAAACCGTGCGCGCGGCGGCGACTGAAGCGCTGCGTTTGGTCGATACGCCAAATGCTAAAACCATCGCCGAGTTGGTCAGCCAATTTGATCTGGCCATTGAAAAAACCGTGAAAACCTTGGTGGTGCGTGCCGCCGAAGAAGGCAAATTGATCGCCTTGGTTATCCGTGGCGACCATGAACTAAACGAGATCAAAGCGGCCAACCTGGCCCAAGTCGCCAGCCCATTAACGTTCGCCTCGGAAGCCGAACTGCGTGACGCCATCGGTGCCGGCGCAGGTTCGCTAGGCCCGCTGAACATGCCACTGCCGTGCATCATCGACCGCTCCGTGGCGCTGATGAGCGACTTTGGCGTTGGCGCTAACATCGATGACCAGCACTATTTCGGCGTGAACTGGGAGCGTGACTTGCCGCTACCAGAAGTGGCCGACTTGCGTAACGTCGTGGCAGGTGACCCGAGCCCAGACGGCCAAGGCACCTTGGTGATTAAGCGCGGCATCGAGGTGGGGCATATCTTCCAACTCGGCACCAAGTACAGCCAGGCGTTGAACTGCCAAGTGCTGGGCGACAACGGCAAGCCGGTGATTCTGACCATGGGTTGCTACGGCATCGGCGTATCGCGAGTGGTGGCCGCCGCCATCGAACAAAACTTCGACGAGCGCGGCATCCTCTGGAATGACACCTTGGCGCCATTCCAAATCGCCCTAGTGCCACTGCGCTACGAGACCGAGGTGGTGCGCGAGGCGACTGATAAGTTGTATGCCGAGCTAACGGCTGCCGGCTTCGAAGTATTGCTGGACGATCGCGACAAAAAAACCAGCCCCGGCATCAAGTTTGCCGACATGGAGCTAATAGGTATTCCACACCGCATCGTGGTCAGCGATCGCGGCTTGGCCGACGGCAACTTGGAGTACAAGAGCCGCCGCGAAACCGAGGCGCAAGCCATTCCCGCTGCCGATGTGCTGGCGTTTCTGCAAGCGCGTATTCGCGGCTAAGCGAGGTTATATGTTCTGCCGAGCGACTCTGCAAACCGGCGCCGCCCTGTCTGGCGCCCTGCTACTTAGCGGCTGCGCCAACCAATTAGGGCAACGCAGCGAGCACGAGCAACGCATCGAGCGCAAACTCGTTGAGCACAGCTTGCAGATCGAGGTGGGCGAGCCACCGCTGTTGGAGCTACCGCAGCGCCGGGTGCGCATCCTTGAGCAAAAAACCTTTGAGGTGACTGAGTTCGAGGTTAGCCGTCACTACGACCGCTACACCCCGTATCAACCTTGGCGTGAACTTTACGAGGTACCGCTCGGCGCAGGCGCAGTGGTGGCCGGCGTGGGCGCCAACTTGGCCAACATCCTGACCTTTGGCAGCGTCCCGGAAAGCGCTACCAAGGGCTGGTTTGATTACGGTTTTGCTGGTCTCAATCCGGCCATGAACGTCGAATCTCACGGACGCTCGCAACAAAATCTGGCCGGCACCAATGAAACCCAACTGGCCACGCGCAAAGAGTATTCCAGCCTGCCGTGGAGCGATCGCCCCGTCAGCGTAATTGCCGGTAAACAACGCCATGAACTGAGCACCGACAGCAAGGGCATTTTGCGCCTGAACCTGCTCGACAGCCCATTCGCCGAACAAGCCAATATCAGCCGCGTGGGCAAGTTGCAGCTCAGCGTCAGCGACCCGCAAGACGGTACTCAAGGCCACGCCAGCTTGCTGGTCAGCCGCGCGCTACGGGGCAAATTGGTTGAGGCGCACGCGCTGATTTTTGCTGACCTTGAAGGCGAGAGCGTCGCCCAGTGGGTACATCGAATTAAGCGTCTGGCCGATTTAGGCCTGGAAGAGGAAGCCAGTGAACTGGAGCAGAGCCTGATCGAGCTGACGCGTAACGATCCAGAACTGCAGCAAGAGTTTCTCCATTTACTCCAGAAAAATGCCGGTCGTTTAGCCGCCGACCCCGGCGCTAACGAGTAACTGCGCCAGCATTAGTCGACAGTCTTTTGCAGTTGCGCCAAGCGCGCACTCAAGCCCGCCGCTGTTTGTTCGCCGAGTAAGCGCTCACGCAGTTTGCCCTGCGCATCAATGATATAGGTGACAGGCAATACCTCACTGCGCGGCAATTGCCAGTGCGCCGCAGGGTCTTGGGCCAAGACTCGATAGTTGATGCCAAGCGCGCTGCTGGCTTGGCTTAATTGACTGCCTTGTAACTGGTCAAAATTAACCCCCAACACCAACACTGGCGGCACGCTGACCTGCTGCGCCAATTTGTTCAACTCGGCAACCTCGGCGCGACAAGGGCCGCACCACTGCGCCCAGTAATTAATCACTAACCACTGGCCTTCTAGCTGTTCAGCCGTTACCTTTCGTCCATACTGATCCAAGCCGTAGTCTTCGCTACAACCGGTCAGCAGCAAACCCATAAGGAACAGCATGAACACCCGCCCCTTGCTTCGCCCCCAGCGCTGCAGCACTTCTCTGGCAGCAAGCGCTGCAGCGCTGAAGACTCTGTACGTCAATGGGCTAAACCTAAGGTGCTGTGTAAACATGCCGTCCCGCCTCGTCTCTGAAGGTTCACTATGACGCTGGATGCCTTGCGCCTAGAAGTGCCAGACATCCTCAATGAGCAGGCGCTGACACTGACCGAGCTGACCGAGCAACTCGCCGCCGCGCGCCTGTTGCTGCCTGAGAATGCCCTGCAAGAGGTGCTTAGCCTGCTGTTTCGCTGTAATCGCAGCGCCATGACCTTACTTGAAAGGCAACGCAGCCTGCAGAATTTCAGCGACGCTTACCGCAACTACGCACAGGCATACCTTGGCGAAACACCCCCGCCGCCACTTTTTTTACGCCTCTGCAGCGAAATGGCCGCCGGCTTTAAGCGCTTGTTACTGCAGATTCTACAGGGCCGCCAACCATCCCGTCCGCACCTAGCTTGGTGCTTGTATAAAGCCCAGTATTACCTTGCGCAAAGTTTGTTGCGCCACTACCAAATTTACCAAGAGCCACCACCGAGCCTATGGCGTGACAGCCATTTGCTGTACTGGATTGGCGAGCACCAAGATTGCCTCGATGAACACATCGCCGCCGCTTTTATGCCGGCACCGTCCAGCACCTTGCGCGGACTCTATCAACAAGCCCTGCTGTTAGCGCTGAGCAATCCCTTTCATCTGGCCCAAGGTGAATGCACACAGTTGTTTGCGGCTTTAGCCCCACTGGCTAGCTTGGCTCGCTTACTGCCTTGGGATGACGAGGAAGAAGTTGATGGCCCAACCGTCGACCTTAGCGCCTCGCAGCCCTGCTTGGCCTTCGATGAAGTGCCGCAGGGCCAGCCGAGTGATTTACGCCGTTTTGAGTTAGGTGCCTTACTGATAGGTTTGCATGAGCCCGCCCCACTGCAAACAGCGCAAGAGCGACAACTGCTGGAGCGGGTGCGCATCAACTGGCTAGGACGCCAGCAACGCCGGCATGCCCGCAGCGAATTCGAGGGCCCGTGCAACTTAATTATCGGCTTGGCCGATATCCACTCGCAGTTACTGGAAAAACGTCCCAGCCACTGCGCCACCCTGATGCTCGATGGCAGCGCCGGCGGTGCACGCCTTCTGTGTAACAGCGACCAAGGCGCACATTTACCAGTCGGCCAACTGGTGCTCTTACTGGCCGAAACTGGAACCCCTACGTTGGCCTTAGTGCGCTGGCGTCATCAGAACAACGAAGGCTTACACCTAGGCCTGCGTTACCTAAAAGGCCTGCCGCGCCCAGTGTGGTTGCGCCGCTCGCCAAGCTCGCAAACCCATCCCGGCGTATTGCAGAGCACCCCAGAACCCGGCAATGGCTGGCACCACGGCCTATGGTTACCCAACGGACAGTTTGTTGAGGGCGAAAGCCTATGGCTGCAACTCACCAACATGCCCAACCAAACCGTGGTGCCGCTGCCAGCCTGTAACCTGCACACGCCCACGGTATCGCGCTACCCGCTGCGTCTGGCCTAGGTGCCGCAGCGGTTAATTGTGCAAAACCAGTCACATACCAACATGCCCGACAGCACAGTTTAGGGCCATGCAGTCAGGTTAGACTTTGCTCGTAGCTACCCACTCGAGCAAACATTGCCATGCCCACGTCTAACGATCGTCTGATTGGTCCAGTTCCAGCACAGGTTATTAGTCTCGCCCGCACTGTCGTAACACCCTATGACGGCCGCGTGGCTGAGTTCAATATCGCCGCGAGGCTGCAACTAAAAAGCTTGGAAAACCTGCCTGTATCACTGATGTTGCGCTACCTAGATGGCGAGCAGCAGCGCGAAGTGGCGGTTGAGCACAGTAAAGTCGGCGCCCAAGGCAAAGTGCTGCTCTCAGGGATTGCGCGCTTACCGATTAAACACAACCTGCAAAACCTGCAGGTTTTTTTGCGCACCGCCGTGCCTGCGCAAAGCATGTTGGTCGAAGAGTTATTTGTGCAGGCCGTCGAGCAAGCCCAGAGCGATAAACGTCACGCGTTGGTTTAAGGCCGCACACGACCGTCTTGAGCAACATAGCTGAGCGGCTCGGCAACAGCCGCACACTCATCCACATGCACCTCAACCACCGGCAGCGCCTCTTGCGCCGGCACCAAGCTCTGCGGCCAACGGCTAAAACGCAAACCGGTAATGCGATTAAGCCGCTCTAGCGCTGCCTGCGGGTCGAGCTGATGCAGGTAAATCACATTGCTTGGTTTGTTCATAGTGGCCACGTGCTCGTCACTCCTTGACTGACTGATAGTTTAAAAACCCTCTCATAGAGAGATTGCCAGAAGCGTGCCACTTTGCTGTTGCAGCGTTTAGGCGGCAGCAGCACGCCAAACGCCCCGCTTAAGTATCCACTACGCCGCAAACTGACCATTTACGTCACTGCGCAGGGGGCTGTAACCATTGCCCTAAACTGCCACTAAACAACTGCTCTTGCTGCTGATAAAACAGCCCTAAAGCACTGCACAACGCCGGATACCAAGGCTCATCCAACTGCGCAGGCAATTGCGCAAGCCTTGGCAGCGGCCAAGGGCTGTGGCTGAGCAACTGTTGCAGCGGATAACTCGACAAATCACGACTGAGCACCCAAGCATCACCCGCCGTGGCGCAAATCAGCTGTTGGCTCTGCAGAAAATCGATAATTTCCAGCCACTCATCACCTGGCACCAGCCAACCGACCCGCTGCACGCTGCTCAGGCGCACTGGCAGGCCGAGTTGCTGGCGTTCATAAAACACCCGTAACACCCCAAGCACCACCAACAAGCGCGGCATCGCCCGGCGTCGCCAATGGTGCGGGGCCGACAAGTTGCACACCAGCTCAGCGCCAAACAGCACGATTAACCAAGACAAATACAGCCACAGTAAAAACAGCGGCACAGTCGCGAACGCGCCGTAAATCAACTGATAGCCGGGGAAAAAACTCACATACAAACCGAATATCGCCTTGGCCACCTCAAACAACACGGCAGTAAAAATACCGCCCAGCAACGCATGTTTAAGCGGCACCGAAGCATTCGGCACAGTGGCGTAGATCAAGGTAAACGCGGCCACACTGAACAACAACGGGGTAAAGCCGAGCAGTATTTTTACCCCTGCCAGCGCGTGTGGTCCCGACAACAACGTACTTGAGCCCAGATAAGTGCTAATCGCAAAACCACTGCCTAGCAGCAACGGACCGAGGCTAAGAATCGCCCAATACAGTAAAAAACTGGAAACCCCACGCCTGCTCTTACGCACCCGCCAGATGGTGTTAAAGGCCTGCTCGATATTCACCAGCATCATAAAAGCGGTGACAGCCAACGCTAGCACGCCGATCCACGTCAACTGCCGCGCCTGCTCGGTAAAGCCCTTGAGATACTCCTGCACCGCCGCGCCAGTGGAGGGCACAAAATTGCGAAAGATAAAGTCTTGGATCTGTTCACCTACGCCTTGAAATGCCGGCACTGCCGACAGCGTGGCAAAGGTCACGGTCATCAACGGCACCACCGCAAACAGCGTGGTGTACGTCAGCGCGGCCGCACTGCTGATGCCGCGATCAGCCAAAAACCGCTGAAATAAAAACCGCCAAAAATCCAGAGCATCGTGCAGACGTTGGCGCATTCCTGTTCCTTGGTGAGTAATCAGATGATGCCACGCGTTCCTGAGCGCTCACACAGAGTTCAGTTGCTGGCACAGACGCGGGTAGAATAGCCGCCCGCCCAACCAAGAAGCGACCCGCAAATGACCGATTTGACGCTCTATCACAATCCATTTTGCTCAAAATCGCGCGGCGCGCTGGAAATCCTCGAAGCTCGCGGCTTAACGCCGAACATCGTGCGCTACCTCGAAACGCCACCCAGCGCCGCAGAACTACAAGCAGTGCTCGGCAAGCTGGGCATCCCAGCACGCGAACTGCTGCGCACCGGCGAAGACGCTTACAAAAGCCTCAATTTGGCCAACCCAAGCCTGACTGAGGCGCAATTGATCGACGCCATGGTTGCCAACCCAAAACTGATCGAACGGCCCATCATCATCATCAGCAGTGAGCGTGCCGTTATTGGCCGCCAACCGGAAAAACTGCTGGAACTCCTCCAGTGAAGTCGCCTTATATCCTAGTGCTGTACTACAGCCGCCATGGCGCCACCGCCGAGATGGCCCGGCAAATTGCCCGTGGCGTTGAACTGGGCGGCCTTGAGGCTCGCCTGCGCACCGTGCCGGGGGTGTCCAGTGACTGCCAACAAGTGAGCCCCGAGTTACCTGAAAAAGGCGCTTTGTACGCCACTCTGGATGACTTAAAAGACTGCGCCGGTTTAGCCATGGGCAGCCCCACCCGTTTTGGCAACATGGCCGCCGCGCTCAAGTACTTTCTCGATGGCAGCAGCAACCTGTGGCTTACCGGCGGTTTAGTCGGCAAACCGGCCGGGGTGTTCACCAGCACCGCCAGCCTGCACGGCGGCCAAGAAAGCACCTTGTTGTCGATGCTATTACCCTTGCTGCACCACGGCATGTTGATTTGTGGCCTGCCCTACAGTGAGTCGGCGCTGCTGCAAACCCGTGGCGGCGGAACGCCTTATGGTCCAAGCCACCATGCCGGCAGCGACGGTAAACGCGCCCTCGATGACGACGAAATCGCCCTGTGCCGCGCCCTCGGCCTGCGCCTTGCAACTATCGCTCAGCAACTGGAGAAGCCGCGTGGCTAAAATCCCGAAAGCCTTACCCGAACTCAACTGGCTGCAACCGCGCCTGCGCATCACCCGCGCCATCAACCTGTTCTGCTTCTTTGCCCTAGCGCTGCTAATCCTGCTCTGGAACTTATTTTTTGCCGATTTAAATGGTGCCCGGCCATGGGGCATTCTGCTGTTCGCCTTGACCCCTTTAGCACTGTTGACGCCAGGAATGATCTCGGGCCAGCCAAGAGCCACCGCATGGCTGTGCTTCGTGGTTAATCTGTATTTTATCGCTGGGGTGCTCGCGGTCATGGGCGTGAAAACTACATTTTTTGACTGGGCACTGCTGTGCCTCAGCACCACGCTGTTCTGCTCAGCGCTGCTGTACACCCGCTGGCGCTTCCAGTACGACCGCAAGTTGGCGGGGGAATAGTTAATGAGCTCGGCCCAGCGTTTGCGCCTAGTGCTATTGCCGGGGCTCAATGGTAGCGACCATCTGTTCTCACCGCTGTTGCCTTGGCTAGATCCGCAACTCACAGTGCAAACGTTAAGCCTGCCGCAACAAGGTCCACAGGATCATCGGCAGCTAGCCGAAACACTGCTAGGCCAAGTGGGCGAAACACCATTTGTACTACTCGGAGAGTCCTTCTCCGGCGCACTCGCCTACCATCTCGGCATGCTTAAACCAGCGGGGTTGCGCGGGCTAATTTTCGCGGCCAGCTTTCTACAGCGGCCGCAGCCGTTGTTACGACTACTGCCGCAACATGCCTTGCCATTGCCTATTAGCCTGCTGACCAATTCCTGGCTACTGAAAACCTTCTGCCTCGGCAAACACGCCAATTTCGAGCTAGTTGACTTGCTGCGCACTGAGATTCGCAGCATGGAAAAAACATTGCTGTGGGCGCGTTTGTTCAGTCTCGCGCAACTGCAGCAGCCCTTACTCAAGCTAGAGCTACCCGCACTGCAACTGCTGGCAAAGTACGATCGGTTAGTCACTGCGCAAGCATCGAACAGTCTGCGTTTGCATTGTAATCACCTGCAGCAGGTGACCATTGACGGCCCGCACTTTCTACTGCAAAGCCAACCAGAGGCCTGCGCACACGCGATTAACCGCTTTATTGCCGGGCTCGCCACGCAGTAAACCGAACTGTTACCAGCCCAAGGTTTCTTTTAAGAAGGGAATTGTCAGTTTGCGCTGGGCTTGTAGGGACGCTTGATCGAGACGCTCGAGCAATTCAAACAGCGCGCTCATGCTGCGCGTGCCGCGGGTCAGGATAAACCGGCCGACTTCATCGGGCAGTTGCAAGCCGCGGCGCGAGGCGCGCAGTTGCAAGGCGCGCAGCTTGTCTTCATCGGATAACGACTGCAGCTGAAACACCAGCGCCAAGGTTAACCGCGACTGTAAATCCGGCAGCCCAACCGCCAACTCACGCGGCGAGCAGGCGGCGGACAGCAACAAACGTCGGCCGCTGTCACGCAAACGATTAAACAGGTGAAACAACGCCTCTTCCCAATCGGCGCGCCCGACCACTGCATCCAAGTCATCTAAACAGACCAGCTCACATTGCTCGAGGTTGTCGAGTAACTGCGGGCCGTAATCGACCACTTCGCGCAGCGGCAAGTACACCGCCGGTTCATCGCGCTGCTCAAACCGCAGGCAAGCCGCTTGCAACAGATGACTGCAACCGACCCCCGCGCCGCCCCATAGGTAAATCAGGCTCTCGGTCCAACCCGCCTCGGGCTCACACAAACGCTCGACATAACCAAGCGCCGCCGCGTTAGCACCGGGGTAGTAGTTGGCGAAGGTAGCGTCGTCACGCAGACGCACCCCAAGAGGTAGTTGAATCGGAGTCATGGTGTTTTAGCCGACTGGTTACAGTCGGCGAGGGGCTCGTTAAACAGTGGATAACCCGCAGGCCAGCTCAGGGCAGCGCCCCCAGCAGAGGTAAAGTCTATACAAATCAGCCAGATGGCGCAGCAATCCAGCGATTTAGAGCTATCGCAGCGGTACTGAACTACCAATGAAACTGCAGCACATTCGGATTTACCGGGGCTGGGGCTGGGGCTGGCACCGCAGACTCGGCGCTAACCACCGGGGCTGGGCCTTCTTGCAATTGCGCCAAGGCTAATTGTGCGCGCAACTGCTCGGGGCTGGCCTGCACCGAGAACAGCAATTGCTCACCATTGGCGCGCTGCAAACGGGCAGCAAAAGGCGCGAGCAAACTCTGCAACTGCGCATAACGCTGCAAGTTGACGCCCTGTACCTGCACTTGCAAAGCCTGAGCGGCACCCGGCTGACTAACAAAACGCGGGGCTAAACGCGCGCTCACGGCTTGCAATACCGCATCGGCCAAGGCTTGTTGATCGGCGCCCTGCGCATTGCCCTGCTCGCGGCTATCGCCCAGCCACAACTGCCATTGTGCCTGCCACTGGCCATCAGCCTCACGGGCCTGCACCGCCAGCAACGCATCGGCGTTATAACGCGCCGAGGCCGGTAACAAAGCCGCAGGTTGTGGCGCGGCTAAGTTCTCGGCCGTGGCCAGAAGCTGTTCATCCAAATCGGCCAGCGGTAGACGCAGCGGCAAACCGCTACGCACGGCCGCGTTACGCAACACAGTGGCGGCAGGCTGTGCATCGCCGACCAAGGCAGTGGACTCGCTCGACTCATTTAGCCACCAAGCCAAAATGGCCGGGCGATTAGCGCTCCACAGGGCCAGACCGGCCTGCCGCAGGCTGCGCTCAGCACTGATGGGGTCAAACTCGACCAGCAAAGTCTGCCCCGCGCCGCTGTCATAGGCATAACGGCTGATGATCTGTTGCGGGTCGTTACGCAACGCCGCCACGCCGGGATTTTGCAGGGCCTGTGGGTCGCCAGTGAGGCGCAACACCAAGGTGTCCAACGCCCGCTTAACGGCCGCGTCGCGTTCCTCTGGCTGCTGACTGGCCACTGCCTCACGCACCTGATACAGGCCGCTTAGCGGTTGCGCGGCAAGCGGCAAACACAGCAGTGACAGACTAACAAGCAACCAGCGGGCAATCACGCGCATCGAATTCTCGTAAGGTTTAGCAGGCCGCTGAAAAGTGTTGGCGAGGCCGCCGACACGAGGCAAAAACGGCCGAGAAAGCGCAGTTTACAGGCTGTAAATGAGCATTTTGAGGCCGTTTTTAACGCTGTATCGGCAACGCAGGTAGCTTTCCAACGGCCTGTTAGGGCTAAAAACAGGCTCATACCTTAAACAGCCGCCCCTAAGCCGGCAACCTTTGCGGCGCGAAACCGCCCAATGGCAGCGCAAAAACGGCTCAATAAAGTGTCTTGAACGCCAATAAGGCAATTGTACTAACCCTAACTAGACTGAGAAAAAAGATCCTAACTAGGTACCCGCCTGGAGCGCCCATGACCATCCAGCTACGTTTACTACTGCTGACCGCCACCGGCCTGCTGGCCGCACTGTTAATGGGCTTGGTCAGCTACCTGAATAATGCTCGTACCGCACAGGTGATCAACGCCAACCAGACCATTCTCAGCGCCCTGCGCAATCATCTGGATGCCGACATGATGCATGACGCCCTGCGCGCGGACGTGCTTTCAGCATTACTAGTCGGTTTAGGTAAAAGCCCCAGCAGCCCAGATGAAGTGCGCAGCAGTACCCAAGAACATGCCGAGCGCTTTCGCCAAACCCTGACTGACAATCAGCGACTGGACACCAATCAGGCGATCAAAGCGGCTCTCGAGCGCGTGCAGCCAAGCCTCAACAGTTATATCGCGGCCGCCGAGCAGATTGTCCGTCAGAGCCTGCAAGATCCCGCCGCAGGCCAACAGCAATTGCCCAGTTTTAACCGCGCCTTTGAACAGCTTGAGGGCGACATGCACGCCCTTAGCGAATTAATCGAGCAAAGCGCCGAGCAAAGCACTGAACAAACTCACAGCGCCATCAGCGCCGCCAATATCAGTATCAGCCTGGTCTTACTGGCCAGCATCGTGCTGCTCGTGGGGCAAGGTATTTGGGTGGTTAACAGCATCATGGGGCCCATTCGCTTCGCCAGTCGGATTGCCGCAGCCACCGCGCAAGGTAATCTACTTGAACGCATCAACGAACCCAGCGGCCAAGATGAAGCCAGCGCACTGCTGCGCAGCCTTGCCGGTATGCAGCGCGACCTGCGCGGCATGATTGAGTTAGTGCTGCGCAACGCCAACGGTATTGGCGCCATTAGCCAAAGCTTGAGCAGTGGTTGCCAGGGCGTCGCCAGTTCCAGCGAGCGGCAAAGCGATGCCGCCAGCACCATGGCCGCAGCGGCCAGCGAAATGACCGCCAGCATCGAAGAAATCACTCGGCATGCCGAGCGCGCACTGGCCATGGCCAGCCAAGCCGAGCAACTGGCCAAAGATGGCGGCCAGGTGATTCATCAGGTGGTGGTCGATATGCAGGGCATCTCGCAATCGGTGCAGCAGTCGGCGCAGGTCATTCGCACCTTAGATAAAGAATCCGAACAGATCTTCAGCATTATTCAGGTGATTAAGGGCATCGCCGATCAAACCAATTTGCTTGCGCTCAACGCGGCCATCGAAGCCGCCCGCGCCGGCGAGCAAGGCCGCGGCTTTGCCGTGGTGGCCGACGAAGTGCGACAACTGGCCGGCCGCACCAGCAGTTCCACCGAAGAAATCGCCAATATGGTTCAGCGCATTCAACAAAGCACGCGTGAGGCGGTCATCAGTATGGAAACCGGCGTCGCGCAGGTGGATAAAGGCATGGCCGTGACCGCCGATGTTGAGCGGGCGATTCGGGAAATATCCCAGGCGACCCTCAGCACCAGCCATCTGGTCAACGACATCACCCGCACCATCGGCGAGCAAAGCCAGGCCAGCAATGAGATTGCTCAGCAGATTGAAAGCATCGCCAACATGTCGCAAAGCAACGCACAGAATATGAATGCAACCTTCAGCACCACCGAAGAACTCGCCCAACTGGCCAGCCAACTCAGCGACTCTGTGGCGCGTTTTCGCCTGTAAAGGCCACAAAAAACACGGCTATTCGTCGGATCAGCCGCCGCCCAACCGCACTTGTGTGGTGCCAGCGGCATGCACCGATGGCCGCTGACGTGCAAGCCTGATAAAATCGCGCGCCTTCGCAGACCGGCTTCGGCACTAGCCGAGTTCGAGTGCCACGCATTGCGCGCGCAGAGAGCCACAGGTTCTTCGCGCTGCTCGCCGCGCCGCCCACTCAAACTGACCCGGTCGCTCCCCGAACATCCTTTTCTACAGGCCCGGACCTATGAGCAAGCAACCTTCCATCAGCTACAAGGACGCAGGCGTCGATATCGATGCCGGCGAAGCCCTGGTCGAACGCATCAAGAGCGTGGCCAAGCGCACCCGGCGTCCTGAGGTAATGGGCGGTTTGGGCGGCTTTGGCGCCCTGTGCGAAATCCCGGCAGGTTACAAGCAACCGGTATTGGTCTCGGGCACCGACGGCGTGGGCACCAAGCTGCGCCTGGCTTTGAACCTTAATCAGCACGACAGCATCGGCATCGACCTGGTCGCCATGTGCGTTAACGACCTGATTGTGTGCGGCGCGGAACCACTGTTCTTTCTCGACT
>JBILAR010000173.1:0-3999 GCA_044354115.1 Pseudomonas sp. | reverse complement strand
CCGGCGCGAAAACGCTTCTCCCCAATCGAGTCGAAGAACGTTTCCATTTGCTGCTGGGTTAGCCCCAGCAGGTTGACTTTTGCAGTCACGGCAGCGCCTACAGATACAGTCATGGTTTCACCCTCGCTAAATTCGCTTAGCGAATGCGAGCGCACACCTCAGTGGCGGCGAAGAAGTACGAGATTTCACGGGCAGCAGCGGCTTCGGAATCCGAACCGTGCACCGCGTTTTCGTCGATCGAAACGGCGAAGTCAGCACGGATTGTGCCAGCAGCAGCTTCTTTAGGGTTGGTAGCGCCCATCAGCTCACGATTTTTGGCAATGGCTTCTTCGCCTTCCAGAACCTGAACGATAACTGGACCGGAAACCATGAAGGCCACCAGATCTTTGAAGAAACCGCGAGCGCTGTGCTCTGCGTAGAAACCGCCAGCTTCACGCTCAGACAGTTGCACCATTTTCGAAGCAACGACGCTCAGGCCGGCCTTTTCGAAGCGGCTAACGATCTCGCCAACTACGTTTTTAGCAACGGCGTCAGGCTTGATGATGGAAAAAGTACGTTGAACAGCCATGTGAAACTCCAAATTCTAAGAATTACAGCGAAAATAAACCCGCAAATTATACGCGGGTTCCAGTTAAATGCGTAGCGTTGAACCAGCTAGAGCTAAGGCTCTTAGTCTTGCTCTTCGATCCAGGCGGCCTGAATGGCTTCCAGCACCTTCTCGCCACCACGCTGCGGGTCATCGGAAAAATCTGGCAAAGCCAGCACCCAGCGATGCAAATCGACGAAGTTGACGTAGCGCGGATCTACCTCTGGCTTACTTTCAGCCAGCTCGATAGCAATATCTAATACGTCGTGCCATTGCAGACTCATGACAACCCCTCGAATCAGTGCGCTGCCTCAGCGGCATGGTTGAGCGAATACTTGGGAATTTCGATGGTCAGGTCTTCAGTCCCGACGATCGCCTGACAGGCTAGGCGCGATTGCACCTCAAGCCCCCAAGCCCGATCAAGGAAGTCTTCTTCCAGCTCGTCAGCCGCTTCCAGCGAATGGAAACCTTCACGAACGATGCAATGGCACGTCGTACACGCGCAGACGCCGCCACAGGCGCTTTCCATCTCGATATGGTGCGCATGGGCCAATTCGAGAATGGACGTACCGGGCTCAGCCTCCACGACCATGCCATCAGGGCAGAACTTATCGTGTGGCAGAAAAATGACCTGCGTCATTCTGTTACTCCTAAATCAGTCGTCAATTTCATTCAAGCGACGACCGGCCAGCCCGGCTTTTACCGTGGCATTCAGCCGGCGCGCAGCAAAGGCGTCAGTTACTTGAGTTACACGTTTGGTCTGCAACTCAATTGCCGCACCATCGCTACCCACCATCAATTCACTCAACAAACGCATCTGCAATTCGATTTCAGCGCGCTCACAGGCTTCCAGCAAACGCTCGCCATCCATTTGTAACGCAGCCTGTACCGCCACCAGCAAGCGCTCGGCATCCACCTGATGCTCGCGCAATACGCGCGCCACTTTATCGTCGCCGGCAAACTTGAACGAGTCCTGCAGCATCCGGGCAACTTCGCCATCCGTCAGGCCATAGGATGGCTTGACCTGAATAGTCGCCTCGACGCCCGAACCCAACTCACGCGCCGCGACGCTGAGCAGGCCATCGGCATCGACCTGAAAGGTCACGCGAATCTTCGCAGATCCCGCCACCATCGGCGGAATACCGCGCAACTCAAAGCGCGCCAGCGAGCGGCAATCGCTGATCAGCTCACGCTCGCCCTGCAACACATGAATCATCATGGCCGTCTGGCCATCTTTATAGGTGGTGAAGTCCTGGGCGCGCGCCACCGGGATAGTGGTGTTACGCGGAATGACTTTTTCCAGCAAGCCACCCATGGTCTCCAGACCCAGCGACAGCGGGATCACATCGAGCAGCAACAACTCTTCGCCATCACGCTTATTGCCCGCCAAGGTATCGGCTTGAATCGCCGCGCCTATGGCCACCACTTGATCGGGGTCAATATCGGTCAGAGGCTCGCGGGCAAACAGCTCCGCCACCGCCTGGCGCACATAAGGCACACGGGTCGAACCACCGACCATGACCACCGCTTCAACCTCAAGCAATTCAATCCCGGCATCGCGCACGGCGCGCTTACAAGCTTTGAGACTGCGGGCCACCATCGGTTCAATCAGTGCAACGAACTGCTGGCGACTGAGTTCACCACTCCAATCGCCATGCGTGAGCGTCACCGAATCAGCCGCGCTCAACGCCTCTTTAGCCAAGCAGGCTGCTTGCAACAAGCTGCGCTGCTCACCCGGCGCGAGATCCGTGGACAAACCCGCCTGAGCGATCATCCAGCCGGCGATCGCATGGTCAAAATCATCGCCGCCCAGAGCGCTATCGCCACCGGTGGCCAAGACTTCAAAGACCCCGCCAGTCAGGCGCAGAATGGAAATATCGAAGGTGCCGCCACCCAAGTCATAGATAGCCACCAAGCCTTCGGCTTGCTTATCCAAACCATAAGCCACCGCGGCGGCCGTGGGCTCATTGAGCAAGCGCAGCACATTCAAGCCGGCCAAGCGCGCCGCATCTTTAGTGGCTTGGCGCTGCGCCTCATCGAAATAGGCCGGCACGGTAATCACCGCGCCGACCAGCTCACCACCCAAGGTATCTTCGGCGCGCTGACGCAGCACCTTAAGGATATCTGCCGACACTTCGACCGGGCTTTTCGGCCCCTGCACGGTGTCGATAAACGGCATGTGCGACTCGCCGCCGACAAAGCGATACGGCAGCTGTTCACCCAGTTGCTTGACGTCCGCCAGCCCACGCCCCATCAGGCGCTTGACCGACAACACGGTATTCCATGGATCTTGCGCGGCGGCCTGCTTGGCGCCCAGCCCAACCTCAATGCGCTCGGGGTGATAACGCACCGCCGACGGCATCAGCAATTGACCCTGCGCATCCGCAAGCGGTTCAGCGAGACCGCTGCGTACGGCGGCGACCAGCGAATTAGTAGTGCCCAAGTCGATACCCACCGCCAGACGACGCTGGTGTGGTTGCGGGCTTTGTCCGGGTTCAGCGATCTGTAGTAAGGCCATGCTTG
This sequence comes from Pseudomonas sp., assembly GCA_044354115.1. Lineage (GTDB taxonomy): Bacteria > Pseudomonadota > Gammaproteobacteria > Pseudomonadales > Pseudomonadaceae > Aquipseudomonas. The sequence goes on along the minus strand of JBILAR010000173.1, from coordinate 890 downwards.
TCTGACTATTAGGCGCGCCACTGGTGCGGCGCACAGGTTAATCGTCGAGGCGCTCTTCCAGCTGGCGCACTTCATAGGAGAGCTTGTCGAGAAACTGCATCCGCCGCACCAGGCGCTCGGCCTGCTCACGACTGGCCGGCGCATCCCAGCAGCCAGCGAATTGTTCATTTAACTGATTTTGCGCAAGTTTCAGACGCTGCTTGAAGACTTCGACACCGGCCAGATCGGCGCTGTCGTGCAAGTCTTCCAGCTCTTCGCGCAAGTGCATTTGCTGGAGTAAAAACTCGGGGTCTTGCACCGTTACTTCCAGCGGCAATTCACCGCCACTCAAGCTGAGCAAGTAACGGGCACGCGCCGAGGTGTGCTTTAGCACCTGATAGGCCTCATTCAGACTCGCCGAATGCTCCAACGCCAAACGCTGCTCACGCTCCGTGCCGTCGGTAAAACGGTCAGGATGCACCGTGCGCGCCAACTCGCGATAACGCGCGGCTAACTGCGCAAGATCGAGCAAAAAAGCTGGTTTGAGTTCAAACAAGGCGAAATGACAAGGACTACCCACAAGCGCCTCAGACGTTAAAGCTTTCGCCGCAGCCGCACTCGCCACGCACGTTAGGATTGTTGAACTTGAAGCCCTCGTTAAGACCTTCCTTAACAAAGTCGAGTTCGGTGCCATCCAAATAAACCAAGCTTTTCGGATCGATAATCACCTTCACGCCGTGACTCTCGAATACTTGGTCGTCGCCAGCAAACTCGTCGACAAATTCCAACACATAGGCCAAACCGGAGCAGCCGGTGGTGCGCACCGCCAAGCGAATGCCATCACCCTTGCCGCGTCCATCCAGCGAGCGGCGCACATGCTCAGCCGCCGCTACAGTCATGCTGATAGCCAT
>JBILAR010000102.1:0-12032 GCA_044354115.1 Pseudomonas sp. | reverse complement strand
AGAGCAAGCCTTTCTTCTGTTTGTAATCGCGCACAGCCGCCTTGATAGCGTCTTCAGCGAGTACCGAGCAGTGAATTTTCACCGGCGGCAGGGCCAGCTCTTCAGCCAACTGGGTGTTCTTGATGGTTTCAGCTTCATCCAGGGTTTTACCCTTCATCCACTCAGTCGCCAAGGAACTAGAGGCGATAGCTGAACCGCAGCCGTAAGTCTTGAATTTGGCATCTTCGATGATGCCCTGCTCGTTGACCTTGATCTGCAAACGCATCACGTCGCCGCAGGCCGGCGCGCCGACCATGCCGGTGCCGACATCTGGATCTTCTGCATCCATTTTGCCGACGTTACGTGGGTTCTCGTAGTGGTCAATGACCTTTTCGCTGTAAGCCATGCTGGTGCTCCTCTCTCAATCGGGTGCCATCTTCAGACCGGGCGGAAGCTACTGCGCTCGGTTATGCGGCGTTAAAAGCAGATTCAAAATGCTCATTTGCAGCTGCAAACTCCGCTTTCTCACCTGCTTTTGCCTTGCCTATCCTTCGCTCGCTACGCTTCCACAGCCTGAAAGGCTGAAAGCCTTATTAGTGTGCCGCCCATTCAACCTTGGACAGATCGACACCCTCTTTGAACATATCCCACAGCGGCGACAAATCGCGCAGCTTGGTAACCGCCTCGCAGACTTTCTGCGCGGCATAATCAACTTCTTCATCGGTGGTAAAGCGACCGAAGGTGAAACGAATCGAGCTGTGTGCCAGCTCATCGTTACGGCCTATCGCACGCAGCACATAGGACGGTTCGAGGGATGCTGAGGTACAGGCCGAGCCCGACGAAACGGCCAAGTCTTTCAGCGCCATAATCAGCGACTCGCCCTCAACGTAGTTAAAGCTGAGGTTCAAGTTGTGCGGCACCCGCGAGGTCAAGCTGCCGTTCAGATACAGTTCTTCAAGGTGCTCGACCTGCTTATAGAAACGATCACGCAAGGCCGCGATACGCGCGTTCTCTTGCTGCATTTCTTCTTTAGCAATGCGGAACGCCTCGCCCATGCCGACGATCTGATGGGTCGCCAAGGTGCCCGAACGCATACCGCGCTCATGTCCGCCGCCGTGGGTCTGAGCTTCCAGACGTACCCGTGGCTTACGCCCCACATACAAAGCGCCGACGCCTTTAGGGCCGTAGGTTTTGTGCGCCGAGAAGGACATCAAGTCAACTTTCAGCGTACTCAGGTCGATGGCCACCTTGCCAGTCGATTGCGCCGCATCGACATGCAACAACACGCCGCGCGAGCGGGTTAGCTCACCAATAGCAGCAATATCATTGATGGTGCCGATCTCGTTATTGACGTGCATCACCGAAACCAGAATGGTGTCATCGCGCAGCACAGCTTCGACCATCGCAGGGGTGATCAGGCCATCTTCACCCGGCTCGATATAAGTCACCTCAAAGCCTTCACGCTCCAACTGACGCATGGTATCGAGAACGGCTTTATGCTCGATGCGGTTGGTTACCAGATGCTTGCCCTTGCTCGCATAAAAGTGCGCCGCACCTTTAATCGCCAAGTTATTCGACTCAGTAGCACCGCTGGTCCAGACGATTTCGCGCGGATCGGCATTTACCAGATCAGCAACCTGACGACGACCGTTTTCCACTGCCTCTTCAGCCTTCCAGCCAAACACATGGGAGCGCGACGCGGGGTTACCGAAGTTACCGTCCACCAGCAGGCATTCACTCATTTTTTGCGCAACGCGCGGATCAACCGGCGTGGTTGCTGAGTAGTCGAGATAAATCGGTAATTTCATAAGGCTTCTCCGTATTCAGGCAAACGTACAACTCAGTCAATAGCGGACGCTTCAATCTTGTCCAGGCGCACAGCGCCAGTACCACAACGGCGCTGATCCTGGCGCGATGCAACTTCCTGAACTTCATGCCGGCTAACCAAGTCAGCCAAACTGATACCGCTGAGAAACTGGTGAATTTGCTGACTGAGGTCGCACCATAAATGATGGGTTAAGCAGGTGTCGCCCGCATGGCAATCACCCTGACCCTGGCAGCGCGTGGCATCCACCGATTCATTCACCGCATCAATAACCTGCGCCACTTGAATACTGGCCATCTCACGCGCCAACTGATAACCGCCGCCCGGACCGCGCACACTGGAAACCAAGCTACCGCGGCGCAGCTTGGCAAACAGCTGCTCCAGATAAGACAGGGAGATACCCTGACGCTCGGAAATATCGGCCAACGACACTGGACTGCGCTGCGCGTGCAGGGCTAGGTCAAGCATGGCGGTAACGGCGTAACGGCCTTTGGTGGTCAGGCGCATGAACAGGTCCCACAGGATCGCTGATTTGCGCCAATTATCTTATTCCCGAGTATTTAAGTCAACTATAAGACCTATCAATTTACTCAGGATTAGCACCAGCAAGGCCGCGCATCCTAACAAAATGCCAGCGCTAACGCATTAATGCCCAGACTTAACCGTCTCGTCTTTAACCTCGGCGAAGTCTTCATCGCGCAGGGTCGGCAGGTCCTTGCCGCAGAAATCACTGCCGAGCGCCTTGAGCGCACCACACATGCCTTCCAGCCGACCATCCACAGCCTGCAAATGATCGAGTAACTGACCAATGGCACGGGCAATAGGGTCCGGCATGTCTTCACTCATGCCATAGGCATCGAAGCCTATTTTGTCGGCCAAGGCTTGGCGCTTAGCCTCTTGCGCATCGTCCTGATCGGTGCGTTTAGCGATAATCCGCGCCGGTATCCCCACCGCCGTCGCACCGGCCGGCACCGCCTTAGTCACCACCGCATTGGAGCCGATCTTGGCGCCCGCACCGACAGTGAAAGGCCCCAAAACCTTGGCCCCAGCACCCACCACCACACCATCTTCGAGGGTCGGATGACGCTTACCTTTGTTCCAACTGGTGCCCCCCAAAGTCACGCCCTGATAGAGGGTTACGTCATTGCCAATCTCGGCGGTCTCGCCGATGACGATGCCCATGCCGTGGTCGATAAAAAACCGCCGGCCGATTTTCGCCCCCGGATGAATTTCAATCCCGGTCAACCAACGGGCAAAGCTGGAGAGCATACGCGCCAGCCACTTCCAGCCGGCCAACCATAAAAAATGGGTCAAGCGATGCATCCACACGGCATGCAAGCCCGGATAGCAGGTCAACACCTCAAAGGTATTGCGCGCCGCTGGATCACGATGAAAAACGCCCTGAATATCTTCGCGCACACGAGCAAACATTAGCTATCTCTCCGCTTATAAACTTCACCGCGGGCGGCTTTCTGCGTTTCCGTCAGAATGCCGCGCAGAATATTCATTTCCAGCTTACTGATATTGCTGCGCCCGTACAGACGACGCAAACGCGGCATCAAGTGGCGCGGATTATCCGGGTCATGAAAACCGATCTGCACCAAGGTGCTCTCCATGTGTGCATAAAACCGCTCCAACTCATCTGCCGTAACCGGCAACGAACTCTGCTCGGCATGGGTTTCCAGCTTAGCCATTTTAGTCGGCTGACCCTGCGCCGCCAGCCAGGCCATGCGTACCTCATAGGTGAGCACTTGCACCGCAGTGGCCAAATTGAGCGAACTAAACTCAGGGTCCGATGGAATATGCACATGAAAATGGCAACGCTGCAGTTCGTCATTGCTCAGACCGGAATCTTCCCGACCAAACACCAAGGCCACCTCGCCCGCTTGCTCGATTTGCTCCAGACAGGCCGCCGCACATTCACGCGGATCCAATAGTGGCCAAGGAATATGCCGATTGCGCGCACTGGTCCCCAGCACCAGACCGCAGCCATCCAGCGCCTCTTCAAGACTATTTACAATGCGGGCGTTATCAAGAATATCAACCGCACCGGCCGCGCGCGCGACCGCCTCGACACTGGGAAAGTCCCGCGGCTGGACCAGCACCAAGCGGCTCAAGCCCATATTTTTCATGGCCCGCGCGGCGCCACCGATATTGCCGGGATGACTGGTATTGACCAACACCACACGAATATTTTGCAGCACGAGCAGGCCCACGCAGACGCTAAAAGGGAGCAAATCTTACAGAAGCCCCCCCGCTAATACCATGCAAGCTGTCGCACCCTCTTTTTACCTCAGACTTTTCTGCTAGAATGGCCGGCTATCTTTATACAACCAGGTGAAAACTCCATGCAGCCAATGCTGAATGTCGCACTGCGCGCAGCCCGCAGCGCCAGTGAACTGATTTTCCGCTCCATCGAGCGCCTGGATGTCATCTCGGCTGACGAGAAAGATGCTAAAGATTTCGTCGCCGAGCTGGAGCTCACCGTCGAAAAAAGCATCATTCAAGCACTCAGCAAAGCCCATCCGACCCACGGCTTCCTCGGTGAAAAAACCGGCCTAACCGCGGGCAAAGGCGAAGGCGCCGATTACCTGTGGATCATCGATCCACTCGACGGCACCAGCAACTTCCTGCGCGGCGTACCGAACTTCTCGGTGAGCATTGCCTGCAAGTATCGCGACCGCCTCGAGCACGCCGTCATTCTCGACCCAGTCCGCCAAGAAGAATTCACCGCCAGCCGTGGCCGTGGCGCCGCCCTGAATGGCCGTCGTATGCGCGTTAGCAGCCGCAAGGGTCTAGAAGGCGCACTGCTGGCCAACAGCTTCCCGTTCAGCGCCAGCCAAATAGACAACCTCGACAGCCACCTGAACATGCTGCGCGACCTCAGCCCAGAAGTGGCCGGCATTCGCAGCGCCGGCTCCGCCAGCCTCGATCTGGCCTACGTGGCCTGCGGCCGTTTCGACGCCGCCTGGGCCTTCGGTTTAACTGAGTGGGACATGGCTGCAGGCGTGCTGATGATTCAAGAAGCCGGCGGTTTGATTAGCGACTTTAATGGCGCTCACGAGTTCTTGGAAAAAGGCCACATAGTCACCGGTAACACCAAGTGCTTTAAGGCGGTACTCACCGCCATCCAGCCACACCTGTCGGCTGCGCTTAAACGCTAAGCTGCCTGAGTGACAAAAACCGGACTCGCTCCGGTTTTTTTATGCCTGCAATATTCGCCAAGCGACGCGCTAGACGTTGATTAACCAATACTGAAATACTCGCACCACTTTAAGGGACACGTCCCTCCCGTGCATCGAATGGCAGAACATAATTTGCGCAAGAACAATAACAACCCACAGCACACTGCAAATATCAGCCCGCCTCCCACAACAACGCGCCCGGCAAGAAAGCTCGGCTTGCGCCTGCTGCTGGCGATTGGCGCAATCAGCGCGGCGGCTATAGCCGTTTATATCGCCAACCCAACGCCAACCAACACTCCAGCACCCATCAGTAGCGCACAGCCAAGTGTTCGCGCGCTGCCAGCCGTATCGCCCGCGCCGCCGACGACCAGCCAACCGCCGGCCTCGCCAAACACCAGCGACCCGCACAATCCAAGCTATGTCGGCAGCGACACCTGCACTGGCTGCCACAACCAACAACACGACACATGGAAGGGCTCGCACCATGGTTTAGCCATGCAAGTCGCCACCGCCGAGACCGTACTGGGTAATTTCGGCAGCCGTCCTGGCGAGCAAGCCAGCTTCACCTATGCAGGCATTACCAGCACCTTCTTTACCCGTGACGGTAAGTTCTTCGTCAATACCGACGGCCCGGACGGCAAGCTCGCCGACTTCGAGATCAAATACACCTTCGGCGTTACCCCGCTGCAGCAATACCTGATCGACTTCCCCGGTGGCCGCCTGCAGGCCTTTGCCATCGCATGGGATAGCCGCCCGCAAGAGCGAGGCGGCCAGCGCTGGTTTCATCTCTATCCCGAGCAAAAACTCAAAGCCGGCGACCCACTGCATTGGACCAGCATCGATCAGAATTGGAACTACCAGTGCGCCGACTGTCACTCAACCAACTTGCAAAAAAATTACGACGCCAGCAGCAAAACCTTCGACACCCAATGGTCGGAGCTTAATGTCGGCTGCGAAGCCTGCCACGGCCCCGCCTCCAACCATCTTGCTTGGGCCAAGCAGGAACCCGGTAGCGAGCAATTTGGCGCAGCAGGTAAAGGCCTGGCCACGGTACTTGACGAACGGCGCGGCGTCAGTTGGCTAAGCGAGCTGAAAACCGGCAACGCCAGCCGCAGCCAGCCGCGCACCAGCAACAAAGAAATCGAAACCTGCGCCACCTGTCATTCCCGGCGCGGGCAAACCAGTGACACATTCGTGCACGGCCAGCGGCTGGCCGATAACTACCGACCGGCGCTGTTGGATGACGGCCTGTACTGGCCCGACGGCCAGCAGCGCGACGAGGTGTTCAACCACGGTTCGTTCCTACAAAGCAAAATGTTCGCCAAGGGCGTGACCTGCAGTGACTGCCACGAACCGCACTCATTGAAACTGCGCGCCGAAGGCAACGGCGTGTGCGCGCAATGCCATTTGCCGGCTAAGTACGATACCCCCAAACACAGTTTTCACCCGCAAGGCTCGACCGGCGCGCAGTGCGTCAGCTGCCATATGCCGACCACCACCTATATGCAGGTTGACCCGCGCAGCGATCACTCGCTGCGCATTCCACGCCCAGACCTGTCGGTAACACTGGGCACGCCAAATGCCTGCAACGGCTGTCACAGCGATAAAAAACCGCAGTGGGCCGCCGCTAAAATCCAGCAGTGGTATCCCCAGCCTAACCCCGGCCACCAGCGTTATGCCGAAGCGTTTGCGGCAGCCAACTTAGGCCTGCCCGGCGCCGATGCAGCCTTACTCAAGGTCATCAGCGACACCACCCAGCCAGCGATTGCGCGCGCCAGTGCCTTTGCTCGTTTGAGTGCCAGTCGTGATCAACAGACCTTTAGCAGCTTGGTTGACGGCCTCTATGACGACAACGAAACCGTGCGCCAAGCGGCCGTCGACGCCGTGGCCCGCATTGCCCCGAACATGAGCAGCCAAGCCTTGCCGCCACTGCTCGACGACCCGGTTCGTGGCGTGCGCATGGCCGCCGCCCGCGCGCTGGCTGGCGCTAACGAGGGCAAACTCAAACCTGAACAGCGCGCGGCCTTCAAGCAGGCATTGGATGAGTACATTGCCGCGCAACTGTTTAGCGCCGATCGGCCCGAGTCGCTGACCAACCTCGGCGCCCTGTATGCCGAGCGCGGCGATGCCAGCCAAGCCGAAGCCTATTTCCGTCAAGCGCTGGCGCTCGACCCCTTCACCCCAGCAGTGGTGAACTTAGCCAGCCTCTATCAAGACCAAGGTCAAGAGCCCGGCGCCGAGCGAGTGCTGCGTGAAGGTCTGGCCCGCGCCCCGCAAGAGCCGACCCTGCACCACACACTAGGGCTGGCCTTAGCTCGGCAAAAGCGCTTGCCCGAGGCAGTCAGCGAGCTCGCCCTAGCCAGCCAACTGGCCCCCGATCACGTGCGCTATCGCTATGTGTATGCCGTGGCGCTCAACAGCACCGCACAAGCGCCGGCAGCGATTAAAGTACTGGAGGCCGCTTACAAGGATTTCCCGCAGGACCAAGAAGTGCTGCTCGGCCTAGTGACCTTTAACCGTGACCTTGGCGAGCAAGCCGCCGCCAAACGTTGGGCCAAGGTATTGCTGGCCCTCGCCCCCAACGACAAAGGCCTGCAGCAACTGCTTGAGTCGCTGGATAAATAAGCCACCGGCTGCGCCAACGCCGGTCGGCGCAACCCCAACCATAACAACCAAAACGCCTATCTGGATGTTAAGCCATCAGCCAGATCAATAGTGCTTGGCCGACTAGACGACCGGTCATATGCTCACCCCATGAACACTACCCGACTCGACAAGCGTGACCTGATCCTGGCCAAAGGCGCTGCGGTAATGACCCGTCGCGGCTACCACGGCACAGGTGTGCAAGAAATAGTGCAAGCCGCCGGCATCCCTAAAGGCTCGTTCTATCACTACTTCGCGAGCAAAGAAGACTTCGCCCTACAGGCCCTAAACTTTATTTATCAGCCACGCCTGGCCCGTTATAACGAAGCCTTAAGCAACCCGGCGCTGAGCCCGCGGGCGCGAATTCTGGCCTACTACGGCGAGCTACTGGTGCACTTTCGCCAGCAACAAAGGCTCGAATACCACTGTTTCATTGGCAGCCTGAGCTTTGAAATGAGCGAGTTAATTCCGGCCATTGGCGAACAGGTTGAAGCGATTTTTCAGCAATCGGCGCAGATTCTGCAGCGCTGCCTCGAACAAGCCCAAGCCGCCGGCGAACTGTCTGCCGATGAAGACTGCCGCAATCTGGCCAGTTTCATCGCCAATGCGTGGCAAGGGGTTTTGACCCGCTTAAAAGTCGCCAGCCAAACACAGCCCGTGGAAGATTTTGTTCTGCGCCTCGAGCGCCTGCTCGCGGCTTAAATTTTTACCCTATTAACGAGACGACCGGTCATCTGACCGGCCACAGGAGCCTGCATGACCACCCCAGTAGCGGCCTTATTTAAACCCTTCCACCTCGGCAACTTGAGCCTGCCAACCCGCGTGGTGATGGCACCCATGACCCGTTCGTTCTCACCGGGTGGAGTGCCCAATAGCAAAGTTATTGAATACTACCGCCGCCGCGCTGCGGCTGGCGTTGGCCTGATCATCACCGAGGGCACCACGGTTGGCCACCAAGCCGCCAACGGCTACCCAAATGTGCCTCGCTTCTACGGTGCAGACGCCCTCGCCGGCTGGCAAAAAGTGGTCGAGGCGGTACACGCCGAAGGCGGCAAAATAGTGCCGCAACTTTGGCACGTTGGCTCAGTGCGTAAACTCGGCACCGAACCGGATGCCAGCGTGCCCGGCTACGGCCCAATGGAAAAACTCAAAGACGGCCAAGAAGTCGTGCATGGCATGACCCAAGCCGACATTGACCAAGTAATCGCCGCCTTCGCGCAAGCGGCCCGCGACGCCCAAAGCATCGGCATGGACGGCGTGGAAATCCACGGCGCCCACGGCTATCTGGTCGACCAGTTCTTCTGGGAAGGCAGCAACCAACGCACCGATGGTTACGGCGGCAGCTTGGCCAAGCGTTCGCGTTTTGCCATCGAACTGATCCAAGCCGTGCGCGCCGCCGTCGGCCCGGACTTCCCAATCATCCTGCGGTTCTCGCAGTGGAAGCAGCAGGACTACAGCGCCCGCTTGGTACAAACGCCCGAAGCCCTCGGCGAGTTCCTGCAACCGCTGTCGGACGCCGGCGTGGATATTTTCCACTGTTCGACCCGACGTTTCTGGGAGCCTGAATTCGAAGGTTCGGAGCTGAACTTGGCTGGCTGGACCCGTCAACTGACCGGCAAACCAACCATCACCGTCGGCAGCGTCGGCCTGGATGGCGAGTTTCTGCAGTTTATGGTCAACACCGACAAGGTCGCGCAACCAGCCGATCTCGGCGCCCTGCTGACCCGCCTGAACAACCAAGAGTTCGACCTAGTCGCGGTCGGCCGCGCCCTGCTGGTCGATCCCGATTGGGCCATCAAGGTGCGTGACGGCCGCCAGCAAGAGATTCTGCCGTTTAGCCGTGAGGCCCTAATGAAGCTGGTATGAGTGTAAATCTCAGCCGGTAATTTCATGGCGTAATCCGTGCGCCAGATATTTGCCCCGCTTGCCGGGGCTTTTTTTTGCGCATGATTTTGTCGACCCAAGCCCGTAGAATCGCCGCCATTACTCTGCCGCGAGCTTGCCATGTCTACCCATTTTCTACGCCCGCAAGGCGAATTCGCCAATGCCGGTCTAGCGCGCCGTTTGGCCGCAATGCTCTACGACACACTGCTCAGCATCGCCTTATTGATGGTGGTGACCTTTGCCTACCTGATGGCGCTCAAGCTGATTTACGGTGAAACCCAACTTAAGGCGATGAACGAAGCCGGCGCCTTAACCGGCGATCCGCTGCTATCGACCTTACTGCTGTTCAGCCTGTTCGGCTTCTTCGCCAAGTTCTGGACCCACAACGGGCAAACCCTCGGCATGCAGGTCTGGGGCGTGCGCGTGCAAAATGCCGACGGCAGCGCGATTGACCTGTGGCAAGCACTGCTGCGCTTTCTACTGGCGATCATCTCGTTCCTGTGTGCCGGCTTAGGTTTTTGGTGGATTCTGTTCGACAAACAAAAACGCAGCTGGCACGACATCTATTCAGGCAGTTGCACGGTGCAGCTGCCGAAACAAACCTATAACCGATAGCGCATAAAAAAGCCGGCTGAGAACAGACCGTGTGAAAACGTCGCGAGCGACGGTTAGGCAAGGCAAAAACAGGCGAAAAAGCGCAGTTTACGCGCTGTAAATGAGCATTTTGAGCCTGTTTTTAACGCTGCATAACCGAGCGCAGTAGTTTTCACACAGTCTGTGAGAATGCCGGCTTTTTTATTCGCGCGTAACCCGGCTAAATTAACCGGCGCGGCGTAACAACCACACGCCCGCCAAGGCGCAAACGCCGGCTGGCAACAACACCGCAATTAACGGCGGAAAGCCAAACACCAAACTCGAAGGCCCCAGCAGGTCTTGCACGATGCGAAACACAAAACCCACCAACACCCCGGTAAACACCCGTTGCCCTAGAGTTACCGAGCGCAACGGGCCGAAGATGAAGGAAATTGCCATCAACACCAACGCGGCGGTCACCAAGGGCTGCAGCACTTTATTCCAGAACGCTAGCCAGTAACGGCCATTGGCCAAGCCCTGATCGGCCAAGTAATGGATATAACCCCACAAACCGGTCACCGACAGCGCCTCCGGCTCTAACACCACGGTACTGAGTAACTGCGGGCTGAGCTGGACATCCCAACGCTCGCTTGGGCTGTTAACCACCTCGCTGGACTGTTCACGCAACAAGGTGGTGGCGACGTCTTCTAATTGCCAGTGATCGCCCTGGTACAAGGCACGCTTGGCAAAGCTTGCAGACAACATCGTGCGCTGCTGATCGAACTGATAGCGCGTCACGCCGAGCAATACGCCATTCGGCTGCACGGCGTTGATGTGAATAAATTCATCCCCTTGCCGATGCCACAAACCGCGTTTGGCGCTTTGCGCCTCACCACCGCCCTGCGCCGTAGCGCGATTGGCTTGGGCTAAGTTTTCGCTCCAAGGCGCAACGTACTCACCGATCAAAATGCCCAGCAGCATCAACACCAGCATCGGCTTCATCACCGCCCAGACGATCCGCCCAACCGACACACCGGCGGCGCGCATGATGGTCAGTTCGCTGTTGCTGGCCAAGTTACCCAGGCCAATCAAACAACCGATCAAGGCCGCCATGGGCAGCATTTCATAGATGCGCCGAGGCACCGTCAGCAGCACCCACACGGCCGCCTCAAGCAAACCATAGGACTCGCTCAAATCACCCAATTCGTCGATATAGGAAAACAGCAACGACAAGCTAACGATGATGCCCAGCACCGCCAAAATGGCGAAGAACACACTGGTGCCGATATAACGATCCAACTTAACCATGGATCACCCCCGACACGGCGCGGCGCGCGGCCCACTTAAGCCGCAGCGGCTCCCAGTACAGCAACAGCAAGGCCAAGCTCAGGAACAACCCATGCACCCCCCACAAACCCAGCTGGTCGGGGATTTTGCCTTTATCCAGCGCGCCGCGTGCGGCCACCAGCAAGGCTAAATAGGTCATGTAGATCAGCACTGCCGGCAACAGCTTAAGAAACCGCCCTTGGCGTGGATTAACCCGCGACAAAGGCACCGCTAGCAGGGCCACCACGAACACCAAAATCGGTATCGACACACGCCACTGCAACTCGGCGCGATCGACTAAGTCCGTGCTGCCAATTAAATCGCGGGTTGGCACAGCCTCACGCTCACCAATCACCTCGCTAACGGCAGGCTTAGGCAGCAGCACCCCGTAGGTTTCGTACTCGATCTTGCGATAATCGGCTTGCCCTGGGGTGCCGTCATAGCGATAGCCATTTTGCAGCACCAGATAGCGGCTGCCGTCGGCGTGAATTTCTTGATGGCCTTTCTCAGCCACTAGCACGCTGATACCGGCTGATTTGCTGCCCGGCTTGGTCTCACGCTTGTCCGAGATAAACACCCCCGACAGCTGGCTGCGACCTTCGCTCAACTGCTCGGTG
>JBILAR010000152.1:0-5652 GCA_044354115.1 Pseudomonas sp. | reverse complement strand
CAGCAATCGTTGGTTACATCTTTGATTTCTCGCGGAGTAACTTGCGTTGCTGATAATCAGTTGACTATCAGTCTTACCGCACAAGCACCCACACGAATTGCTTGATTCAGTTGTTAAAGAGCGGGTGATTGATTCTTTCGACTCAACCGAGGCGCGCATTCTACAGCAGCCTCATTCTCCGTCAAGTGATTTCGAAAATTTCTTTTCAATTTCAACCACTTGCACCTCCGATCAACTTACCGTTCCTCGTCAGCGGGAGGCGAATTCTACAGCGTTTACAACCGCTGTCAACCACCTTCTTACCACTTCCGATCTACCCGATCGAAGCGCTAACAGGATCAAACTACCACCCTGCCAGCCCGGCGCATTCTACGCAACTTTCGCTGCTTTGCAACCTCTCATTTAAAGCTAACTTCTTGTTTTACAAGGAGTTTTACGAGAGATCAACGCCGTAAGAGGGGCGCATAATAGACCTTTTACGCCGAGCGTCAAGGATTAATTACAGTTGATCGCGCCGATACAGCAAACACCTATATATAGACTTCAGTAGCGAGCCCTGACAGCCTACCGAATCGACACGCGGGAGCCGCCACGTCACGCACCACCAGTGAGGGCGCAGCAGTGACGGGGAAGACGAAGAGGTAGCGCAGGGCGCGGTACTGCAACTTCATAACGGTCGTCGCGAGCGCGCGTCCGTTATGAAGCGAAGGGGGTAATGCCTATTCTGCTGTCCGAGTACGGCGCAGGCGTAACAAGTACTGCAAAGGACCAGAGGTAGCGTAGGCCAGGAAGGCCAGCAACAAGATCCGCGCCGGATCACTAAAGACCACGGCAAAACCCAGTACCACCGCAAGAATCGCCACAAACGGCACCCGACCTTTTAAGTCGAGATCCTTGAAGCTGTTGTATTTAAAGTTGCTCACCATCAGCAAACCAGCCGCCGCGACCAGCAAGGCAAAGAGCATGACAACCACTATCGGTAGATCCTGCCCTGCCACACCACTCTTCTCACCCAGCGTCCAAACCGCCCAAACAGTCCCGGCAACCACGCCAGCCGCAGCCGGACTGGCCAGGCCAATAAAGTAGCGGCTGTCGACCTTACCAATTTGAGTATTGAAGCGCGCCAAGCGCAAGGCCGCACAAGCTACATAGATAAAGGAAACCGCCAAGCCAACATTACCCAGGCCTGAAAGTGCCCACTCGTATGCCAACATAGCCGGCGCCACGCCGAAGGCGACCATGTCGGACAGTGAATCGTACTCAGCACCAAAGGCACTCTGAGTGCTGGTTAAGCGCGCAACCCGACCATCTAGGCTATCCAAAATCATCGCCACGAACACCGTGATAGCGGCGATTTCAAACTTGCCATTAACCGCGCTAATGATCGAGAAGAAACCAGCAAACAGGTTGGCCGTAGTAAACAGATTGGGCAGTAAATATACGCCTCGATGACGGACCTTGCGCCCCTCGGCGTCATGCCCCTCCTCTACATGCTCATCAACGGGCAACAGACTTTCAGTATCGGAGGCTTTAGCGGCCTCTTCTGGACGTTCGTTCATGAACAGCACCTAGCTACGAATTGAGAAATATTGGACTAAAGGACGAGCCATGGGTTCAATAAACCCACATTCAGCTATTGGGCTTTATACCAGAAGCCAGTCGCAGAAATAAAAAAACGCGGCAATCGCCGCGTTTTTCTTACCTCGACAAGAACTTAGTTCTTAGTTTTGTCGACGATTTTGTTTGCCGAAATCCACGGCATCATCGAACGCAGCTTCTCACCCACAACCTCAATGCCGTGAGCAGCATTGTTACGGCGGTAAGCGGTCATCGATGGATAGTTAGAAGCACCTTCCAGGATGAACATCTTGGCGTACTCACCGTCTTGAATGCGCTTGAGTGCATTGCGCATGGCCTGACGCGACTCGGCGTTGATCACTTCCGGGCCAGTTACGTACTCGCCGTACTCGGCGTTATTGGAGATCGAGTAGTTCATGTTGGCGATACCGCCTTCGAACATCAGATCAACAATCAACTTCAGTTCGTGCAAGCACTCGAAGTAGGCCATTTCTGGCGCGTAACCGGCTTCAACCAAGGTATCGAAGCCGGCCTTAACCAACTCAACAGTACCACCACACAGAACAGCCTGCTCGCCGAACAGGTCGGTTTCGGTTTCGTCTTTGAAGGTAGTTTCGATGATACCGGTACGGCCACCGCCAACGCCCGAAGCGTACGACAGGGCAACGTTTTTGGCATTGCCGGAAGCATCTTGATAGATAGCGATCAGATCAGGAATGCCGCCGCCTTTAACGAACTCAGAACGCACGGTGTGGCCTGGTGCTTTTGGCGCGATCATGATCACGTCGAGGTCGGCACGCGGAACAACTTGGTTGTAGTGAATAGCGAAACCGTGAGCAAAGGCCAGAGTGGCGCCTTTTTTCAGGTTCGGCTCGATCTCGTCCTTATACAGGCGCGATTGAAATTCGTCCGGGGTCAGAATCATCACGACGTCAGCAGCGGCCACGGCAGAAGCCACGTCACTTACTTTCAGACCGTGAGCCTGAGCCTTGGCAACAGTTGCCGAACCAGTACGCAGACCAACTGTAACGTCAACACCCGAGTCTTTCAGGTTGCACGCGTGCGCGTGGCCCTGCGAACCGTAACCAATGATGGCTACTTTCATGCCCTGGATGATCGACAGCTGACAGTCTTTATCGTAATAAACTTTCATGGATTTCCCCTATTTAACTGGCCGCAAGGCCGTTCGCCAAAAAATTAGATGCTAAGTATTTTGTCGCCACGAGCAATGCCGGTGACGCCACTGCGTACGGTTTCAAGGATTGCGGCAGTGCCGATCGCCTGAATAAAACTGTCCAGCTTCTCGCTCGCACCAGCCAACTGGATGGTATAAACGCTGCTGGTGACATCCACAATCTGACCACGGAAAATATCCGTGGTGCGCTTGATCTCTGCGCGCTGCGCACCTGTCGCCTTGACCTTAACCAGCATCAGCTCGCGCTCGATGTGAGCACTCTCAGACAAGTTAACCAGCTTAACCACTTCAATCAGCTTGTTCAGATTCTTGGTGATCTGCTCGATCACTTCGTCCTGACCGACAGTGGTCAAGGTCAACCGCGATAGACTTGGATCTTCAGTCGGCGCAACCGTGAGGCTTTCGATGTTGTAGTTGCGCTGCGAAAACAGACCGACAACACGCGACAGCGCGCCTGGCTCGTTTTCCAGCAGCAAAGAGATGATGTGTCGCATGATTTATGTCCGCTCCGTCTTGCTCAGCCACATATCGCGCATGGCACCGTCTTTGATTTGCATTGGATAGACGTGTTCGCTGGTATCAACCTGAATATCCAAGAACACCAAGCGATCTTTCATCGCAAACGCCTTTTCCATCATTGGCTTGAGATCTTTCAAGTCAGTGATACGCATACCAACATGACCATAGGCCTCAGCCAGCTTAACGAAGTCAGGCAACGACTCCATGTACGAGTGCGAATGACGGCCGCTGTACATCATGTCCTGCCACTGACGCACCATACCCAGCACGCCATTGTTCAGGTTGATGATTTTCACCGGCAAGCCGTACTGCATGCAGGTCGACAGCTCCTGAATGTTCATCTGGATACTGCCTTCACCTGTAACGCACGCCACCTCGTCTTGCGGGAAGTTCATTTTCACGCCCATGGCGGCCGGAAAACCGAAACCCATGGTGCCCAGACCGCCGGAGTTGATCCAACGA
Source organism: Pseudomonas sp. (assembly GCA_044354115.1). Classification (GTDB taxonomy): domain Bacteria; phylum Pseudomonadota; class Gammaproteobacteria; order Pseudomonadales; family Pseudomonadaceae; genus Aquipseudomonas. Next base: position 1,898 of record JBILAR010000152.1, on the reverse strand, counting down.
TTAGGCTTATTGAAGCGATAATATTGGGCAGCGAACATCTGATGCTGGCCCACATCAGAGGTAACAAAGGCATCGCCGTTAGTCACTTCACTTAAGGTTTCGATAACCTTTTGCGGCTTGATGATGCTGCCGTCGCCTTCGTTGTAAGGGAACATACGGCCACTGCCGCGCCACTCATCAACCTGCTTCCACCAACTGGCCACGGTCTCTTTGTTCGGGGTTTCGCCGATGTCTTTAAGAATCGCCACCATCTCAGTCAACACGCTGTCGACCGGGCCAACAATCGGGATATCGGCTTTAACCGTTTTCGAGATCGAGGCCGGATCGATATCGATATGGATAATTTTGGCGTTCGGACAAAACTTAGCCGCGCCGTTAATCACCCGATCATCGAAGCGCGCGCCAACAGCAAGAATCACATCCGCATGGTGCATGGCCAAGTTGGCGGTATAGCTGCCGTGCATACCGAGCATGCCGAGGAACTGACGGTCGTTACCCGGAAAACCGCCCAACCCCATCAAGGTATTGGTAACCGGCACGTTGAGCATTTTTGCCAGCTCGGTCAACGGCGCAGCTGCACCGCCCATGATCACCCCACCACCGGAATAAATGATCGGACGTTTAGCGGCCAGCAACATTTCTGCGGCTTTACGAATTTGCCCCGAGTGACCACGCAGAGCTGGGCTGTATGAGCGCAGCTTGGCTTTTTTCGGATAGACGTATTCGAACTTCTGGGTCGGATCAGTCATATCCTTAGGGATATCAACCACCACCGGGCCAGGACGGCCGGATTGCGCCAAATAGAAGGCTTTTTTCAAAACCTCGGGAATTTCTGCGGCATTCTTAATCATAAAGCTGTGCTTCACGATTGGCCGCGAGATACCGATCATGTCGGTTTCTTGGAAGGCGTCAGTGCCGACCATGGTGCTTGGCACCTGACCCGACAACACCACCATAGGAATCGAGTCCATATAGGCGGTGGCAATCCCGGTAATGGCATTGGTGGCGCCAGGACCGGAGGTTACCAAGACCACGCCGGCCTTACCCGTGGCGCGGGCGTAGCCGTCAGCCATGTGGGTAGCGGCTTGTTCGTGACGAACCAGAATGTGCTCGACCTCAGGCTCTTTGAACAGGGCGTCGTACACATGCAGAAGAGCACCACCTGGGTACCCGTAAATATACTTAACGCCTTCGTCACGCAAAAAGCGCACGATCATTTCAGCGCCAGATAAAAGCTCCACGTTAATCACCTCTAAAACGCCAGAATTGCGCCCACAACGGGGCGGTCCGAATAGGTTTGCTGCCAAGCAGAGCATGAGCGACGGTGGTCGCCGACTACGTCAGCTACTGACTGAGCAAGCATTGGGAGCACTCCTGAGTGTTGCGGAGAGCGTCCCACCCAGCGCGAGGTAACGCGTTGCGGGGAATAACAGGTCGGCGCGGGTGTGCGCCTCATGGTCTGCCAAAGAGGCTTGCGATGCGCAAGCCAGTTGAGCGAACTGTCAATTCTTCGCAATCGCGCCCTGCAAGTCAAGTAAAGGCCTGCAGTTTATGCACTTAACGGGCTGTGACACGGTGCAGGATGACGAATCGTCAAATTTGGTTATAGTAGAGGCAGGTTTTGCCGCGAACTAAAGGAAAACGCATGCGTCGCATGATGATATTGGGCAGCTTACTGCTCACACTAAGCGCCACCAGCATGGCCAGCCAGGTCTACAAGTGGGTCGATGACAAGGGCATAACGCATTTTGGCGCCAACCCACCACAGGGGCAGACTGCCACCAGCGTCAACACGACAGTTGCCCAACCGAAAATACCCGCAGCAGTTGCCAAGCCTGCAGCACCGGCCGCTGATAGTGGCGCAGCAGAGCAACAAGCGATCGACGCCAAGGTCAAGC
>JBILAR010000079.1:0-15604 GCA_044354115.1 Pseudomonas sp. | reverse complement strand
GTTGCCGCTGCGTTCGCGAATAAAACCGAACACGTCGAACTCCGGCACCATGCTTTCCATCATGGCGAACACCGCCTCGTACAGCGCCACGTCCACCACCTGGCCTTGGCCGCCATTCACTTCGCAATGACGTAGCGCCATCAGCGCGCCAACTACGCCCCAGAGCGCGGCAATCGAATCGCCGATGGAGATGCCGGTGCGTACCGGTGGGCGATCCGCAAAGCCGGTGATATAGCGCAGGCCACCCATGGATTCGCCCACTGCGCCGAAGCCCGGTTGGTCTTTTAGCGGACCCGTCTGGCCAAACCCCGAGAGCCGTACCATCACCAATTTGGGATTCAGTGCATGCAGCACGTCCCAGCCGAGGCCGAGTTTTTCCAGCACGCCGGGGCGAAAGTTTTCGATCAGAATGTCGGTTTCACTGAGTAGCTGCTTGAGGATCGCGATGGCGTCTGGATGCTTGAGATTCAGGGTCAGCGACTGCTTATTGCGCGCCTGCACGAACCACCACAAGGAGGTGCCCTCATACAACTTGCGCCACTTGCGCAGCGGGTCGCCGCCGCTGGGCGACTCGACCTTGATCACCTGAGCGCCGAATTCGGCGCAAATCCGCGCGGCAAAAGGCCCGGCGATTAAGGTGCCGAGTTCCACCACTTTCAGGCCGGCGAGGGGTTGCTGGGCAATGTTCATCGGTCGCTCCACACATCTGCTAGTGCGCGCGACTCTAACCCAGCCCCGACGCATCGGGTAGACTTGCCGGCTGTGTTGTTTTCCCACCGCTCATTAATCAAGAAGCCCCACCATGGCCCAGCCGTCCACGACCTACAAGATCGACCTGAACCTCACCGATATTGATCGCAGTGTGTATGAAAGCCTGCGCTTCACCGTGGCCAAGCACCCATCGGAAACCGAGGAGCGTCTGGCGGCGCGGCTGATCGCCTATTGCCTGTTCTATCACGAGCAGTTGGCCTTTGGCCGCGGCCTGTCGGACATCGACGAGCCGGCCCTGTGGGAAAAAAGCCTGGATGACCGCGTGCTGCACTGGATCGAAGTCGGCCAGCCAGACAGCGACCGTATGACCTGGTGCTCACGACGCACCGAGAAGTTCAGCTTGGTGGCCTACGGCAGCCTGCGCGTGTGGCAAACCAAGATGCTCGATTCGGTGCGCACGCTGAAAAACCTCAACGTGGTGGCGGTTGACCAAGAGGCCTTGGCCGCGCTGGCCTTGAACATGCCGCGCTCGCTGAGCTGGAGCGTGATGATCAGCGACGGCGAGCTGTTCGTCACCGACGAGCGCGGCCAGCATGAAGTGCCGCTGGAATGGCTGGTCGGCGAACGTTAGAAAACCATGTAGGAGCCAGCTTGCTGGCGATCTGTGCCGAGCATATCGCCAGTAAGTCCGTAGGGCGGGTGCAACCCGCCGCGTTTTGATTCCGGCGGGTTGCACCCGCCCTACAAGATAAAACCACCATGCGCATCGAGCCCCGCCCGTTACCCGCTGTACTGCCTTTTTTAGGCGATTTGCCTCCGTTGCTGACGCGCTTGTATGCCGCCCGTGGCGTGCAGTCGGCGGCGGAGTTGGATAAGGGCTTGGCGCGCTTGATCCCGTTCCAGCAACTTAAAGGCATGGACGCAGCTGTCAGTTTGCTGGTGACGGCATTGACGCGGCGTCAGCGGATTTTGATCGTCGGCGACTTCGATGCCGACGGTGCCACCGCCAGTGCGGTTGGCGTGCTCGGTCTGCGCATGCTCGGTGCGGCGCATGTCGATTATCTGGTGCCCAATCGCTTCGAGTACGGTTACGGCCTGACGCCCGAGATCGTGGCGGTGGCCTTGCAGCGTCAGCCGGATTTGTTGCTGACGGTGGACAACGGCATCTCCAGCGTCGAGGGCGTGGCCGCCGCCAAAGCGGCCGGCTTGACGGTAGTGGTCACTGATCACCACTTGCCGGGGCCTGAGCTGCCGGCCGCCGATGCGATCGTCAATCCCAATCAACCGGGCTGTGAATTCCCCAGCAAAGCCTTGGCCGGCGTCGGCGTGATGTTTTATGTGCTGCTGGCGCTGCGGGCCAAGTTGCGCGAGCTGAACTGGTTTGCAGAGCACTCTATAGCTGAGCCAAATTTGGCCGAGTTGCTCGATTTAGTGGCGCTGGGCAGCGTCGCCGACGTGGTGCCGTTGGATGCCAATAACCGCATTCTGGTCCATCAGGGCATTGCCCGCATTCGTGCCGGTCGTGCGCGCGCGGGGTTGCGTGCGGTGCTGGAAGTGGCGGGGCGTGATTACCAGCGAATTAACTCGACCGATTTGGGCTTTATCCTCGGCCCACGTTTGAACGCGGCCGGCCGCTTGGACGACATGAGTTTAGGGATTGAATGCCTGCTCTGTGAGGACCAAGCACTGGCCCGCGACATGGCCCAGCAGTTGGACGAGCTGAACAAAGACCGCAAGACCATCGAGCAAGGCATGCAGCGCGAGGCACTCGCTCAGCTGAAAGATTTGCCGCTGGCCGACATGCCCTTTGGCTTGTGCTTGTTTGACGCCGACTGGCATCAGGGCGTGATCGGCATCTTGGCCTCACGGCTGAAAGAGCGTTACCACCGCCCGGCGATCGCCTTTGCCGATGCCGGCGAGGGGCTGCTCAAGGGCTCGGCGCGCTCGGTGCCTGGCCTGCATATTCGCGATGCGCTGGACGCCGTGGCGGCCAAGCATCCTGGGCTGATCAGCAAGTTCGGCGGGCATGCCATGGCCGCTGGTCTGTCCTTGCCGCAAGCGCATTACGCGGCCTTTGCCGCCGCCTTCGATGCCGAGGTGCGTCGTCAGTTAAATGAAGATGACCTGACCGGCCGCTTGCTGTCGGACGGCACTCTCAGCGTCGAGGAATTTCATCTCGATCTGGCCAAAGCCCTGCGCCACGCCGGGCCTTGGGGCCAGCACTTTCCTGAGCCGCTGTTTCACGGGGTGTTTCAGGTGGTGCAGCAGCGGCTGGTTGGCGAGAAACACTTAAAACTGGTGCTGAAAACGGAATGCGGCAGCGTCGAACTGGACGCCATCGCCTTTAATATCGACCGCGAAATTTGGCCCAACGCCAGCGTGCGCTGGGTTGAAGTGGCCTACAAACTTGACGTCAACGAATTTCGCGGCCGCGAAAGCGTGCAACTGATGATTGCGCATTTGGCGGCGCGCTAAGCTAGGCGATTGTCTGTTTGCGGCTTAATGCTCAACGCAATGCCAGCATGGCGGCTTTGTTATTGAACATGGCCTCGTCGGCTTTCGACATTAGTTCGTCCAACTCCTCACCATCTTGCGGATACATGGCCACGCCCAAGCTGGCGGTGACCTGCAGGCTCTGGCCCTGCCACTGCACGGGCTGAGCGATGGCGTGGCATATAAGGCTGGTCAGGCGGTTGGTGTCGGCGGCGTTGTTGATGCCGTCGAGGAGCACCACAAACTCATCGCCACCCATGCGCGCGGCCATATCGGCTTCGCGGATGCTGGCGGCAATGGCTTGGGCGGCGTGTATCAGTATCGCGTCGCCTGCTTGGTGGCCGTGGCAGTCGTTAATTTCTTTAAACTTATTCAGGTCGATATAGCACAGCGCCAGTGGCTCGCCGCTGCGTTTGGCGCTGAGCAGTTTTTGTGTGGCGTAGGGGATAAAGCTGTTGCGGTTGGGTAGTCGCGTCAGGCAATCGGTAAAGGCTAGGGCACGGACCTCGGCCTCGGCCTGTTTGCGTAAGTTGATCTCGCGCACCAAACGTCGCTGAATCGCGAGCAAAGATAGGGTCACCAGTAACACCAAACCGGCGCCTAAGCTGATGGCGATGATGATTTTTTTCAGCTGTGCGACTTGCTGGGGCGGGTTGGGATCGTAGTTGAAACCCTCAAGGCGCAAGGTGTTGGGCACCATGCCGGACTCGAAGAAGGCTTCGCTCATGCGCTGCCAGCGACCGGGGTTCATATGGCCGATTTCGATCAGGTCAGGGAGGATCAAGCTGCGCATCACCTGCGCTTCAAACTGTAAATGCGCGCGCGATTTGGGCACCTGATACTGCTTGAGCAGCAGGTCGATAATTTCCTCTGGGTGATCCATGGCGTAGCGCCAGCCGCGCAAGGTGGCGCGGCGAAAGGCCTCGACACGCTCGGGATGCTCGGCGATTTCGCTCTCGGTGGTGAATAAAATATCGCTGTAAAAGTCGATGCCATAGGCGCTCGGCGAAATCACCACGTAATCGATGCCCAGTCGTTGCAGGTAATAGGGTTCGTTGGTCAGGTAGGAGTTAAACGCATCGACCTTGCCGCTGGCCAAATCATTAATGTCGTAGCTGCTGGACTGCAATTGGATGTTGGCCGGGTTAAGGCCTTCGCGGCGAAACATGGCTAAAAAATCGGCGTCGGTTTGCGCGTTCATCAGCATCACCCGCTTGCCTTGCAGGTCGTGCACGGTGCGCACGCCGGCGTCGGTGCGGGCCAGTAATACCGACGGCGAGTGCTGAAAGATGGCCGCTAAGGCCACTAGCGGTTTGCCGTTCAGGCGCTCAAACAGTAATTCACTGTTGGACTCGCCATATTGCGCGCGGCCGGCCAGCACTTCCTCAACCGGGGTGACGCCGGGCGCGCCTTGGTGCAGGCGAACCTCTAAGCCTTCTTCGCGGTAATAGCCTTGGGCAATGGCGGCGTAGTAGCCGGCAAATTGGAATTGATGCTTCCAGCGCAGCTGGAAATCGATTGGTTGCAACTCACTTGTACTGATCGGTGCTGCGCTGGCTATCGCGCACTGCAGGGCGAGCAGTAGGGCGCCGAGACCTTGGCTGAGGATTGGCACTAATTGTCGAGTGCTGTAAGTGACCATCCTGCTCATCCATGAAGTAGGCTGGCAAGGCTGCCAGCCGAAGCAGCTTCGATGATGCCCGTGGGCGCAAACTGGCGCAATGCCATCTTGTTGCTTGGGTGTGCGCTATAGGGCTTTATGGCATTAATGTGAGCAAAAAAATGCCAAGGCGGGTGCTGCGCTTTGGCATTGCTGTTACGCGCTAGGTGCTGGTCATAGGTGCAGCGTTTAGGCTTACCAGCCCAGTTGTTTGTTGAAACCCAGCGCGTCGTAGTAATCGCCTTGAGAGGTGCTGTTGCCGGCATCCAAGCGCATGAAGCTGACTCCTTCAAAGCTCAGTGGCTTGTTGGTGGCGGGAGTTTCGGCGCTCCAAGCGCCGCTGTTGTGGCCGCTGAATTTCCACTGGAAGGCGACGCCGTCTTTGCTGACGATAGGGGCGCTGGTCATTTCCCATTTGGCATCCGGCACGGCGCCGAGAAATACCTTAATCACGTTATCGCGCGCAGCAATTCGGCCTTTTTGCGGGGTGCCGACGGTGGCGTCGAAGTACACGCCGTCCTCGGCAAAGTAGCTGGCGGCCTTCTCGGCGTCGTGGGCATTCCAAGCGGCCATATAGCCATCGATCACCGCCTTGGCACTGTCGGCTGCTTGAGCCAAACCTGCGGCGGCAAACAGCATAAGGAAGCTGACGCTACGGAGGGTATTTTTCATTGTTGTTGCTCTTGACGTGGTGAAAGGCTGTCTCGGATGAGGCAGTTGGGTGAGTACGTCTTTGGGTGTTGCGAGCGAACGCTGGGCTAGGCGGCGAACGCCGAGAAAGCGCAATGTACTGCTGTACATGAGCATTTCGAGGTGCTCGCCAACAACGCCCGGCGGAGCGCAGTAGCCCAAAGTTAGTGCTTGAACATCACGTGGCGCACGGCGGTGTAATCCTCCAGGCCATACACCGACATATCTTTGCCGTAGCCCGACAGCTTCATGCCACCGTGGGGCATTTCGCTGACCAACATAAAGTGCGTGTTGACCCAGGTGCAGCCGTATTGCAGGCGGGCGGCGAGGCGGTGGGCGCGGCCGATGTCAGACGTCCACACCGACGAGGCCAGGCCGTAGTCGGAGTCGTTGGCGTAGCTCAGGGCCTGGGCTTCGTCGTCGAACTGGGTGACCGAGACTACCGGGCCAAACACTTCGCGCTGGACTATCTCGTCGCTTTGCAAGGCGCCTGCCAGTACCGTTGGCTGGAAGAAAAAGCCAGCTCCTGCCACGGCATTGCCGCCGGTGACCACCTTGATGTGCGGCAGGGCCTTGGCCCGGTCGACCATGGCCACCACACGCTGGCGGTGCTGCTCGGTGATCAGCGGGCCGAGTTCGGTGGCCGGGTCATCTTGTAGGCCGTATTGGATGCTGCTCACCGCCTCGCCGAGCTTGGCCACGAATTTTTCGTAGATGCCTTTCTGCGCGTAGATGCGGCAGGCGGCCGTGCAGTCTTGGCCGGCGTTGTAGAAACCGAAGGTGCGGATGCCTTCTACAGCGGCGTCAATATCCGTATCGTCGAAGATAATCACCGGGGCCTTGCCGCCCAACTCCATGTGCATGCGTTTGACGCTGTCGGCGGTGCTGCTGATGATATGGCTGCCGGTGGGGATCGAGCCGGTCAGCGACACCATGCGCACCTTCTTGTGGGTTACCAGCGGCTGGCCGACGCTCGGGCCGCGGCCAAACACTAGGTTGATCACCCCAGCCGGGAAGATCGCATTGGCCAGTTCGGCCAGCTTCAGGGCGGTCAGCGGGGTTTGTTCGGAGGGTTTGAGCACTACGCAGTTACCGGCGGCCAGCGCTGGGGCGAGTTTCCAAGCGGCCATCATCAGCGGGTAGTTCCAGGGCGCAATCGACGCTACGACACCGATAGCATCGCGGCGGATCATCGATGTATGCCCGGCCAGATATTCCCCGCCGGCCGAACCGCCCATGGTTCGACACGCACCGGCGAAGAAGCGGAATACGTCGGCCACCGCTGGCAGTTCATCATTCAGCGCCGCAGCGTAGGGTTTGCCGCAGTTGTTGGATTCCAGTCGGGCCAGCTCTTCGGCGTTAGCGTCGATGGCATCGGCTAGGCGCAGCAGCAACAGGGCGCGGTCTTTCGGCACGGTCTGCGACCAGCTGTCGAAGGCCGCGTCGGCAGCGCACACGGCCGCATCGACCTGTTCCGGGCTGGCTTCATTAATAGACACCAGCACGCTGCCCAGCGACGGATTGAGTACGGCTTGGGCGGCGCCTTGACCTTCGACCAACTGGCCATTGATTAGCAGTTTGGTTTGCATAACGGAATCCTCTGGTTGAGCTGTGTTGGGTTCGACGTTGGGCTTTGGTTGGCTGGGTTCGTGGTCATTTGCCACTGCCAGCCACGCTCTCGCCGCCTTTGGTTAGGTAATAGGCGCCAAGAATCGGCAGCATGGTCACCAGCATTACCAGCATGGCCACCACGTTGGTGACGGGTACATCGCGCGGGCGGCCGAGTTGGTTGAGCAGCCAGATCGGCAGGGTGCGTTCATGGCCGGCGGTGAAGGTGGTGACGATGATTTCATCGAACGACAGGGCAAACGCCAACATGCCGCCGGCCAGCAAGGCCGAGCCTAAATTGGGCAAAATGATGTAGCGGAAGGTCTGCCAGCCATCGGCGCCCAAGTCCATCGAGGCTTCGATCAGGCTGTGGCTGGTGCGCCGAAAACGCGCGATCACGTTGTTGTAGACGATCACCACGCAGAACGTCGCGTGACCAATGATGATGGTCAGCATCCCCGGTTCAATCCCTAAACTCTTGAACGCCGACAGCAGCGCCAAACCGGTGATGATGCCGGGCAGGGCGATGGGCAGAATCAGCATCAGCGAGATACCGTCCTTGCCGAAGAAGTCGCGCCGGTACAGTGCGGCCGCCGCCAAGGTGCCGAGCAGCATGGCAATCAGGGTGGCGACGCAGGCGATCTGCAGCGACAGCTTGATCGACTCCAACACGTCTTCCCGGGCGAAGGCCACGCTAAACCAGTGCAAGGTGAAGCCCTGCGGCGGGAAGCTAAAAGCACCGACCTCGGTGTTGAAGGCATAGATGCAGATGATCGCGATGGGGAAGTGCAGAAACACTAAGCCGCCCCAGGCCGCGAGTTTCAGGCCCCAAGAAGCCTGCTCGCCCTTTGCTGATTTAGAGTGCATCGAAAGCCCCCAGACGTTTAACAATGGCCAGATAGATGCTGATCAGCACGATCGGCACTAGGGTGAAGGCGGCGGCCATGGGCATGTTGCCGATCGCGCCTTGTTGGGCGTAGACCATGCTGCCGATAAAGTAGCCCGGCGGGCCGATCAGCTGCGGGACGATAAAATCGCCCAGGGTCAGGCTGAAGGTAAAGATCGATCCGGCGGCGATGCCTGGCACGCACAGCGGCAGAATCACCTGAGTGAAGGTCTGTCGTGGCTTGGCGCCAAGGTCGGCCGAGGCTTGCAGCAGGGACGGCGGTAGGCGTTCGATCGAAGCCTGAATCGGCAAAATCATGAACGGCAGCCAGATGTAAATAAACACCAGCAAGCGGCCTAGGTAGGAGGTCGACAAGGTGCTGCCGCCGATACCGGGGATGCCGAGAATAAACAGTAATACCGGCTCAAGCCCCAGATGCTGGACGAACCATTGAGCCACCCCGCCCTTGGCCAGCAGCAGGGTCCAAGCGTAGGCCTTGACGATGTAACTGGCCCACATCGGAAGCATCACCGCGATATAGAAAAACGCCTTGGTTTTGCCGCTGGTGTAGCGCGCCATGTAATAGGCAATCGGGAAGGCCAACAGGGCGCTGCCCAGGGTCACCGCGATGGCCATATAGAGGGTGCGCAGGATTACGTCATAGTTGGACGGCTCGAACAGCGCGGCGAAGTTGGCCAGCGTTAGCTCGGGCGTGACCGACATGCTGAAGTCGTCGAAGGTGTAAAAACCTTGCCACATCAGCGCCAGTAGCGAACCCAGATAAATCGCCCCGAACCACAGCAGCGGTGGTAACAGCAGCAAGGCCAGGTACAGATTGGGCCGCCGGTAGAGCAGGTTGGAAAAGCGCCGCAGCGGACCTATAGGGGCCGCCAGCCGTGCAGGGTTAGCGTGCAGTTCCATCTCAGATGCCCTCGCGCAGTGCAACCATGGCGTCGCGTGGCCAGCGTGCAGTCAGGCGTTGGCCGGGCTGAAAGGCTTGGCTGCTATCGAGCCATTGGTTATTGGCTTGGCTGACGCTGAGGGTCTGGCCGTTCTCCAATTGCAGCTCGAAGCGGGTGGTGCTGCCTTGGTATTGCACTTCATGCAGCAGGCCGCTGACTTCGACCTCGGCGATGCCGAGGGCTGTGCTGCTGTCGACCAAACGGATGTGTTCCGGCCTGATCGAAAACGGCTGGCTGGCGTTGCTCAACTTGGCCGCCAACTCGCCGCGCAGCACGTTGGAGGTGCCGACGAATTCGGCGACAAAGGCCGTGGCCGGCCGCATGTAGAGGTTGCGTGGAGTGTCGACTTGTTCGATCCGGCCCTTGTTGAATACAGCTACCCGGTCGGACATCGACAGTGCTTCGGTTTGGTCGTGGGTGACGAAAATAAAGGTGATGCCAAGTTGGCGCTGCAGTTTTTTCAGCTCGCTTTGCATTTGTTCGCGCAGTTTTAAATCCAGTGCGCCGAGCGGTTCATCGAGCAGCAATACCCGTGGCCGATTGACTAGGGCGCGGGCCAGGGCTACGCGCTGACGCTGACCGCCAGACATGGCCGCCGGCTTGCGCTCGCCAAAGCCGGTCAGGGCGACCATGGCCAGCGCTTCATCGGCGCGGGCCAGGCGTTCGGCCTTGGCGACGCCCTTGACCTTGAGGCCGTAGGCGACGTTTTCACGCACGTTCATATGCGGGAACAGGGCGTAATCCTGAAACACCGTGTTGACGTCGCGCTGGTAGGGCGGCAGGCCGACGGCCTCCTCGCCATGAATACGAATGGAGCCAGAAGTCGGTTGCTCAAAGCCAGCAATCAAACGCAGGCAAGTGGTTTTGCCGGAACCTGAGGGGCCGAGCATGGAGAAAAATTCGCCATCCTGGATGTCGATGCTCACCCGATCGACGGCTTTAACTTCGCCGAAAGCACGGGAGACATCGGTGAACTGCACTGCAAGGGTCATGTGAAACTCCAGGATAAAAACCAACCCACAACGCCCAACATGGGTGTTTTGCCGACACGGAACATGTCCGGCGCTGTGGGTTGTGTAACGTTGGAAAACAGTTTTTGCTTGCCGCTGTGACAATGGCTGCGCGGAGCGGCAATGGTGGGTTACGCCGCTGCGCGGCTAACCCACCCTACGGATCTCGATCTACATTGAGCAGGCAGAATGTGGTTTCGCTGGGAAAGCGTAGCGAGCTAAGGTCAGTGCGACGCCCGCTCCTGCGGGCTAGCTGCATTTCCCACATCCCTGTGGGTCACAAGACGAATCGCAGCATGGCGCGCGAAGCCCGCAGTAGCTTTACCTCGAAACCTAGCGGCCGCCCATAATGGCTATGTAGTCCTTGGTCCAGCGGCTGTACGGCACGCACTCGCCGTGGGTGGCGCACTTACCTTGCGGGCTTTTCCAGAAGGCGATCTTGTCGAAGTTCTCGAAACCGTTGGTTTTGCAGCCTTCGGCGCCCAAGAGCTCATTGCCTTTGCATGCGGCTGGAACTACAGGGACAGAGCCGAACCAAGCGGCCACATCACCTTGCACCTTGGCTTGCAGCGACCAGTCCATCCACTTGTAGGCGCAGTTAGGGTTCTTGGCGTCCGCGTGCAGCATGCTGGTGTCGGCCCAGCCGGTGGCGCCTTCAACGGGGATGGTCGAGGCGATAGGTTGTTTTTCCAGCTGCAGGGCGTTGACCTGATACGGCCACGAGCCCGAGGCCACTACGCCTTCGTTTTTAAAGTCGCTCATCTGCACGGTTGCGTCGTGCCAGTAGCGATGGATCAGGCTGTGTTGTTTGCGCAGCAGGTCGAGCACCGCGGCGTACTGAGCTTCGTTCAGTTCGTAGGGGTCTTTGATGCCCAGTTCGGGCTGCTTGGTTTTCAGATAAAGCGCTGCGTCAGCCATGTAAATCGGGCCGTCGTAGGCCTGCACCCGGCCTTTGTTGGCTTTGCCGTCGGGCAGGTTTTGTGGCTCAAACACCACACTCCAGCTGGTCGGTGCGCTTGGGAAGGTCTTGGTGTTGTACATCAACACGTTCGGGCCCCACTGATAGGGTGCGCCGTAGGTGTTGTTGTCGACGTTGAACCAAGGGGCATCTTTGAGGCGTGGGTCGAGGTTTTTCCAGTTAGCGAGCAGGGCGGTGTTGATCGGTTGTACGCGCTTGCCAGCGATCAGGCGCAGCGAGGCGTCGCCCGAAGCGGTGACTAGGTCGTAGCCGCCTTTGGCCATCAAGCTGACCATCTCATCGGAGGTGGCGGCGGTTTTAACGTTGACCTTGCAGCCCGACTCCTTTTCAAAACCACTCACCCAGTCGTAGGCCTTGTCGCTTTCGCCGCGCTCGATATAGCCAGGCCAGGCGATGATGTTCAATTGGCCTTCGCCGGTGCCAATCGCTTGCAGCGGTTGTGCGGCTTGCACGCTGGCACTGGCCAGCAGGGCGGTGGTGAGGGCGCTGAGTAACGCAGTTTTATGCACGATCATTGGAGTTCCCTTTTGTTGGTATTGGTCTGGGCAGTTGAACGTCGTGGTGCTTGATCCTTGCGGACTTGTTGTTATGGATGAACTTTAGAAGCTGCAGTGCTTTTGTCTCTCTAACCGGTGGTTGTGGTTGGCTGGCTAGACCAGCGGCTTACCGTGCCGCGCCATGATGTGGCGAACCACGCTGTAGTCCTGCAGCGAGTCGCTGGACAAATCCTTGCCGTAGCCGGAGCGTTTTAACCCGCCGTGGGGCATTTCGCTGACCAGCATGAAATGGCTGTTGATCCAGGTGCAGCCGTATTGCAAGCGGGCTGCGACCTGCATGGCCTTGTCTAGATTTTGGGTCCACACCGAAGAGGCCAGGCCGTATTCCGAATCGTTGGCCCAGTCCACCGCCTGCGCCAGTTCGTCGAAGCGGGTGACGGTAACCACCGGGCCAAACACCTCGCGTTGGACGATTTCATCGCTCTGCTTACAGCCGGCCAGCAGCGTTGGCTGATAGAAAAACCCCGGTCCCGAGTGCGCGGCCGCACCTGTGACCCGCTCGATATGCGGTTGGCCGAGGGCGCGCTCGACAAAGCTGGCGACCCGGTCGCGTTGGCGGGCGCTAATCAGTGGGCCGAGTTCATTTTCAGCGTCGTTTTTGCGGGCAAAACGCAAACTGGCTACGGCCTCGCCCAGTTCGCTCACTAGCCGGTCGTGAATGCCGGCTTGGGCGTAAATGCGGCAGGCGGCGGTGCAGTCTTGGCCCGCGTTGTAGTAACCGTAACTGCGTACGCCTTGCACTACCGCGTCGAGGTCGGCGTCATTGCAGACAATCACCGGTGCCTTACCGCCCAATTCTAAGTGGGTGCGTTTGAGGGTTTTGGCCACCGCCTGGAGGACTTTCTGGCCGGTAACTATGTCGCCGGTCAGCGACACCATGCGCACTTTGGGGTGGCTGACCAGATGGCTGCCCACGCCTTCGCCGCCGCCACAAATAATGTTGATGACTCCCCGTGGTAGCAGTTCGGCCAGTACCGGAGCGAGTGCCAGGATCGACAGCGGGGTGTGTTCTGAAGGCTTGAACACTAGGGTGTTGCCGGCAGCTAGGGCAGGGGCAATCTTCCAGGCGGCCATCATCAGCGGGTAGTTCCAGGGCGCAATGGAGGCCACCACCCCGATTGGGTCACGGCGCACCATGCTGGTGTAACCCGGCAGGTATTCGCCGGCCAACTGGCCTTGTTGGCAGCGCACTGCACCGGCAAAGAAACGGAATACATCGACTGTGGCGGTTAAGTCATCTTGACGTGCCAAGTGCAGCGGCTTACCGCAGTTCAGTGCTTCTAAGCGCGCTAGGGGTTCGGCGCGTTGCTCGATAGCGTCGGCAATCGCCAGCAGTACGGCCGAGCGTTGTGCTGGGGTGGTGCGCGACCAACTGTTAAATGCGCGGTGGGCGGCCAAGATGGCGGCTTCGACTTGCTCGATTGAAGCTTCACGGATCTGCGTGAGAATTTCGCCGCTGGCCGGATTGATGATGGCTTCGGGCATGCCGGCACCGGCCAGTAACTCGCCGTCGATGAGCAGTGCGCAAGAGAAGGGCGTGTAGCTCGCAGCGCTAACCATCAGTCTACTCATTATTATCGGGGCGGCTGGCGCTGGACATGCTGCATCCGCATCGCTCGCCCTCATTAGGGGTGAGCAGAGACTAGAACGCGCTTATGGCCCCTACAAATACTTAATACTGAAAGCTGCGTTCGATTAAATAGATAGCTTGCGCCCGGCCGGCTGCTCGCGCGCCACGGTGAGAAACGGCGCAACCAATGCTGGGCGTGCCGCGCCACGGCGCCAGGCCAAGCCGACATCGAGGGTTTGGGTTAGATCAACCAGCGCGCGAGCTTCGATAATGTCGCCTTCCAGTGACCAGGGCCGGTAGGTCATGTCGGCTTGAATCGATAGGCCCAGTCCGGCGGCGACCAGACTGCGCACCGCTTCGGTGGAGCCGGTGCGCAGGGTGATATTGGCCTGCAGGCCGGCTTGCGCCCAAATACGTTGGCCGTTGCGGTCCATCTCATCGACGTTCAGTTGGATCAATGGTTGGCTGGCGACGTCCGCTAGGCTGATGCTGTCATGCTCCAGCAGTGGGTGCTGAGCCGGCAGCCAGAGGCGTTGCGGTGAGTGGGTGAGTACTTCGGTTTGCAGGGCGTGGCGGTCTTCGAGGTTGGATAAAATCAGCACCCCGACATCAATCTCGCCGCTGATCAGCAGGTGCTCGATATACGGACGCTCGTCTTCAATCACGCGGATTTGCACATTGGGGTAGGCGCGCTGAAAGCGGGTGATCAGATCGGCCAGGTAGTAGCCGGCGACTAGGCTGGTCACGCCTATGGTCAGTTGCCCTGCGACTTGGTCGGTACTCTGCTGCAGGCTGCGCTTGGCGTTATCGACCGAGGCCAAAATCAAGTGTGCTTGACGTAAAAACTGATGGCCTTGGTGGGTCAGGCTCATGCCCTTGGCGTGGCGGTTAAACAGGCTTACGCCGATATCGGCTTCCAGTTGCTGGATCGCCAGGGTCAGGGTCGATTGCGAGATAAACACCGCTTGGGCAGCGGCGGAGATCGAGCCGGTTTCGGCGACGGCGATAAAGTGGCGAATCTGGCGCAGGGTCATCATGGCGGGTTACCGGTCACGCAGCCGAGTTTTGTCGCGGCTTTATCGATAATGCCGAGTGTATATCGTTTTTATGTATGTCTGCGCGCGTTGTAACGGCATGCTGTGATGGGCGTTTTTGCCTTGTGGTGGGCGGTTACAGGCGCAGTGCGCTGCTGTCTTGCTTGCGCATGCGGGCGCTGAGCGCTGTCCAGCGACTGAGTAAGCTGACCGGTTGGCTGGCTTTGGCGCTGGGGTTGTTGCTCAGATAAACCCCTTCGGCATTAAAGGCGTACACCGTCAGTAGGTCGTGACGTTGGCTGGCGGGCAGAATTTGGCTGGTTAAATTGTCGAGTATGAGTGGCTGCGCCTGTGGGCTTGAATAGTAGGCCAGCACCATGTGTGCACTCTTCGCTTGCAGGGCTTTGACTTGAGTGAGGCGCAGTTGGCTGTTGGCAATGCCCATGTTGAGTAGGGTGAAATATTTGGCGATGGCCAAGTCTTCGCAATCGCCTTGACCGCGACTGAGGGTTTCTTGGGGGGTGGCCCAGTATTCCTCTTGTCCCCAGATTTGTTGATCGCTGCGATAGGCGACGCTGGTGTTGATCAGTTGATTGACCGCGCGCAGTTTCTCGTGGGTGCTTAGGGCGGCGGCGTGCCGTATCAACTGTTGCCAGTTGTCTAGGCGTGCTTGCGCGGCGCTGCGGGTCAGTTGCTCGGCATCCAATGCGGTGATAGTGGCAAGCGTGGGGTGACTGGCTGCAAGGCATAACAGCAGGCTGATGATGCGGCTGAGGGTGTGAAAGCTGGGCATGCGCGCGACTGCTAGCAACGGGTGAGGCGCCACTCTAGCGGTGTCAAAGAATGAGCGTTAAAAAAGTGGCGTGAAGTGGGTCATGTTTTAAGTAAATTAATCGAAGGCAGGCGCTGAGCGAAGTGCGTTGCGTGCTCGTGGATGCATGGTTCGTGTCAGGGCTGGGTGACTCGGGTATACTCGTGGGCTTTCAGAAAGTTTCGTTTGCGAGTGCAGAACACCATGGAAATTAACCCGATTTTGAATAGCATCAAGGACCTGTCCGAGCGCTCCCTGACTATTCGGGGGTATCTTTGACTACGATCACAAGCATGATCGGCTAGTCGAAGTTAACCGCGAGCTCGAAGATCCCAATGTTTGGAATAACGCCGAGTACGCGCAAAATCTAGGCCGCGAGCGTGCCTTGCTGGTGCAAATCGTCGACACCCTCGATGAGATGTCGACCGGTTTAAGCGATGCCCGCGACCTGCTCGAGATGGCCGCCGAAGAAGAAGACCAAGCCGCCGTCGATGACGTTTCTGCTGAGATCGAGCGCCTGCGCGAGTCGCTGGAAAAGCTCGAATTCCGCCGCATGTTCAGCAATGAGATGGACCCTAACAACGCTTATCTGGATATTCAGGCCGGTTCCGGCGGCACCGAGGCGCAAGATTG
>JBILAR010000150.1:0-5714 GCA_044354115.1 Pseudomonas sp. | reverse complement strand
ATGACCAACCACCCGCACGATTGCCCCGTGTGCGAAGAAGGCGGTCACTGCCATCTGCAAGACATGACCGTGATGACCGGCCACAATCAGCGCCGTTATCGCTTCAGTAAGCGCACCCACCAGAATCAAGAACTCGGGCCCTTTATTGCCCACGAAATGAACCGTTGCATCGCTTGCTACCGTTGCGTGCGTTATTACAAA
This sequence comes from Pseudomonas sp., assembly GCA_044354115.1. Classification (GTDB taxonomy): domain Bacteria; phylum Pseudomonadota; class Gammaproteobacteria; order Pseudomonadales; family Pseudomonadaceae; genus Aquipseudomonas. Next base: position 5,513 of record JBILAR010000150.1, on the reverse strand, counting down.
GATTACGCCGGCGGAACCGATCTGGGCGTCTTTGGCGCCCACGACAACGTCTATTTCGGCCGCGTCGAAGATGGCGTGCTGGAAAGCGAGTTTGCCGGCAACCTCACCGAAGTCTGTCCGACCGGGGTGTTTACCGATAAAACCCACTCCGAGCGCTACACCCGTAAATGGGACATGCAGTTCTCGCCGAGTATCTGCCATGGCTGCGCCGCCGGCTGCAATATCAGCCCTGGCGAGCGTTATGGTGAAATCCGCCGGATTGAAAACCGCTTTAACGGCTCTGTTAACCAGTATTTCCTCTGTGACCGCGGCCGCTTTGGCTACGGCTACGTCAATCGCACCGACCGCCCACGTCAGCCACGCATCGCCAATGGCAACCCACTGAGCTTGGATGTGGCCTTGGATAAAGCCGCCGCGATGCTTAAAGATCAACGCGTCATAGGCATCGGCTCGCCACGCGCCAGTCTGGAAAGTAACTTTGCCCTGCGCGAACTGGTTGGCGCAGACAACTTCTATTCAGGCGTTGCGGCCAACGAGTTGGCGTGTCTGCGCTTAACCCTGCAAATATTACAAGACAGCCCGCTACCGATTGCCAATATGCGCGAAATCGAAGCGCACGATGCGGTGTTCGTACTCGGCGAAGACCCAACCCAAACGGCAGCGCGAATTGCTTTAGCCCTGCGGCAAACGGTTAAAGGCAAAGCCGTGGCTATGGCTGAGGCGATGAAAGTGCAGCCGTGGCTGGACGCCGCCGTACAAAATATCGGCCAGCACGCATTGCATCCGCTGTTTATTGCCAGCGTAACCGCGACCAAGCTCGATGATATCGCCGAAGAATGCGTACACGCCGCCACCGACGACCTCGCCCGCTTGGGCTTTGCCGTGGCTCATGCGATTGATGCCAGCTCACCGGCAGTGGCCAACCTCGACGCTGAAGCTGCAGCTCTGGCGCAGCGGATTGCCGACGCCTTAGTCAGCGCCCAGCGGCCGTTAATAGTCTCGGGCGCCTCGCTCGGTTCGCCGGCCATCTTGCAAGCCGCCGCCAACATTGCCAAAGCGCTGAAGCAGCGGGAAAAGAACGCCTCCATTAACCTGGTGGTAGCCGAGGCCAACAGCCTAGGTGTAGCGCTGCTGACTAATAAGGCCCAAGGCGACTCAGTTGAAGCAGCCCTGCAATGCCTCATCGACGGCAAGGCCGATGCGCTGTTGGTGCTAGAAAACGATCTGTATCGCCGCGCCGACAGCGCGCTGGTAGATGCCGCCTTGCACGCTGCAAAAGCCCTGATTGTGCTTGATCACCAGCACACGCCAACTGCCGCGCGTGCCGACTTGCTGTTACCGGCTGCCAGCTTTGCCGAAGGCGATGGCACCTTAGTCAGCCAGGAAGGCCGCGCGCAGCGCTTCTTCCAAGTCTATGAGCCGTCGTATTACGACGACACTATATTGATTCGCGAAGGCTGGCGCTGGTTGCATGCACTGCACAGCACGCTGCGTCACAAACCGGTGGACTGGACCCAGCTCGATCAGGTCACTGCTGCTTGCGCGGCGGCACACACTGACTTGGCTGGCATCCTTGACGCTGCGCCTACTGCCGCGTTTCGCATCAAGGGGCTGAAATTGGCCCGCGCCCCGCTACGGTACAGCGGCCGCACCTCGATGCGCGCCAATATCAGTGTGCATGAACCCCGTACTCCGCAAGACCAAGACAGCGCTTTGGCGTTCTCCATGGAAGGCTACTCAGGCGCCGCCGAACCGCGCCAACAAGTACCTTTCGCCTGGGCACCAGGTTGGAACTCACCGCAAGCGTGGAACAAATTCCAAGACGAAGTCGGTGGCCATCTGCGTGCCGGCGACCCTGGCACACGTTTGATAGAGCCTAAGGGTGATGGCCTGAACTGGTTCAGCAGCGTGCCGGGGCCATTCGCACCGGCCGCAGGTCACTGGCAAGTCGTGCCGCTCTATCACCTGTTTGGCAGTGAGGAAACCTCGGCCCGCGCAGAGCCAATGCAAGCACGTATGCCACAAGCCTATGTAGCCATGGCTAAAGCGGAAGCTGACAAACTGGGGGTTAACGACGGCGCACTGCTTAGCCTGAAAATCGGTGCAACAACACTACGTTTACCGCTGATCATCGACGACAACCTAAGCCTTGGCGTGGTTGGCCTGCCTGTTGGTTTGAGCGGCATTCCGGCCGTGCTGTTTGGTCAGTTCGCCAAAGACTTGCAGGAGGCCGCACTATGAGTTGGCTGACTCCCGACTTGCTCGACATCCTGTGGGCGATGGTCAAAGCCGTGATCATCTTGCTCTCGGTGGTGATCTGCGGCGCTCTCCTAAGCTGGGTTGAGCGACGCTTGCTGGCGCTCTGGCAAGACCGTTACGGTCCGAATCGGGTCGGCCCCTTTGGTGCATTCCAAATCGCGGCCGACATGGTCAAGATGTTCTTCAAGGAAGACTGGACGCCGCCGTTCGCCGACAAGATGATCTTCACCATCGCACCGATAGTGGCCTTCAGCACCTTGCTAATCGCTTTTGCCGTGGTGCCGATTACCCCGACCTGGGGCGTGGCGGATCTGAACATCGGCTTGTTGTTTTTCTTCGCCATGGCAGGTTTAACCGTGTACGCGGTGCTGTTCGCTGGCTGGGCGAGTAATAACAAGTTCGCTCTGCTCGGTAGCTTGCGCGCATCCGGCCAGACCATTTCCTATGAAGTGTTTATGGGCCTGTCGTTGATGGGGGTAGTGGCGCAAGCCGGCTCCTTTAATCTGCGCGACATCGTCGAATACCAAGCACAAAACCTGTGGTTCATCATTCCGCAGTTCATTGGCTTTTGTACCTTCTTTATCGCCGGTGTAGCGGTGACCCACCGCCACCCTTTCGATCAACCCGAGGCCGAGCAAGAACTGGCCGACGGTTATCACATCGAATATGCCGGGATGAAATGGGGCATGTTTTTCGTCGGCGAATACGTCGGCATTGTGTTGATTTCCGCGCTGCTGGTGACGTTATTCTTCGGTGGCTGGCATGGCCCTTTCGGTTTACTGCCGTCGATTCCCTTTGTTTGGTTTGCATTGAAAACTGCTTTTTTCATCATGATTTTCATCCTGCTGCGCGCCTCTATTCCGCGCCCACGCTATGACCAAGTGATGACCTTTAGCTGGGTATTCTGCCTGCCTCTGACCCTGATTAACCTGTTGGTAACTGCGGCCCTAGTGCTGCTTAGTGCAGGACAATAACCATGCTCAAATACATCCTGCATATTCTCTACGGCACCTACACCCAGCTGCGCAGTATGGTGATGGTGTTTTCCCACGCCTTTCGCAAACGCGACACCCTGCAGTACCCGGAAGAAGCGGTCTATCTGCCGCCGCGCTATCGCGGCCGCATCGTCCTGACCCGCGACCCCGACGGTGAAGAGCGTTGTGTGGCCTGCAACCTTTGCGCAGTCGCCTGCCCAGTCGGTTGTATCTCGCTGCAAAAAGCAGAAACCGAAGACGGCCGCTGGTATCCCGAGTTCTTCCGGATTAACTTCTCGCGCTGCATTTTTTGTGGCCTGTGTGAAGAAGCTTGTCCAACCACCGCGATTCAGCTAACCCCTGATTTTGAAATGGCCGACTTCAAACGCCAAGACTTGGTTTACGAGAAAGAAGACTTGCTGATCTCTGGGCCGGGCAAGAATCCGGATTACAACTTTTACCGGGTTGCCGGCATGGCAATCGCTGGAAAACCTAAAGGGGCTGCGCAAAACGAAGCCCAGCCGATTAACGTTAAAAGCCTGCTGCCTTAAGGAAAAACGATGGAATTCGCTTTCTATTTTGCCGCCGGCGTCGCGGTGATGGCCACCTTAAGGGTGATCACCAACACCAACCCGGTACACGCCCTGCTCTATCTGATCGTCTCGCTGCTGGCGGTGTCGATGATGTTTTTCAGCCTTGGCGCGCCCTTTGCTGGCGTACTTGAAATCATCGTTTACGCCGGTGCGATCATGGTGCTGTTCGTCTTCGTGGTGATGATGCTCAACTTAGGCCCCGCCGCCAGCGCACAAGAGCGCCAATGGATGACGCCCGGTATTTGGGGGGGGCCAGCAATGATGTCGCTGGCCCTGCTCGCTCAAATGCTCTATGTGCTATTTGGCAACCAAAGTGGTGCAGCCCTTGGCTTAACCACCGTAGATGCCAAAGCAGTGGGCATCAGTTTATTCGGCCCTTATCTATTAGTGGTTGAACTGGCTTCAATGTTACTGCTGGCCGCTCTAGTAGCTGCCTTCCACCTCGGCCGACACGAGGCGAACGAATAATTATGTATGCAATTCCTATGGAGCACGGCTTGGCCATCGCTGGCGTGCTGTTTTGTCTGGGCTTGGTTGGCCTGATGGTGCGGCGCAATATTTTGTTCGTATTGATGAGTTTGGAAATCATGATGAATGCCGCCGCCTTGGCCTTTATCGTGGCGGGCAGTCGGTGGGGACAGCCCGACGGGCAAGTCATGTTTATTCTGGTGATTACGCTGGCAGCCGCGGAGGCCAGTATTGGCTTAGCAATTTTGCTGCAACTGTATCGGCGTTTTAACACCCTCGATATCGACGCTGCTAGCGAGATGCGCGGATGAACTTACTATTTTTAACCTTCCTGTTCCCGCTACTGGGCTTTTGCCTATTAGCGTTCTCCCGCGGGCGTTTCTCAGAGAACTTGTCAGCACTGATTGGCGTTGGCTCGGTCGGCTTATCGGCACTCACCAGTGCTTGGATTATTTGGCAGTTCAACGTCGCCCCACCCGAAGGCGGCGCTTATACCCAAGTACTCTGGCAGTGGATGTCGGTCGATGGTTTTGCGCCCAACTTCACTCTGTATCTGGACGGCCTGTCGCTGACCATGCTGGGAGTGGTAACCGGCGTCGGCTTTCTAATCCACCTGTTCGCCTCTTGGTACATGCGTGGTGAGGCCGGCTACTCGCGTTTCTTTGCCTACACCAACCTGTTTATTGCCAGCATGTTGTTTCTGGTGCTCGGCGATAACCTGTTATTTCTGTACTTCGGCTGGGAAGGCGTGGGGCTGTGCAGCTACCTGCTAATCGGCTTTTATTACAGCAATCGCAACAACGGCAATGCGGCCCTTAAAGCCTTTATCGTCACCCGCATCGGCGACGTCTTTATGGCCATTGGTTTGTTCATTTTGTTCCAGCAATTGGGCACCCTGAACATTCAAGAAATGCTGGTGCTCGCTCCGCAAAAATTCGCCGCTGGCGATTTCTGGATCGAACTGGCCACCTTAATGCTGCTCGGTGGTGCGGTGGGTAAATCCGCGCAACTGCCACTGCAAACCTGGTTGGCTGATGCCATGGCCGGCCCAACACCGGTTTCCGCACTGATCCACGCCGCAACCATGGTGACCGCAGGGGTCTACCTGATAGCCAGGACCAACGGTTTGTTCTTACTGGCACCCGATGTGCTTGAACTGGTCGGCATCGTCGGTGCTGTGACTCTAGTGCTGGCAGGTTTTGCCGCGCTGGTGCAAACC
>JBILAR010000076.1:0-16623 GCA_044354115.1 Pseudomonas sp. | reverse complement strand
AGCTGACCGTGACCGGTTATAGCTACCTGCTCGACCTAGACAACATTGCCACCAACGCCGCATCGGCTGAGGGCACGTTGTCCAGCCAGACCACCGGCCTGCGTTTGAATGGGGTTATTTCGGGCTTCACCTACGCGGCCGAATACGCCCAGCAGAGCGACTATGGCGACAACCCCAACGATCTAGACAGCAACTACTATCTGGCTGAACTGGGCTACACAGTCGCCACCATCGGCCTAAAAGCCGGCTACGAAGTGCTCGGCGGCAGTGACGACGGCAGCAGCAAGGTAAGACGTATTTCTGACCACCCCTACCGACGGTATTGAAGACATGTACCTGGGCGCTACCGCACCCCTGTTGGGCGGCACTGTGCAAGCGGTCTACCACGACTACTCGGCGCGGGAAAACAGCACCAACTACGGTGAGGAGCTGAACCTCTCGTACGGTCATCCAATTCCAGGGGTTAAAGGCTTAGTGGCCTTGGCTAAGTACGCCAACTACGACTCGGCTGATAACTCGATTAGCAGCTTCAGCAACGTCGACACCCAGAAGTTCTGGCTGCAACTGCAATACACCTACCTATAGCCGTAACGGCAACCGCGGTTTGCCTGCTGGCTGTAAATAAGTCGGCAAACCGCTAGTCCACTCTCACGCAGGCAAGCACGCCACTGCACACGCAGTAGCGGGTTTGCCTGCGTGTGCATTTAAGGAACCATTACATGCGACGCGCGTTACTGCCCTCGGCACTTTTAATTTTAAGCTTATTGGTGTGCCTACCCAGCTACGCCAACCTCAACGATGCACAAGCAGTCAATATCTCAGGCATGCAGCGCATGCTCAGCATGCGTATCGCAAAAAACTACCTGATGCTCGGTAGCCAAATACGTCCAGACGTTGCCAACCAGCAACTCGATCAGAGCTTGGCGCTGTTTGCAGACAATCAACAGGCACTCAGCAGCTACGCGCCAACAGCGCAAATTAAAGCCGCGCTGGCCCAAGACGACGCGCTTTGGCAAGGCTACCGCAGCCTCGCCTTGAGCCCGCCCAACAAAGCTCAGGCCATGGCGTTATTAACCCTGGCCGAACAGTTATTGGCGCACCTTGAGCAGACCGTCAGCTTGATCGAAAGCCACAGTGGTAACGCTGGCAACCAACTAATCAACCGCAGCGGGCGGCAACGCATGCTCAGCCAGCGCATCGCCATGTTCTATATCGCCTTAAGTTGGCGCCTGCCAGAGCCCACCCTGCGCGACAACTTTAGCCACAGCGTTAACGAGTTCGACCAAGCGCTAAACACCTTGCAGCAAGCCCCGCAAAACAACGCCGAAATTAGCGCATTGCTGGCCAAGGCGCAGGCACAGTGGCAGTTCTCCCGCAGTGGCTTTCAACTGTCGGATCAAGACCGTTTTGTGCCAACGCTGATCAGCACCACCAGTGAAACGCTGTTAGAACAAATGCAAACCTTGACCCAGGCGTATACCGAGCTGCTGCAAACCCAACAATCAGCATCTGCCCGTTAGCGAAACGCTGTTACAGCAAATGCAAACCTTGACCTAGGCCTATACCGAGCTGTTGCAATCCCAACAATCAGCATCTGCCCGTTAGCGAAACGCTATTACAGCAAATGCAAACCTTGACCTAGGCGTATACCGAGCTACTGCAAACCCAACAATCAGCATCTGCCCGTTAGCGAAACGCTGTTACAACAAATGCAAACCTTGACCCAGGCGTATACCGAGTTGCTGCAAACCCAAACCCAACCGCCGGCGTCACTGCCCCATTAGAGGTAGTGCGCCAGAGTAATGGTCGCGGCGGTCAACTTTGCTGATTATCATGGTGCCCCTCCGGTGCCGACGGCTAACGTCGTCGGCGCCAACCACACACCAGCGAGCTCTAGATTTAAATGAATGCCGAACTCAGCACCCTCCTCCTCAGCGCGCTGATTTTTGTTGCTGCCGTGCTCTATTCCTCAGTCGGCCATGGCGGCGCTTCGGGCTATATCGCGGTCATGGCCTTGGCCGGCATTGCCCCCGAGGTGATGAAGCCGACGGCACTGATGCTCAATGTGTTGGTCGCCTCCATTGCCACCTACAAATTTTACCGAGCAGGGGCGTTTTCCTGGCGGTTGTTTTGGCCGCTGGCGATTACCGCCGTGCCCATGGCCTATCTGGGTGGCGCGCTGGTGCTACCTGGGCATTTTTATAAGCCGCTGGTGGGGCTGGTGCTGCTGTATGCCGCGTGGCGCTCGATAATCGCCCCCAGCCAACAGGCTGACAGCCCGCTGGTTACCCCACAGATCGCACTCTTGCTGGCGCTTGGCGCAGGCCTCGGGTTGCTCTCGGGCTTAACAGGGGTCGGTGGCGGAATTTTCCTTAGTCCGATTCTATTGCTGTATCGCTGGGCACATTTGCGGGTGATTTCCGGGGTGGCGGCGGCGTTTATTTTGGTTAACTCCTGCGCCGGTTTACTTGGCCTATTCAGCAGCCAAGGGCTGACCTTGCCCAGCAACTTGCCCTACTGGGCGCTGGCCGCCGTACTCGGTGGTTGGCTGGGGGCGGAGTTTGGCAGCAAGCGTTTAGCCAGCCCGATGTTGCGCAAACTCTTGGCCTTGGTATTGGCGATAGCCGGGGCGAAAATGCTCGGCACCGCGTTTAGTTAAATCGTTTTCTATTTTAGGTAAGGACATTCGCCATGCAGGTACTCGATCGGCGCACCGCACTGCAAATCCCGCCAATATGGCGCTTAGGCTTTCGCCCGTTCTTCTTGGCCGGCAGTGGCTTTGCCGTACTTGCCATTGGCCTGTGGATAGCCGCACTCAATGGTTTGCTTGGCAGTTGGCAACCGACTGGCGGCTGGCTGGCGTGGCACCGACATGAGCTGCTGTTTGGCTTTGGCGTGGCGATTATTGCCGGCTTTTTGCTCACTGCCGTACAGAACTGGACCGGCCAACCGGGCCTCAGCGGCAAACCACTGATGGCCCTCGCCGGCCTGTGGCTGGCGGCACGCATCGGTTGGCTGATCAACCTGCCGCTGCCCTTTTTGCTGCCACTGGAGGCGGTGTTCTTATTTATTTTTTCCGGCTTAATGGCCCAGCAATTGTGGCGCGCTCGCCAGCAGAGTAACTACCCGATAGTCGCGGTATTGCTGCTGCTGGCCGCGGCCAATTGCCTGCTGCTGTATGGCTTGGCGGCCGGCAATGATGGCCTACAACGGCAAGCCGCCTATGCCGCACTCTGGCTGGTAGCGACCCTTATGGGCCTGATCGGCGGGCGGGTAATCCCATTCTTCACCCAGCGCGGCCTGCGCCGGATCGAGGGCGTCAAAGCCTGGGTGTGGCTGGATAAAAGCCTATTGGCCTGTGGCCTGTTACTGGCCGTGCTATTGGCCAGCGGCTTGGCGCTGCAGCCGAGCCCGTGGCTGGCGCTGCCCTTCGCCGCCTTTGGTCTGGGCCATTTAGTCCGTTTGCTGCGCTGGCATGACCGTGGTATCTGGCGGGTCGACTTGCTCTGGTCGCTGCATCTGGCCTTTGCTTGGATGGTGCTGGCGGCGCTGGGTTTAGCCCTCTGGCAACTGGGCCTGCTCAGCAGCCCCAGCGCCTCGTTACATGCCCTGTCGATTGGCGGCATGAGTGGCTTGATTTTGGCCATGATCGCCCGCGTCAGCCTCGGCCACACCGGCCGCGACCTGAAAACCCATCAAGCCATGCCGTGGGCCTTCGCCCTGCTGAATGCCGGCGCGGCGGTGCGGGTATTTTTGGTTGGCATCTGGCCACAAGCAGCACTGTGGATCGCAGCGGCTTGCTGGATCATCGCCTTCGGTTTGTTCGTCTGGCACTACGCCCCGCTGCTCTGCCAACCACGCCCGGACGGGCATCCGGGCTAAGCAAGTTAAACCAAGGACGGGCAATGCGTAGGGTGGGCAACGCGCAGCTTGCCCACCACGGTTTAACCAACCACTGAATCACTCAAAAAAGAACGCGAATCCGAGGCAAAGCCGGTGGGAAATGCTGCGCAGTTTCCCACCCTACCCAGCCTCGTAGGGCGGGTGAAACCCGCATCATCCGACACAAAATCATGCGGCAGCAGCCGATCGACTCAACATCTTGCCATCTTGCCATCTTGCGGGTTGCACCCGCCCTACCCAGCAAACTCAGTTGGCCGCGCGCAGCTTCTGCTCTTGCCCGAGCCGCTGCAAGACTGTCCAGAACCACGGAGGCAAGTCATCGGGGTCGAGGCTGTCGAGCAAGTTCTTAATGGCTAGGCCCAACTCGGTGTCGCCCTCGATGACTAACCGGCGGCGAAAGAACAGGGTGTCGGGGTCTTCTTGGCGGCTGGCCAAGAGTAAAAAATCGCTCCAGTTACCGCTGATACTGACCTGCGCCGGTGCCCGCGCGGCCACCTGCAAGCCGGCATCGGTGCAGGTCAGAAACCACTGCAACTGCAAGTCACGGACCTTCAGGCACAACCAGCGATCGCGCAAAATATCGAAGGCACCGTCAGCCACCGGCACGGCAAACAGACGATTAAGACTTTGCTGCAAGGCCAAGCGCTGGATCACAAAAGGCACGTGGCGGGTGAGTGGCAAGCAGCGACTGGCGCCGCGCAAGAGCAATCCGGCAGGACTCAACATACCCCCAACTCCTCGGCCCGTAGCATGCCCGGGCGGCCATGCCAGTAACCGTTGCAGCCCTCGACCGCCAGTGGTGCTAAAGCGCCTTGGCGCACTGCATCGAAGGCGGCGATCACCTCGCCCATGCCTTGCGCGCGTGGGCTGAGCCGCAGCAGATCGACGCCACTGGCTTGCAGCGATGGGTAATCGGCCAGCAGGTTATGCACACTGGCCGACATGGTCTGAATGCCATTTAAGGTAAACAAGGGTGCGCCCTCTTGGCTCAATACCGGCATACCTTCGGGATAGTTTTGGCAGCAAATTTCGCAATCATCTTTGGGCTTATTCAGTGCCCGGGCGGTAAAGCAGCGGGCCGAATAGGCCAGCGGCAGATGGCCATAGGCAAACACCTCAATCTGCGGTAACGGCGCGACATCCGGCAAGGCCAAATACTGCGCCCGCGCCTGGCGGATTAGCTCGGCCGAGCACTCCACCGGCGGCACCCAACGTTGCAGACCGCAGGCGGTGAGTTCGGCCAGCGCATAACCGTTGTAAATATTCAGCGCCGCGCCCCCGACAAAGCCGACGCCCTTGGCGGCCAAAAACTGCACGGCGCCCAGATCATTGGCCTCGACCATCAGCTCGCCGTTGTCGCACAGGCGGCGCAGGCTCGACAGCTCCGAGCCGGCCTCCAGTAAGGTCAGGCCACTGAGCACTATTTCGGCTTTGCAGGCCTCGCGTAAATCCCGCGCCAGCCCCAACCAATCGTCCAGCGACAAGGCGCGGCGCTTGCTGCACACCGTCTCACCGAGATAGATAACGTCCAGCGGCTGGCTGGCCATCTCGGCATAAAAATCCAATAGCTGTGGCCGCTGCCAAGCAAAGAGTACCGGCCCTAGGGTTAATTGCATCAGATCTTCCTCAGCTAAAATTGGCCTTACTGCCAAGCGCGGTGATAAGCGCCCAACGTGGTTTGGCTGCCTTCGGAAACCGCCGCCAAAGCGTCGCGCCAGTCCGGGGCGACGCTAAATTGCTGTGGTGCTTTTTGGTAAGCATCCAAGGCGGCGCGCCAGACCCGGGTGACTTGCTCCACATAGGCGGGGCTGCGCTGGCGACCTTCGATTTTCACCGCCGCTACGCCCATGCTGACCAATTCTGGGATCAGCTCAATGGTGTTCAAACTGGTGGGTTCTTCCAGGGCGTGCATACGCTGGCCATCGACCATAAAGCGGCCCTTGCACAGGGTTGGATAACCGGCGGCCTCGCCTTCGGCGTATTTGTCGATCAGCACGCCATTGAGCCGCGAGCTTAGGCCGTCTGCCTCCTCCGTCCAACGCACGGCACTGGCCGGCGAGCACACGCCACAGAGGTTCGGCGACTCCCCCGTCAAGTACGACGACAGGTGGCAGCGGCCCTCGGCCATGATGCACAGGCTGCCAAAGGCAAACACCTCGATCGGCACCGGGGTTTTGCCCACCAGTTGCTTGACCTGCGCCAGCGACAACACCCGCGGCAACACCGCACGGCGAATACCGTAACGCTCGTAAAAGAAATTCAAGGCCGCCGCATTGGTTGCCGAGCCTTGCACCGAGAGGTGCAAATTCAGCTGTGGATGGCGCCGACTGGCGTAGGCCAACACGCCCGGATCGGCGGCAATCAAGGCATCCACGCCCAGCTCGGCGGCGTGATCGACCGCCCGTTGCCAGCGCGCCCAACCGTCGGCGCGGGCATAGGTATTAACCGCGATATACAACTGGCGGCCATTTTGGCGCACCAATTCAAGGCCGCTCTGCAGCTGTTTTTCATCCAGATTAAGCCCGGCAAAATGCCGCGCATTGGTGTCGTCGCGAAAGCCCACATACACCGCATCCGCACCTTGCCGTACCGCCGCTTTCAACGCGGTCAAACTGCCCGCAGGGCAAACCAATTGCATGCTGTACTCCTAGACAAGTAACCGATTAGGCGCGCCGCCAGTGGGTCGATCAATTCAGCGGCCGACTCTAGAACCGCGCGTATGTCGCCACCTTGATCAATATCAACGGCGCACGCCGACAAACTGCGACCGATGCGCGCACGGCCCAAGCGGACGGGTGGTTAATGCAACAGTTCAGCAAAGCTCAGGTAGCTCACAGTCTCGCCCGCTTGCAAAGTCTGACCGATTTCAATCACCGCCAAGCCATCACTCCAGCAGGCCGAACTGAGCATCGCCGAGCCTTGTTGCGGGTGCAGTTGCACCTCCAGCTGGCCGGCGCTATTGGCCTCTAGCCGAGCACGCAGATATTGCCGGCGCGGCCGGGCTTTCGGCCAGCTAAAGCCGGCGCTTAGTTGCAACGCTTGCGGCATCACGGCTGTACGGCCTTGGGCGCGCAGCAAAAATGGCCTTGCCACGATCAGCGCGGTAATCAGCGCCGCCGCGGGATTGCCCGGCAAGCCGAGCCACGGCTTGCCGCCCACTTCACCAAAGGCCAAGGGCTTGCCCGGCTGAATCGCCAAGCGCCACAGGTGCAATTGGCCCAGTTCGCGAATCGCCTGTTTGAGATGGTCTTCCTCACCGACCGAAACGCCGCCGGAGGTCAGCAGCATGTCCCACTCAGACGCGGCCAAGCTCAGGGCATCGCGACTGGCGGCCAGGTCATCGGCCATCACCTCGTAGTCGTGGACCTCCAGCCCCAAGCTGCGCAGCACCGCGCCCAAGCTGAAGCGATTGGCGTTGTAGATCTGCCCCGGCGCGAGGGTTTGCCCCGGCTCGCGCAACTCGTCACCACTGCTGAGTAAACCCACCCGCAAGCGGCGATACACCGGCACCTGAGCCATACCGATGCTGGCCAGCAAACCGATTTCTTGCGGCCGTAGCCACTGCCCGGCAGTCAGCAACAAACTGCCACTGCGCAACTCCTCGCCTTGCCCACGCACATGGGCACCCACCTTGACCGCCGGCAGCCACACGCCACTGCCCTCGGCGCGGCAGTCTTCTTGGGCGACCACGCTGTCGGCGCCCGGCGGTAAGGGTGCGCCGGTGAAGATGCGCAGCGCATGCCCCCCTAAAAGCGGCGTTTGTGCGCTATCGCCGGCCGCAATCCGCCCAGCCAAGGGTAAAAAACCACCCTCAATCGGCAGGTCGGCGGCGCGCAAGGCGTAGCCGTCCATGGCGCTATTGTCCCAAGCCGGCACATCGCTGGGCGCCGACACGTCAACCGCCAGTACCCGGCCGAGGGCCGCCTGAAGCGCCACCGACTCGACCTTGGGCGGTAATGGTGCGCGACTCAATAAGTGCTCGATGACCTGATCGACCGGGTGCAGATCGTGCCCGTCGCAACCACAGCCGCTCATGCGCGTGACTCGCAGGCCGCCACCGGGCGCTCGGGCAAGGCTTTCAGGTGCGGGACGAAATTGCACGGCCGCGTGCGGCTATCCAACTGTTCGCCAAGAATCTTTTGCCAGCCGGTGCGACAGGCATTCGGCGAGCCGGGCAAGCAACAAATCAATGTGCTGTTGGCAAAGCCGGCCAGCGCCCGCGACTGCAAACTGGAGGTGCCGATTTCCAGTACCGAAACTTGCCGGAACAACTCACCGAAACCCTCGACATGCTTGTCGAGCAAGGGCACGACCGCCTGCGGGGTATTGTCGCGAGCGGTAAAACCAGTGCCGCCGGTGACCAGCACCACCTGAACCAGCGGGTCGACTATCCACTGCGAAAGCTGAGCGCGGATCTGGTAAATATCGTCGATCACAATCGCCCGCGCCGCCAGCGCATGGCCGGCTTCTTCTAGATGACTGATCAGGGTTTGACCGGAGCTATCGGTGTCGAGAGTACGAGTATCGCTGACCGTGAGTACGGCAATGCGAAGGGCCTGAAAGCTCGATTGGGCAAGATGCGACATGCGCGAAACCTCAGCTGGAAAATTCTCCACAGCCTGCACGCCAGCACCGCCCCAGACCTATTCCCCTATAGAGGTAGGCGGTCAGCTACTAAGGTTTAATCAACGCTTAACCCTGTCCACGGGTAGCTCACGCAAAGCAGACACCGGTCGTCTGCCAAGCGTAAATCGGACGTCCGACGTAGGTTGGACTCAGGAGCGCAGCGAACAGTCCGACAGGCCACGACACAAAAACCGAAAACCATACACCACGCCACCCATGCCGCACTGCCTCCGGCGAGTACAGCCTACGCCCACGTCCGGCGAGCCGAACGCCAAGCGCCCTACCCGCCAGTCACGGTGGGGAAAAACGCCACTTCATCACCATCGCACAACGGCTCACTCAGGCTGCACAACTCCTGATTTCGCGCGCACATTAGGTTCTGCTCGGCCAACACCTGCCACACGCCGCCACGGGCGATCAACTGCTGGCGCAACTCAGCCAAGCTAGTAAAGCCGGCGCTCCACTCCAGCCGCTCGCCATCCATGCCGAGGGTTTCCCTGTAGCGGGCAAAGTACTGCAGGCTAAGCATGGGCACTGCCCGCCGGCGCATCCGCCAGATAATGTCCGCTGTTGCCGCCGAGTTTCTCTAACAGCCGTACTTGCTCGATCTGCATGCCGCGATCGACCGCCTTGCACATGTCATAAATGGTCAACGCGGCGACGCTGGCGGCGGTCAGCGCTTCCATCTCCACCCCGGTTTGGCCGGCCACTTTACAGGTGGCGGTAATGTGCACCGCATCCTGCCCCTCGGCCTGCAACTCGAGTTTAATGCTGCTGAGCAATAGCTGATGACAGAGCGGAATCAGCTCGGCGGTTTTCTTCGCCGCTTGAATACCCGCGATGCGTGCCACGGCAAACACATCGCCCTTGGGATGGCCGCCCTGCACGATCATCTGCAAGGTGCTGGGCAACATCCGCACCCGCGCCTCAGCCACCGCTACCCGGCTGGTCAGCGGCTTGTCACCGACATCGACCATGCTCGCGCGGCCTTTACTATCCAAATGCGTCAGCACCTGCGGCGCTTGCTCAAACGACATAAAACACCCGTGCAGCCGCCCGTGCCAGCGCCTTAACGCCCGCCATGCGGTTACATCCAAAGAGGTAGAGGCAAAAGTTGGCGCGGGCAAAAGTAGCAGCCGCGCCAAGCAACTCAGTAAAACGACACCGAATGTCCGGCCCGGTCGAAGGCCAAAAAGTTGCTGACGCTGCCGGTTTCAATCGCGCCGACCATCATTTTCAACGGCTGTTCGGCCTCGTCACTGCTCGGCTCCACGCCACCACGGCCAGACAAGCCGGCGGCAAATACCAAGTCCCAGTTAATCCCGGTGCGCTCGGATTCGGCCAGCAAGGCATTAAAATCAGCCAGCTCACGCGGCAATTTGTCCACGCAGAGCACCGGGCGCAGTGAGCCGCCCTGTTGCTCAGCATGTCGCTGCACCTCGGCCTCGGTGGCATCCTCGGGCAATTCAGCGGCGACAAACACCAATAACAAACGCTGCGGCTCGGCTTGGCCCTCGGCCGCCGTGAGCAGGTCGGCAAACTCAGTAATATTCATCGCTACGCCTCATAAAATTGAGCAAAGTCATGGCTTGCACTGTAACGCCCGTGGCGCGCAAGACCATATCTCTTAAGGCATAGCCTGCACACAGGTGACCGCCGCTGCCAGCGCCCAGCAAACAGTCAAAAGCGCTTTAAAGAGTTTGCTCAAGCAAGCTGGCGAACAATTTAAGGCTGGCGTCGTTGCGTTTGTAATAGGTCCAAGGGCCGATGCGCTGGGAGCTGACCAACTGCGCCCGCTGCAGCGCGGTCAGGTACAACGAGACGGTGGACTGCGACAGCCCAACTTTCTCTTGAATAATACTCACGCAAACGCCGATCTGCTCAGGATCGGCCTCTTGACTGGGGAAGTGCTTACGCGGGTCTTTCAGCCAATTCATAATCTGCAAACGAGTCGGATTGGCCAGCGCCTTTAAGGCTTCATTAAGATCAAAATTCATTGCTGCGGCTCAAATGATTGATTCTAGATATCAAGATATGCCGATCCAGCTAACAGTGCCAGCCTAAGCCGCGCCGCGTACGCCTTAAAGGGCGCACGCAACGTCAGACGGCCAAGCTAAAGCAGAGTTAAGCCTCGATGGTCTGCGGCTGATAGCGCGGGTAATCGCTGTAGCCCAGCTCAGTGCCACCGTACATGCTGCTAGCATCCAACGGGTTCAAGGGCCACTGGTTAAGCAGGCGCGCGGGCAAGTCGGGGTTGGCAATAAACCAACGACCAAAGCCAATCAGATCGCCCCAACCGGCGTTCAGAACCTTGTCAGCGCGCTCAGTTGAGTATTTGCCGGCATACATCAGCAAGCCGCTAAAATTACCCCGCACAGCAGCGCGAAAGGTTTCTGGCAACTCAGGCGCGCTGTCCCAATCGGCTTCGGCCAACGACACGTAGGCGATGCCGATCTGCTCCATTAGTTTGATCGCCTCGATGTAAGTCTCATGCGGATTTTCTTCCACCAGACCTAGGTACACCCGCGCCTCATCGGTGCTAACAAACAGCGGGGCGAAGCGCACGCCGACCCGATCAGCCCCCACCACGTCAGCCACAGCCTGAGTAATTTCTTGCAAAAACCGCAACCGATTGGCTAATGAACCACCGTATTCATCGCTGCGCTGATTGCTGTGGGCGCTGATAAATTGATTGACCAGGTAGCCGTTGGCGCAATGCAACTCCACCCCATCGAAACCAGCCTCCAACGCATTGCGCGCCGCTTGGGCATACAGTTGCACCAACTCTTTGACTTCGGTGGTGCTCAACTCACGCGGCAGCGAAGGTTCAGCCAAAGCACCTGTGCCGGGGCCCGTTTCAATAAATACACTGACATTGCTGGCGGCAATCGCCGAGGGCGCAACTGGCGCGTCGCCATTGGGCTGCAATGACGTATGCGAGACCCGCCCAACATGCCAAAGCTGGGCAAAAATCGGCTTACCCTCGGCATGTACGGCGGCAGTAACCAGCTTCCAACCGTCAATTTGCGCCTGCGTGTGAATCCCCGGCGTCCAGGCATAGCCTTGGCCACGCGGTTCAATCTGAATACCTTCGGTAATCAACAAGCCGGCGCTGCTGCGCTGGCGATAATAAGTCGCCATCAAGGCATTCGGCACATTGCCCGGCTGGGTACTGCGCGAACGGGTCAGCGGCGGCAACACCAAACGATTTTCTAGGGTGAAGGGACCGAGACTTACCGGGCTAAACAGGGGCGAAATTTGCATACTAATTCCTATAAATCTAGATTTATCGATATGTGTTCGTAGACTTTAGCGAACGCAATGTGAACTGACGATAAAGCTCAGTTCTGTTTTTTAGCGACTTATTGCCGATGATAGCCGCACAAATCCGGCTAAATCCAACAACCACAAGCGCTGACCCTTTAAATAATTACCGCCATATCGAGATATGTCAATATCTATTTCTCAGAAGAACCACCCAACCCCCATCGCTAGTGGCGCTGCCGAAATACTGCAGAAAAAACACTAGACGACTGGTCTAGTTTTACTTTACCTTGAGCGCCATGAAGACTTCTTACGACGACACCCGACAGCATTTACTCGACACCGGCCACCAAATCATGGCCGCTAAGGGCTTCTCTGGCGTTGGTTTGAATGAAATTTTGCTCACTGCGGGCGTACCGAAAGGCTCGTTTTATCACTATTTCAAATCCAAAGAACTGTATGGCCAAGCGCTGCTGGAAGACTATTTCAGTACCTATCTGAACCTCGTCGAGCAACGTTTTGCCGACCCCAGCCGGCCGGCTGGCGAGCGATTAATGAGTTACTGGCAGCAGTGGCTGACCGGTTACAGCGGCCCGTGCAGCGAGCAAAAATGCTTGGTGGTTAAACTTAGCGCCGAAGTGGCGGATTTATCCGAAGCGATGCGCATCACCCTGCGCGACGGTACAGATCGGATCATCGCGCAACTGGCCGGCTGCATAAGCGCAGGCCAAGCCGATGCTTCACTGCCGGCACTGGATGCCCGCGCCACCGCCACCATGCTCTATCAACTATGGCTGGGTGCCAGCTTGCTAGCCAAACTGCACCGCACCAGTCAACCCATGCTGCAAGCAATGCAAATGACTCAACAGATTTTGCACGGTTAAACACACGTTAAAGCCACCCGCCTTTACTGGCGGGTATTTTTTTCAACAAGACTAGACGACTGGTCTAATAAATAATCAACTCGCAGCAGCCAGCAGATTCTCTAGGAGTAAATGCCCCGATGTTTAACTTCGACTTTTACAACCCAACCCATATCTGCTTCGGCAAGGGCCGAATTGCCGAACTGGATCGCTTAATTCCCGCCGAGGCCAAGGTTTTAGTCCTGTTTGGCGGGCAGAGCGCACAGCGCACGGGCACCCTTGCCGAAGTGCAGAGCGCGCTGGGTAACCGCCAAGTGCATTTATTCGGCGGCATTGAAGCTAACCCCAGCTACGAAAAACTCATGGAAGCGGTCGAATTGGTACGCCGCGAGAAGCTCGACTTCCTCCTCGCCGTCGGCGGCGGCTCGGTCATCGACGGTACTAAATTCGTCGCGGCAGCCGCCCACTATGCCGGCGAGCCCTGGGATATTTTGCTCAGCGGCGGGCGAAAAGTAACTCAGGCATTGCCCATCGGCACGGTGCTAACGCTGGCCGCCACCGGCTCGGAAATGAACAACGGCGGCGTGGTCACCCGCCTAGCGCTGCAAGCCAAACTGCCGTTTCGCAATAACCTGTTATTCCCGCGCTTCTCGATACTCGACCCGAGTAAAAGCTTCACCCTGCCCGAGCGGCAAGTAGCCAACGGGGTGGTCGATGCCTTTGTACATGTGGTCGAGCAATACCTGACCTACCCGGTGAATGCGCCAGTACAAGACCGCTTCGCCGAAGGCCTGCTGCAAACCCTCATCGAGCAAGGTCCGCTGGCGCTTAGCCAACCGCACGACTACGAGGTACGCGCCAACCTGATGTGGGTGGCCACCATGGCCTTGAATGGCTTGATCGGTGCCGGCGTGCCGCAAGACTGGTCGACCCATATGATCGGCCACGAACTGACCGTGCTGCACGGCTTGGATCATGCGCAAACCTTGGCGGTGCTGCTACCGTCGATGCTGCAACAACGGCGTACGGCCAAGCGAGCCAAATTGCTGCAATACGCCGAACGGGTATGGAACCTGCGTGACGGCGATGAAGAACAACGCATTGATGCCGCCATCAGCCAGACCCGCGCATTCTTTGAAGAGCTCGGCGTGAAGACCCGATTGAGCGATTACCAGCTCGACCAATCGATCATTGCCCCGCTGCTGGCGCAATTGGAGAGCCACGGCATGAGCACACTCGGCGAGCACCGCGACATTGATATCGCCACCAGCCGTTTGGTGCTGCAAGCCAGCCTCTAAGCCACCCACCGGAGCTAATCCCATGACGCAAAGCAAGCAAATTAACCGCCGCATCGTATTGGCCAGCCGCCCACACGGCGCACCGACCAGCGCAAATTTTCACCTCGACCAACAACCACTGCCAGAGCCCGCCGAGGGCCAAGTGTTACTGCGCAGCGTGTATCTATCGCTCGACCCCTACATGCGCGGCCGCATGAGCGATGGCCCCTCGTATGCCGCCGCCGTCGAACTGAATGAAGTGATGGTTGGCGCTACCGTCAGCCGGGTAGTCGCCTCCAAGCACCCCGACTACGCCATCGGTGACTGGCTGCTGGCCTACAGCGGCTGGCAAGACTATGCCATCAGCGACGGCACTGGCCTGACCAAACTGGGCGCGAACCCCAGCAATCCATCCTATGCCTTGGGCATTCTCGGCATGCCGGGTTTCACCGCGTACATGGGCCTGCTCGACATCGGCAAACCCAAGGCCGGCGAAACCTTAGTAGTGGCTGCGGCTACCGGGCCGGTTGGGGCCACAGTTGGACAGATCGGCAAGCTCAAGGGCTGTCGCGTAGTCGGCGTGGCAGGCGGCGCCGAGAAATGCCGCTACGCCGTGGAGGTACAAGGTTTCGATCTGTGCCTCGACCATCACGTCGAGGACTTTGCTGAGCAACTGGCCCAGGCCTGCCCAAAGGGTATCGACATCTATTACGAAAACGTCGGTGGCAAGGTATTCGATGCTGTGTTGCCGCTGCTGAACACCGCCGCGCGAATCCCGGTGTGCGGGCTGATTGCCCACTACAACGATACCGCCCTGGCTGACGGACCAGATCGGCTAGCCTTGTTGATGCGCACCGTGCTGACCAAACGTTTAAAGATTCAAGGCTTCATCATTTTTGACGACTACGCCCATCGCTACGACGAGTTCGCCCGCGACATGACTCAATGGCTGGCCAACGGCCAAATCAAATATCGCGAAGACCTAGTAGATGGACTGGAAAGCGCCCCGCAAGCCTTTATTGGCCTGCTGGAAGGCAAGAACTTCGGCAAATTAGTGATCCGCGTCGGCAACGACGATTAATCCCTCCCCCCACACAGAGCGAATAACATGAAAATATTGATGGTTTTAACCTCCCACGATCAACTCGGCGACACCGGCAAAAAAACCGGTTTCTGGCTCGAAGAATTCGCCGCACCTTATTACAGTTGCAAAGATGCCGGCGCCGAGATCACCCTCGCCTCGCCCAAAGGCGGCCAGCCACCACTGGACCCAAAGAGTGACGAGCCTGACGCGCAAACCGCCGCCACCGATCGCTTTCGTTCTGACGCTTCCGCCCAAACCGCATTAGCCAATACCCAAGTTTTAGCCAACATGCAGGTCGGCGACTACGACGCCATCTTCTACCCTGGTGGCCACGGCCCACTCTGGGACTTAGCCGAAGACCAAGATTCCATCGCCTTGATCGAAGCCTTCTATGCCGCCGGTAAACCGGTCGGCGCGGTTTGCCACGCACCCGGAATCTTTCGCCACACTAAGGGCAGCGACGGCCAGTTCTTGGTTAACGGCAAACGCGTAACGGGTTTCAGCAACAGCGAAGAAGCCGCCGTCGGCCTCACCGACATAGTGCCGTTCTTAGTCGAAGACATGCTGCAAGCTAACGGCGGCAGCTACTCAAACGGCGCCGAGTGGGCCAGCTACGTGGTGGTCGATGGCAATCTCATCACCGGGCAAAACCCCGCCTCATCCGAGGCCACCGCTAAGGCCTTGCTGGCGCAACTGGCTTAAATAGCGTTTTACCGGCCCCGCAATGTGTTGTGCTCCTTGATTGCGGGGCTTTTTTACCGATCAGCAGCGGGCGTCGCCTCGCAATAATTACTGAGATTTAAACGTGCTTTGCCTTGAATGAATCCAATCGACAATTTCCCCTTCCGGCGCATAACCGCTAACGGTTTCACGCAGTAATTGCCGCACGCGCACGTAGTCGTCCTGCTCAACCGCAGCCATTAACTTCTCAAGCGCCGCTTTGAACTCCGCCCAAGGCAGGCAGGCTTCATTAGCGCGCATGATCATTGGATGTTCAGTCGCCGTTACGTCATCGCCGATCAACAACTCTTCGTACAGCTTCTCACCGGGGCGTAGGCCGGTGAACTCAACGGCAATATCGCCATGCGGGTTAACCTCAGAGCGCAGACTTAAACCCGACAGCAAAATCATCTTTTCGGCCAGCTCGGCAATTTTTACCGGCTGGCCCATATCTAGCACAAATACATCGCCGCCCTGGCCTATGGCGCCGGCTTGAATCACCAACTGCGCAGCTTCCGGGATGGTCATAAAGTAGCGCGTGATATTCGGGTGCGTCACCGTCACCGGCCCGCCGCGACTGATTTGCTCACGAAACAGCGGAATCACCGAGCCCGACGATCCCAACACATTGCCAAAACGCACCATGGTGAAACGGGTTTTATTCAGCTGCGCAACCGCCGCTTTATCGCCGAATAAAACCGGCGCAGGCTCAGCACTCAAGGCCTGCAAGGTCATCTCGGCTAAGCGTTTAGTGCTACCCATCACATTGGTTGGCCGCACCGCCTTGTCGGTTGAGATCAGCACAAAGTGCTCAACACCTGCACGAATTGCCGCTTGGGCGGTATGCAAGGAGCCCAGCACATTATTCCGCACGCCCTCGGCAATA
>JBILAR010000072.1:0-17437 GCA_044354115.1 Pseudomonas sp. | reverse complement strand
TTTCAAGGAAGATCTGACCGTCGGTGATCGAAATCACGTTGGTCGGAACGAACGCGGAAACGTCGCCAGCTTGGGTTTCGATGATCGGCAATGCGGTCAAGGAACCGGTTTTACCAGTCACAGCACCGTTGGTGAACTTCTCAACGTACTCTTCGGACACACGCGAAGCGCGCTCCAATAGACGGCTGTGGAGATAGAACACGTCGCCTGGGTAAGCTTCACGACCTGGTGGACGGCGTAGCAGCAGGGAAATCTGGCGGTAAGCCACTGCTTGCTTGGACAGATCGTCATAAACGATCAGTGCGTCTTCACCGCGGTCACGGAAGTACTCGCCCATGGTGCAACCGGCGTACGGAGCAATAAATTGCAGCGCAGCAGATTCGGAAGCACTGGCGGCAACGATGATGGTGTTAGCCAAAGCGCCGTTTTCTTCGAGCTTGCGCACTACGTTAGCGATGGTCGATTGCTTCTGACCGATAGCTACGTATACGCAGAAAATCCCGCTGTTTTTCTGGTTGATGATCGCATCGATCGCCAGAGCGGTTTTACCGATCTGACGGTCGCCGATGATCAACTCACGCTGGCCACGGCCAACCGGGATCATGGCATCAACGGCCTTGTAACCTGTTTGCACAGGTTGGTCGACCGACTTACGCCAGATCACGCCCGGAGCAACCTTCTCAACTGCGTCGGTAGCGACGTTGTTTAGAGGGCCTTTACCGTCGACAGGATTACCCAGCGCATCGACCACACGGCCTAGCAGTTCCGGACCAACCGGTACTTCTAGAACGCGGCCGGTGCACTTAGCACTCATGCCTTCAGCCAGCGACTGGTAAGCACCTAGAACCACGGCGCCGACAGAGTCGCGCTCAAGGTTCATGGCCATACCGTAGACGCCACCCGGGAACTCGATCATTTCGCCGTACATAACGTCGGCGAGACCGTGGATCCGCACAATACCGTCAGATACGCTGACGATAGTGCCTTCGTTGCGGGCTTGGGAACTTACATCGAGTTTCTCGATGCGAGCCTTGATGATTTCACTTATTTCGGAAGGATTGAGTTGCTGCATTGCTCTGCTGCCCCTTCAAACTCAAGATTTCAATGCTTCGGCCAATTTCGCGAGTTTGCCGCGAACTGAGCCATCGATAACCAAGTCGCCGGCACGGATTACGACGCCACCGATTAGGCTGGCATCCTCCGCAGCGTGCAAACGCACTTCACGACCGAGTCGTGCACTGAGAACCTTGGCGAGTTTGTCTTGCTGTTCGTTGTTCAGTGCAAAGGCACTGGTAACATCCACATCTACCGAACGTTCTTGCTCTGCTTTATACAGATCGAACAATGCGGCGATTTCTGGCAACAACTCCAAACGGTTGTTTTCCGAAACGATGGTCAGGAAGTTACGCACCTGAGCGCTGAACTTGTCACCACACACCTCAATAAAGGTGCTGGCCTTATCTGTACTCGTCAAACGCGGTGCTTTGAGTACGCGCTGTACCGTGGCGTCTTGCGACACCGCGCCAGCTACACCCAGCAGCTCAGACCAGAGGGTCAGTTGCTGATTGGCTTGGGCGTACTCAAAAGCAGCTTTAGCGTAAGGTCGGGCCAACGTGGTCAATTCTGCCATGATAGCCCTCGCTTAAATTTCGGCTGCCAGTTTCGCAACTAGCTCCGCATGAGCGTTTTGGTCGATAGTCGCGCTCAGAATCTTCTCAGCACCGCTGACAGCCAAGCTACCCAATTGGGCGCGCAAGGCGTCTTTGACACCGTTCAGTTCCTGCTCGATTTCGGCCTGAGCCTGAGCCTTCACACGGTCAGCTTCAACGCGAGCCTGATCACGGGCTTCGTCTACTAACTGAGTGCCGCGTTTCTTGGCTTGCTCGATGATTTCAGCTGCCTGCGTTTTTGCTTCGCGCAGTTGCTGGCCAACTTTTTCGTGGGCCAGTTCCAGGTCGCGAGTCGCACGGCTGGCAGCGTCAAGACCATCGGCGATCTTCTTTTGCCGTTCACGCATTGCTGTAATGACCGGAGGCCATACAAACTTCATGCAGAACATGACAAAGATGAAGAACGCAACGGACTGACCAATCAGGGTTGCATTAATGTTCACGCCAACACCTCACTCGTTCGTTGTCAGTGATTCTCGAAGCGAGAATTACTGGGTAACTTGTGCCAAGAACGGGTTAGCGAAGGTGAAGAACAATGCGATACCAACACCAATCATGGTTACGGCGTCGAGTAGACCGGCAACGATGAACATTTTAACCTGCAGCATTGGTACCATTTCTGGTTGACGCGCTGCGCCTTCCAGGAACTTACCACCCAACAGGCCAAAGCCAATAGCGGTACCCAAGGCGCCTAGGCCAATCAGCAGTGCAACAGCGATCGCGGTTAGACCAACTACAGTTTCCATCTTTCCTCCCGACTTTTAACGTCGTATTGGTTAAAGGTTTTGATAAAGCGGTAAAACGGTACAGCAAACTTGTTCAATTGGCCTTTACAGCCACTCTCCCAAGGAGAGCTCATCAACGGCGTTAGACGCTATTAATGGTTATCTTCATGTGCCATGGCCAAATAAACAATGGTCAGCATCATAAAGATGAACGCTTGCAGGGTGATGATCAGGATGTGGAAAACTGCCCACGCCCACTGCAGCACGACGCCAAGGCCACTCAGCCAAAGCAAACCGCTACCGAACATCACCGCAATCAAAATAAACACCAATTCGCCAGCATACATGTTGCCGAACAACCGCAGCGCTAGGGAAATAGGCTTGGCAACCAAGGTCACGAACTCCAGCAGGAAGTTCAATGGGATCAAAATGATCTTCACCGCCAGGTTGTTGCTGCTGAACGGGTGCAAGGTCAATTCGCCAATGAAGCCGCCGATGCCCTTAACCTTAATGCTGTAGTAAATAATCAGGGCAAATACCGACAACGCCATGCCCAAGGTTGCATTGGGATCAGTGGTTGGCACGGCACGGAAGAAAATGTGCTCATTGCCAGATATTTTCTGCGCCAACAGTGGGATCCAATCTACTGGAACCAAATCGACTGCGTTCATCAGGAAAATCCAGACGAAAATAGTCAATGCGAGTGGTGCAATCAAAGGGTTACGAGCATGGAAGGTATCTTTGACGCTGCCGTCAACGAAATCGACCATCACCTCAACAAAGTTTTGCAGCGCACCCGGTTGACCCGAAGTGGCTTTCTTTGCCGCGAGGCGAAAAACAAACAGAAAGAGCAACCCTAGGGCTACTGAGAACCCAAGTGTGTCTACGTGAAATGCCCAGAAGCCCATTTCTTTTGCTTGTTCGGCGGTGTGGGCAAAGCCCCAACCACCATCAGCCAGGCGTCCGAAAGTCAGGTTCTGTAAGTGGTGCTGGATATAGCCCGAAGCTGTTTCTGCTGCCATGGTTGCCTCAAACGCTCTAAGGTCTCGAATGTTTTGCTCTGATCAGCAAAGGCGAAAACCAACCAACCGACTGGGTCAGGACAAACACGCCAAAAACTGCCAGCGCATTCAATGGTTTTACCCCTGCAAACAGCAGCGCAAAAAGCACTGCTGTCAGAATTAATTTGCCTGCTTCACCGGCATAAAATGACCGCATGATCGCTTGGGCAGCCCGCGCCCCGCTAAAGCGGAACGCCTTGTGGGCAAAATACAAATTCGGTAGCCAAGCAATTAAGCCACCGTAAAAACCTGAATAACCTTCAACCGCGCCATGCCAGCCAAACAGCGTAGCAGCCGCTAACAGCAATACAAGCAACTGAGTCAGCAAGACCGGAAACACCGGTAATTTATGAAATGCAGTGCGGTGTGACGTGCGCGCATTCATCGTGCCTACCTCTGGCGTCGGCCGCCTTTACTCAAATAACTTGGCATAATTTGTGCCGACAAAAAGCGCGCGAAGTATAGGGGTGACGGCTTATTGGTTCAACCTCTAGGTGTTGATTTCCGACCATCCGTCGCCATCCAAAGCGTTTCAACGTATGTGCGCTAAAACGCCCTGCAACTCATCCAGCGAACTGTACTTGATTACCAACTGTCCACGGCCTTTCTGACCATGCTTAATCTGCACTGTAGCCCCCAGTTTCTCGGCCAGTCGCTGCTCTAAGCGACTGATATCAGGGTCGACTTTGCTCTCAACAACTGGCTGCTCTTTGCTATTGAGCCATTGCCGTACTAGCGCCTCGGTTTGTCGCACGGTCAGCCCGCGTGCGACAACGTGTCGCGCTCCTTCAACCTGCTGCGCGGCCGGTAAACCGAGCAAGGCGCGGGCATGACCCATTTCCAGATCGCCGTGCGACAAGAGAATTTTGATCTCTTCCGGCAAGGCAATCAGCCGTAGCAAGTTGGTGATGGTTACCCGCGACTTACCCACCGCCTCAGCAACCTGCTGCTGAGTTAGCTGAAACTCTTGTTGCAAGCGCTGTAAGGCCACCGCTTCTTCGATTGGATTAAGGTCTTCGCGCTGAATGTTCTCGATCAAGGCCATAGCAATCGCCGCTTGATCGGGCACTTCACGAACCATCGCCGGAACGGTATCCAGCCCGGCTTGTTGGCTGGCCCGCCAGCGCCGCTCACCGGCAATAATCTCAAACCGTCCATTGGCAATCGGCCGCACCACAATCGGTTGCATTACCCCTTGGGCTTTGATCGATTGGGCTAACTCTTCCAGTGCCGCCGCGTCCATATCACGGCGCGGCTGATACTTACCGCGCTGGATCAAGTCCAGTGGTAGGTACTGAAACTCTCGACTGTCAGCTTTTTGTGCCTGTTCTTCCAGACTCGCAACACTGGTGCCCCCCAACAGGGCATCCAAGCCACGTCCCAGACCTCGTTTTTTCACGGCCATGCGAATTCCTTAGGCGGTAGCGGGTTTAGCGCTGGCACGCTGGCGACGAACCAGTTCGCCAGCCAGCGCTAGATAGGCAATAGCGCCACGCGACTGTTTGTCGTAGACCAATGCCGGCATGCCGAAGCTCGGTGCTTCAGCCAAACGCACATTGCGCGGGATAACGGTCTGATACAGCTGATCGGCAAAATGCTCTTTCAGCTGATTGGAAACATCGTTGGTCAGGCTAATGCGCGGATCGTACATAGTCCGCAGCAAACCTTCGATCTTCAACGTTGGGTTGAGCAAGCTGCTAATGCGCTGCACGGTATTGACCAAGTCCGACAGCCCTTCCAGCGCGTAGTACTCGCACTGCATGGGGATAATGACTCCGTCGGCGGCAACCAAGGCATTCACCGTCAACATGCTCAGGGCAGGCGGGCAGTCGATCAGGATGTAATCGTACTTGTCGCGGATCGGCGCCAAGGCATTACGCAGGCGACTTTCCTTCATGTTCATTTCCAACAAGCCAACTTCAGCCGCGGTCAGATCACGGTTGGCCGGCAACACCTTGTAGCCACCGTGTTCGGCGGTCTGCATGGCATCTGCGATCGTGCATTCGCCGATCAATACGTCGTAAATCGAGTGTTCGAGAGCATGTTTGTCGATGCCGCTGCCCATGGTGGCGTTGCCTTGCGGATCAAGGTCAATCAGCAATACCCGGCGCTTGGTGGCGACCAATGATGCGGCCAAGTTGATGCAGGTGGTGGTCTTACCGACCCCGCCCTTCTGATTGGCGATTGCAAATACCTTAGCCATGGCTGCCTGCTTCCCCGGTTATAACGTGCGGCGCAGTATCAGCAGATGACGCTGGCCTTGGCAACCTGGAACCGCCAGGGCGTGCTCACCGTGCAGGATAAAATCGCTCGGCAGGGCTTGTAACTCGTCGCTCGGATGCAGGCCTTTCATGGCCAGCCACTGGCTGTGTTGGTTACCCAGATGACGGGTCCAGTTGGCAAAGTCGGCCAAACTGCTGAAGGCTCGCGAAACAATCCCGGCAAACGGCTGCTCAGGTTGCAGGGACTCAACGCGCGCGTTAATTACCTGAACATTACTGAGTTTCAATTCAAGCTTTACCTGGGTCAAAAAACGGGTTTTTTTACCGTTACTGTCGAGCAAGGTGAAGTTCTTTTCTGGGAACAGTATGGCCAGCGGGATGCCGGGCATGCCGCCGCCACTGCCCACATCCAGCCAAGTGTCGCCGTCGATAAAGAGCGCCAGACTCAGGCTGTCGAGCAAATGCCGTGAGACCATTTCGTCTGGATTGCGCACGGCGGTGAGGTTGTAGGCCTTGTTCCACTTGATCAGCAAAGCCAAATACGCCAGCAACTGACTGTGCTGGAGCGGGCTTAGGCTAACGCCAAGCTGGATTGCGCCTTGGCTGAGTTCATCGGCGTGCTGTTGGGTGACCGAAGACATCAGCAACTCTGCTCCAACTGGCGGCCTGCGCCGCGTTTTTTAAGATGAATCAGCAGCAAGGAAATCGCCGCTGGGGTAACGCCTGGGATTCTTGAGGCCTGACCCAACGTCTGCGGACGGGTCTGGCTGAGTTTGTGTTGAATCTCTTTGGACAGTCCAGAAATCCCGACGTAGTCGATATCTTCTGGCAACTGGGTGTTTTCACTGGCCCGCAGCCGGGCTATTTCATCCTGTTGGCGGTCGATATAACCGGCGTACTTGGTCTTAATTTCAACTTGCTCAGCAACCTGTGGATCAAGTTGCGGGCTGTTGGTAACCTCGCTCAGGCCTAGATAATCAATTTCTGGGCGGGTCAGCAGGTTGAGCAAGTTGTATTCGTGAGTCAGCGGCGTGCCGAAGCGCTCGGCAATCGCATCACCTTCCGGCGTGCCGGGGCGCACCCAGGTGCTTTTCAGCCGCTGCTCTTCCAGCTCGATCGCCTCGCGCTTAGTGCAGAAGGCCGCCCAACGCACATCATCGACCAGACCCAACTCGCGGCCTTTCTCGGTCAGGCGCAAGTCGGCGTTGTCTTCACGCAAAATCAGTCGATATTCGGCCCGCGAGGTGAACATCCGATACGGCTCTTGGGTGCCGAGAGTAATCAAGTCATCGACCAACACGCCGATGTAGGCTTCATCACGACGCGGACACCAGCTGTCTTTGCCCTGCGCACGCAATGCGGCGTTAGCGCCGGCAAGCAAACCCTGGGCCGCCGCTTCTTCGTAACCGGTGGTGCCGTTGATTTGACCAGCAAAGAACAACCCGCCAATCACCTTGGTTTCCAGGCTGTACTTCAGATCGCGCGGATCGAAGTAATCGTACTCAATGGCGTAACCCGGGCGGACGATATGGGCGTTTTCCATGCCGACGATCGAACGAACAATCTGCAACTGCACATCGAAGGGTAACGAGGTGGAAATTCCATTCGGGTACAGCTCGTGGGTGGTTAAGCCCTCGGGCTCGATAAACACCTGATGACTGTCTTTGTCGGCAAAGCGATGAATCTTGTCTTCGATCGAGGGGCAATAACGCGGGCCAATACCTTCGATCACGCCCGAGTACATCGGCGAGCGATCCAGATTGGCCGCGATGATTTCATGGGTGCGGGCATTGGTGTGGGTAATCCAACAACTCACCTGGCGCGGGTGCTGGGCTTTGTTACCCAAGAACGACATGACCGGAATTGGCGTATCACCTGCTTGCTCGGTCATCTGCGAGAAATCTACCGAACGTCCATCGATACGTGGCGGGGTGCCGGTTTTTAACCGTCCCACTCGCAGCGGCAATTCACGCAGCCGTTGCGCTAAAGCAATCGAGGGAGGATCACCGGCGCGACCGCCGGAATAGTTCTGCATGCCAATGTGGATAAGTCCGCCAAGGAAGGTGCCCGTGGTCAGTACCACGGAGTTGGCGTAGATACGCAGCCCCATTTGGGTGACGACGCCCTTGACCTCGGCATTCTCGACGATCAAGTCATCGCAGGCTTGCTGAAATATCCACAGGTTCGGCTGGTTTTCCAGCACTTCGCGTACTGCCGCTTTGTACAACAAGCGATCAGCCTGTGCACGAGTGGCCCGTACAGCCGGGCCTTTGCGGCCATTGAGCACACGAAACTGAATACCACCGAGGTCAGTGGCGGTGGCCATTACGCCACCGAGCGCATCGATTTCTTTGACCAGATGACTCTTACCAATGCCACCAATGGCCGGATTGCAGCTCATTTGCCCAAGGGTTTCGACGTTGTGAGTCAGCAATAGGGTTTTCACCCCCATGCGGGCAGCCGCTAGCGCGGCTTCGGTGCCGGCATGGCCACCGCCGATTACGATCACATCAAAACGACTAGGAAAATCCACCACGCACCTTGGGTCTGTTAGCAAAGAGGGCTTGTGCGGTTAAACCAAGCTCAGAGCCGATCAGTATAGGGTCTTAGTCCTTGTGAAAGAAGCCTTGTGGACAAAATGCACAGCTCTCTCGCTTGAGCGCTTCTGGCTGTTGATTAATAGAAAATATAAGTATGAATTTATTTAAATCTTTATTTTTATGTTTATAACTACTGAGCCTGTTTTCTGTGGATAGATGGCCACAGCCCTTTAAAATCAACAGTCAAGCGTCTGTACAATACTGTGGCTATACGCCATTGGGGCTTTTGGATAAGCGCCCTAAGCTTGTGGATGAAATGCCTAGTTATCCACAGAGGTGGTTTTCAACAGCTCACAGGCCACTTTATCGACTGCTTTTAAGGCCGCTTTTCCACAGAGCTTAGGGCCCGCAATTAGCCGTATTAACCGAGTAAACAGGCAGGCAAAAATCTGCCGTCGCCGGTTAGCGGCAGCATTAATTTGGTGTTTATGCGGTTTGAGGC
This sequence comes from Pseudomonas sp., assembly GCA_044354115.1. Classification (GTDB taxonomy): domain Bacteria; phylum Pseudomonadota; class Gammaproteobacteria; order Pseudomonadales; family Pseudomonadaceae; genus Aquipseudomonas. The sequence continues at coordinate 8,717 of JBILAR010000072.1, read as the reverse complement.
AGACAGCGCTCGCGCAGAGTTGCGCGAGTTGGATTACTTACCGATGCAGAAACTGGAGAAGATCCGTCCGAGTAGGTCATCGGAACTGAAGGCTCCAGTGATCTCGCCCAGTACCTGCTGCGCTTGGCGTAAGTCTTCGGCCAGCAACTCGCCAGCGCCGGCTAGGGTCAGTTGCGCATGACCATGCTCAAGGGCTGTACTGGCTTGCTTTAACGCGTCTAGATGACGTCGGCGGGCACTGAAGCTACCTTCCAGGGTCTGTTCGTAACCCATGCAGGTTTTCAGGTGTTCACGGAGTAAATCCAGACCCTCGGTGGATTTTGCCGAGAGGCTAATGGTCACATGGCCATCCTCACACACCTGCATAGCCACCGGCTCATTGCTCAGATCGGCCTTATTGCGGATCAGCGTGAGCTTGGCCGGGTCTGGCCGCTGCTGCAGAAACTCCGGCCACAGGGCGAAGGGATCGAGCGCTTCTGGTGCGCTAGCATCAACCACCAATAACACCCGGTCGGCTTCATGGATGGCCTTGAGCGCACGCTCGACACCAATCTTCTCGACCTGATCGTCGGTGTCGCGCAAGCCTGCGGTATCCACTACATGCAGCGGCATGCCATCGATATGAATATGCTCGCGCAACACGTCGCGAGTGGTGCCGGCGATAGAAGTGACTATCGCCGCCTCGCGCCCGGCCAAGGCATTTAGCAGGCTAGATTTACCGGCGTTGGGCCGTCCGGCGATTACCACCGTCATGCCTTCACGCAGCAACGCGCCTTGCCCGGCTTGCTTGAGTACTCCAGCCAAGTCCGCGCGCACCCCATCGAGTAACTTGAGTACGTGGCCATCGGCGAGAAAGTCGATTTCTTCTTCAGGGAAATCAATCGCCGCTTCCACGTAGATGCGCAAGTTGATTAAGCGCTCGGTGAGTTCATGCACGCGCTTAGAAAACTCGCCCTGCAGCGAGCGCAAGGCATTGCGCGCCGCTTGCTCGGAACTGGCTTCGATTAGGTCGGCAATCGCCTCGGCTTGCGCTAGGTCGAGTTTGTCGTTGAGAAAGGCGCGCTCACTGAATTCACCGGGCCGGGCTAGTCGTGCGCCGAGTTGCACGCAGCGGCGCAGTAACAAATCCAGCACCACCGGGCCGCCATGGCCCTGTAACTCCAATACATCTTCGCCAGTAAACGAATGTGGGCCGGGGAAGTACAGGGCCAAGCCTTGATCCAGTACCTGGCCATCGGCATCGTTAAACGGACCGTAATGGGCGTAACGCGGTTTTAATTCGCGGCCACTTACCGCTAAAGCGATGCTGTGCGCCAAAGGCCCGGACACCCGCACAATGCCCACACCACCTCGACCTTGAGCTGTGGCTACGGCGGCGATGGTCTCGGTACTGATGCGCATGGCGATACTCTCATGGCCGGTTTTGCCGGCTAAATGGCAGATAGCAAAACGCCCCACGAGGGGGCGTTTTGTTTAGGCTAGCAGCAAAAGTGGCAGGCTTACGCCTTAGCCATCTGAGCTTCGATCTTGCGGGTAATGTACCACTGCTGACCGATCGACAATACGTTGTTGACCACCCAATACAGCACCAGACCAGCCGGGAACCAGAGGAAGAAGAAGGTGAAGATGATTGGCATCAGCTTCATCACCTTAGCCTGCATCGGATCCGGCGGTGTTGGGTTGAGCTGCATCTGGATAAACATGGTGGCACCCATGATGATCGGTAGCAGGAAGAATGGGTCTTTGATCGACAGGTCGGTAATCCAAAGAATCCACGGTGCTTGGCGCATTTCTACGCTTTCCAGCAATACCCAATACAGCGACAGGAATACTGGCATCTGCACCAGAATTGGCAGGCAGCCACCCAGTGGATTGATCTTCTCCTTCTTGTACAGCTCCATCATGGCTTGCGACATTTTCTGCCGGTCGTCACCAAACTGCTCTTTCAGTGCAGCCAGTTTTGGCGATACCGCCCGCATGCGCGCCATCGATTTATAGCTGGCGGCCGACAGTGGGAAAAAGGCCAACTTGATCAAAATGGTCAGCACAATGATTGACCAACCCCAGTTACCCAACAAGCTGTGGATATGTTCCAGCAGCCAGAAGATCGGTTGGGCAATAAACCAGAGCATCCCGTAATCAACGGTCAGTTCTAGGCCAGGCGCAAGTACCTTTAGGTTTTCTTGAATTTTTGGCCCTGCGTACAGCGTGGCACTGGTTTCGGCTTGCGCGCCGGCAGGTACGTTTAGCGCTGGGCCAGTAAAGCCGACAATGTAATTACCTTGGCTATCTTTACGCGTTTGCACCACGCCGGTGCTGTCTTTGCTTGGAACCCAAGCGGTGACGAAATAGTGTTGCAACCAAGCAACCCAACCACCTTGCACAGACTCCTTGAAGGCAGCCTTGTCCATGTCCGACATCGACACTTTCATGTAGGGCTTTTCAGGGGTCCACAAAGCCGCGCCCAGGTAAGTGGCCGAGCCTGTTGCCGTGCTAGAGGATGGATCGCCACTGGCATCACGCTTGAGCTGGGCAAACAGATTACCCGTCCAAGGCTGCGCGCTTTGGTTATCGATGCGATACGCGACTTGCATATCGTAAACACCGCGCTTGAAGGTAAAGGTCTTGACGTAGTTGACCCCAGCTTCACTAAATTTCAGCTCAACCTGCAGTTCATCTTGACCTTCAGCCATTTGGTAGCTGGCTTGACCAGCGCTGTAGAGCGGCCGGCCATTGGCGCGAGCATCGGGACCATTGGCACCGGTCAGACCACTTTGTGCCTGATAGATATGATTGGCCGAGTTATCGAATAACTGAAATGCCAGATCAGGGCGTTTTTGATTTTGCGGATATTGCGGCAGGCTGAGCTGCACAACATCGCCGCCCTTAGGGTCGATGGCCAGATTAAACACATCGGTTTGCACGCGAATCAGTTTGTCACTGCTAGCTGGCACGGAGCTTATTGCTTCAACGTGTTCACTGGTGCTGGTGGGTACATCTTCGCTGTTTTTGCTGTTAGTCAAGCTGCCAGGTAAATCTGACGAAGCTTGCGTGTTTACCACAGCAGTTGGCGTAGGCAGCGGTTGTACACCGTAGTCCTCGCTCCACTGTAAAACCATCAAATAGGACACGACTGCCAGAGCGACGATCGGGATCGAGCGATGAATTTTCATGATTATTCGGCCAGCGAAGAGGGACGGGGATATTTAGCCAGTGGGACCGGGTCGTAACCTCCGGCATGCCACGGATGACAGCGACCAAGCCGACGAGTAGTCAGCCAGCCACCGCGAATAAAGCCATGTTGCTCAATGGCTTCATAGGCATAACAGGAACAGCTTGGATGGAAGCGACAGTGATTTGCCATCATTGGGCTGATAGCAAAGCGGTAGAACTGGATAGCGACGAGGGCCAGTTTACGCATGGGAACTGTCGATCACCTCTGCTGGGGTGTTGCTTGCAGAATTTGTGCTTTCTGGCGCAGTGGTTACAGGCGGCGTTTTACTGCGTGCTAGGCGTTTCCAGAGCTTACCGAACTGCTGAGCGAGTTCCGCATTTTCCAGATCGCCAAGACCCTTGCGCGCCACCACGACGATATCCCAACCACTCAAAGCCTCTTGGCTATGGCGATAGGATTCGCGAATTTGGCGTTTAAGACGATTGCGCTCAACGGAGAGCTTGACGCTCTTTTTACCGATCACCAAACCCAAACGGGGATGATCTAGATCGTTGAGGCGGGCAAGGAGTAGAACGTTTTTACCTGGAACCTTACCGCTGGGAGAGTCGAAGACCGCTTTAAATTGCCGGGGAGTTAGCAGACGCTTTTCCCGACAGAAGTCTCGACTCATCACCCGTGCCGGGTTTATCAGACTGCCAGACGCTTACGGCCCTTGGCGCGACGACGCGACAGGACGGCGCGGCCGTTCTTAGTAGCCATGCGAGCACGGAAACCGTGGGTGCGAGCGCGCTTGATTGTGCTTGGTTGGAATGTACGTTTCATCGTGCGTATACCTGGTGGTCGAGTACGGGCCGGAATGGCCCCCGTTTAAAGAGACCGGCAATTCTAGAGAAACTGTAGCCGTAGGTCAATTTCTAACCGGCTTTTTCTCGCAGGTTAATAATATAAAAAAGAAAGAGATTTTTAGAATCTTTATTTTGTTTATAACTCTTACTGCGCCTATTTTCTGTTGATAACCCTCTGCAGCCCTTTATTTTCATGGCCTGTACCGTTCGTGAAGGGTGTCTACAAGGGCTGCATTGACTGTGTGCGGCCTGCGCACAAGCTGGGGATAGAAAGCCTAGTTATCAACAGGGCAGTTATCCATGCGGTTATCCCATGGGTTTTGCTCAGCTTTTATGGGTTGTTATGCACAGGCCTTAGGGGCGCTTCCCTGACTTGTGCACTTTGCCTCTATATAGTCAGTTTATTTGCGCTTGCCCCCTGCTTGTTGTGGATAACCACGCTCTAGGTCGTTACACTTGGCGCTGATTTTTGACCTTGTCGCGCTGCGACTTTAGGGGATTTACGTGTCCTTGGACCTTTGGCAGCAGTGTCTTGAGTTGCTGCGCGATGAGCTGCCAGCCCAGCAATTTAATACCTGGATTCGCCCGCTGCAGATCGAAGCCGAAGGCGACGAACTGCGCATCTATGCACCTAATCGATTTGTCCTCGACTGGGTCAATGAAAAGTACCTCGGTCGCTTGCTTGAGTTGTTGGATGAGCGCAGCAACGGCCGAGCGCCGGCGTTATCGCTATTAATCGGCAGTAAGCGCAGTGCCGCGGCCACTCGACCAGCGCCGACGCAATCAATGGTGTTGCCGAGTGTCGCGGCTGTTAGCCCGCCTCCCGCCGTTATTGTGCTACCCACTGCGGCCCAGCAGATGAATGTGCTTTCCTCGGTGGATGAACCCTCGCGCGCCAGCTTCGATCCGATGCGTGGTGCCAGTGGTCAATTACCACCGGCCCGCACCGAGCGCTCTGTACAGGTTGAGGGTGGGTTAAAACACACCAGCTACTTAAACCGCACCTTTACCTTCGATAACTTTGTTGAGGGTAAGTCCAACCAACTGGCGCGCGCCGCTGCTTGGCAAGTGGCCGATAACCCCAAGCACGGTTACAACCCGTTGTTTTTGTACGGCGGAGTGGGCTTGGGTAAAACCCACTTGATGCACGCGGTGGGTAATCACCTATTAAAGAAGAACCCGAATGCCAAGGTGGTTTACCTGCATTCCGAGCGCTTCGTGGCGGACATGGTGAAAGCCTTGCAGCTGAATGCCATCAACGAGTTCAAGCGTTTCTACCGCTCGGTCGATGCCTTGCTGATCGATGACATTCAGTTCTTCGCCAAGAAAGAGCGTTCCCAAGAAGAGTTCTTCCACACCTTTAACGCGCTGCTTGAAGGTGGTCAGCAGGTGATTCTCACCAGCGACCGTTACCCGAAAGAAATCGATGGCCTGGAAGAACGGCTCAAATCGCGCTTCGGCTGGGGCCTCACAGTGGCTGTTGAGCCGCCAGAACTGGAGACACGGGTAGCGATCTTGATGAAAAAAGCCGACCAAGCTAAGGTCGACTTACCGCATGACGCGGCGTTCTTTATCGCCCAGCGGATTCGCTCCAACGTGCGCGAACTCGAAGGCGCGCTGAAACGGGTGATTGCCCACGCGCACTTTATGGGCCGCGACATCACCATTGAGCTGATTCGCGAGTCGCTGAAAGACTTGCTGGCGTTACAGGACAAACTGGTTAGCATCGATAATATTCAGCGCACCGTGGCTGAGTATTACAAAATTAAAATATCCGATTTGCTCTCCAAGCGCCGTTCGCGCTCGGTAGCCCGGCCGCGTCAGGTGGCTATGGCTTTGTCCAAAGAGTTAACCAACCACAGCCTGCCAGAAATTGGTGATGCTTTTGGTGGACGCGACCACACCACTGTTTTGCATGGCTGTCGTAAGATTGCGCAACTGCGCGAGTCCGATGCAGACATCTGTGAAGACTATAAAAACCTGCTGCGCACACTCACTACCTAAGGTTTGCCCGCCGAGGGCAGCAACGCAAACTGATAAGACAAGGACTGACCATGCATTTCACTATTCAACGCGAAGCTCTGTTGAAACCGCTGCAACTGGTCGCCGGCGTTGTCGAGCGGCGTCAAACTTTGCCGGTACTTTCCAACGTATTGTTGGTGGTGCAAGGCCAGCAGTTGTCGCTGACCGGCACCGACCTTGAAGTTGAGTTGGTCGGCCGGGTGACCTTGGAAGAGGCCGCCGAGCCGGGTGAAATCACCGTGCCGGCGCGCAAGCTGATGGATATCTGCAAAAGTTTGCCCAGCGATGCCCTAATAGATATCCGCGTCGATGAGCAAAAGCTCATCGTTAAAGCCGGCCGCAGCCGCTTCACCCTTTCGACCTTGCCAGCCAACGACTTCCCGTCGGTTGAAGACGGTCAGGGTTCTTTGACCTTCGTCCTGTCGCAACAAAAACTGCGCCGCTTGATCGAACGCACCAGTTTCGCCATGGCCCAGCAAGATGTGCGTTATTACCTCAACGGTATGCTGCTGGAAGTCAGCGCCAATGTGCTGCGCGCCGTGGCTACCGACGGCCACCGTTTGGCCATGTGCACTATGGAAGCCGGCATCGAACACGCCGATAAACACCAGGTGATTGTGCCCCGTAAAGGTATTTTGGAACTGGCGCGCTTGCTCACTGAGCAAGACGGCACCGTCAGCATCGTCCTTGGTCAGCACCATATTCGTGCCACCACCGGCGAGTTCACCTTCACCTCGAAGTTGGTCGACGGTAAGTTCCCTGACTACGAGCGCGTGTTGCCACGCGGTGGCGACAAATTAGTCTTGGCTGATCGTCAGGGCTTGCGTGAAGCCTTCAGCCGTACCGCAATTTTGTCCAACGAGAAGTATCGCGGCATTCGCCTGCAACTGGCCTCGGGTCTGCTGAAGATGCAAGCCAACAACCCTGAGCAAGAAGAAGCCGAAGAGGAAGTGGCAGTCGACTACAACGGCGGCAGCTTGGAGATTGGTTTTAACGTCAGCTATCTGCTGGATGTGTTGGCCGTGATGACCACCGATCAAGTACGCCTGATTCTCTCCGACTCCAACAGCAGTGCGCTGGTACAAGAAGCCGGCAACGACGAGTCGTCCTACGTGGTTATGCCGATGCGTCTGTAATTCGCAGTTATCAACTCATGTCTCTAAAGCGCTTTACCGTCACCGCGGTGCGTAATCTGCACCCGGTGACCCTCTCCCCCTCCCCGCGCATCAATATCATCTCCGGCGACAATGGCAGCGGCAAAACCAGTTTGCTCGAAGCCATTCACCTGCTTGGCTTGGCCCGCTCCTTTCGAAGCACTCGGCTGTTGCCCGTGATTCAGTATGAGCAAGCCGAATGCACGATCTTTGGCCAAGTGCAGCTCGCTCACGGCGCTGTGAGTAATCTGGGCATTTCCCGCGATCGGCAAGGGCAATTTCAAATCCGCATCGACGGGCAAAATGCCCGCAGTGCTGCCCAGTTAGCCGAAACTTTGCCATTGCAGTTAATCAATCCAGACAGCTTTCGCTTGCTCGAAGGCGTGCCCAAGGTTCGCCGGCAGTTTTTGGACTGGGGAGTGTTCCACGTGGAACCTCGTTTCTTGCCGGCTTGGCAGCGCCTGCAGAAGGCTCTGCGCCAGCGAAACTCGTGGTTGCGCCGTGGTACACTGGACAGTGCTGCGCAGGCCGCCTGGGACCGTGAACTGTGCCTTGCCAGCGATGAAATAGATGGCTATCGGCGCAGTTATATTCAGGCCCTTAAACCCGAATTTGAACGGGTGCTAGCGGAGCTATTGGAGCTGTCGGATTTAACCTTGAGTTACTCAAGGGGCTGGGACAAGGATCGCGAGTTAACTGAAGTGCTCAGTAGCTCTTTGTTGCGCGATCAACAAATAGGCCACACCCAAGCAGATATTTTGTCCCGTGGGCAACAGAAATTAGTGGTCTGTGCATTGAAGATTGCCCAAGGCCATTTGCTCAATCAGACCAAGCGTGGCCAATGTATTTATCTGGTTGACGACTTGCCGTCCGAGTTAGATCAGCAACACCGTTCAGCGCTGTGCCGTTTATTGGAAGACCTAGACTGCCAGGTATTTATCACCTGTGTAGACCACGAATTATTAAGGGATGGCTGGAGTACGGAAACGCCAGTCGCCATGTTCCACGTGGAACATGGCCGGATTACCCAGACCACGACTACCGGGAGCAATGCATGAGCGATAACAATACCTACGACTCCAACAGTATTACGGTGCTGAAAGGTCTAGATGCCGTACGCAAACGTCCCGGTATGTACATCGGCGACACCGACGATGGCAGTGGTCTGCACCATATGGTTTTCGAAGTGGTCGATAACTCGATCGACGAAGCCTTGGCTGGCCATTGCAACGACATCTGCATCACCATCCACCCGGATGAGTCGATCACCGTGCGCGATAACGGTCGTGGTATTCCGGTCGACGTGCATAAAGAAGAAGGCGTTTCCGCTGCCGAAGTAATCATGACCGTGCTGCACGCCGGCGGTAAGTTCGACGACAACTCCTACAAGGTGTCTGGCGGTTTGCACGGTGTCGGCGTCTCGGTGGTTAACGCCCTGTCCGAATTACTGCTGCTGACGGTGCGTCGTAGCGGGCATATTTGGGAACAGACCTACGTCCACGGCGTACCGCAAGAGCCGAT
>JBILAR010000069.1:0-17822 GCA_044354115.1 Pseudomonas sp. | reverse complement strand
CTTGGGAATGTCCGGGATGGCCCGCGGGGCATACTTGGCCACGGCATCGCTAATCGCCTTGATATGCGCAGGCGTGGTGCCGCAGCAGCCGCCGACTATGTTCAAAAAACCGCTGGCGGCAAACTCTTCCACCACCACAGCCATTTCCGCCGGACTTTCGTCGTACTCACCAAAGGCGTTTGGTAACCCTGCGTTGGGGTGGGCGGAAACGTGAGTGTCGGCCTTGCTCGACAATTCTTCTAAATACGGACGCAGCTCTTTGGCGCCCAGCGCACAGTTCAACCCTACGGAAATTGGCTTGGCGTGGCTCACCGAGTTCCAGAAAGCTTCGGTGGTCTGCCCGGACAAGGTGCGGCCGGAGGCGTCGGTGATGGTGCCGGAAATCATGATCGGCAGCTCGAAACCCTGCTGCTCGAAGACTTCCTGCACGGCGAAGATCGCCGCCTTGGCGTTCAGGGTGTCGAAGATGGTTTCGATCAGGATCATGTCCGCGCCGCCTTCGATCAGGCCGCGGGTGGCTTCGATGTAGTTGGTTACCAGCTCGTCAAAGGTGACGTTGCGATAGCCGGGGTTGTTCACGTCTGGCGACAGCGAGCAGGTACGGCTGGTTGGGCCAAGGACGCCGGCGACGAAGCGCGGCTGATCCGGGGTTTCCAGGGTTTTGGCATCGGCCACGCGGCGGGCCACGCGGGCACCTTCGACGTTCAACTCGTACACCAGCGCTTCCATGCCGTAGTCGGCTTGGGATACCTGGGTGGCGTTGAAGGTGTTGGTTTCGAGAATGTCGGCGCCGGCGTCCAGATAGGCCTTTTCGATCGCCGCGATGATATCCGGGCGACTTAACAGCAGTAGGTCGTTATTGCCTTTAACGTCGCTCGGCCAGTCGGCGAAGCGCGTGCCACGGTAGTCGTCTTCCTCCAGTTTATAGCTCTGGATCATGGTGCCCATGCCACCGTCGAGAACCAGAATGCGTTGTTGCAAGGCTTGCTGCAGGGCTTGCTGGCGGGCTTGTTGCTGGGAAGAAGGATCGACGATGGCGGACATAGCAGCTACCTAAAGGAGGCGGAACACACAGCCTGCAATAATAGCAAAGTTGCATGGTTTGCGAGCATGGTCGGCATTTGCATGAATAATCCTCATGTTGCATTGGGTTCGCTTTGTTGCCTTATAGGTCGTTAAAATTGCCGCTAAGACTTTTGTGGACGGCTGGTTATGACCTGGCGCTTATTTTTCTGCGGTGTATTTGCGTTGCTCTCTGCCACTGTCAGGGCTGAGGGCATTTCCTATACGAGTGACGTGCAGCCGATTTTCACTGACAAATGCGTGGCCTGCCATGCCTGCTACGACGCGCCGTGCCAGCTCAACTTGGGTAGCGCCGAGGGCGTTGTGCGTGGCGCCAGCAAACGTGTGGTCTACGACGGCGGGCGTACCAAAGAGCAGGCGACTACGCGCCTGTATCTGGATGGACACAGCGAGGCGGCCTGGCGGCGTAAGGATTTTTACTCGGTATTGAGTGCTCAGGGCAGTCAAGCCGGGTTATTGGCGCGGATGCTGGAGCTTGGGCATGCCAGGCCCTTGTTGGCCAACGCCAAGTTGAGCGCAGATTTACCGCTCGGCATAAACCGGGAAAATCAGTGCCCGCTGCCGACGGAGTTTGCTGACTACGCCGGCAAGCGTGCGACTCAAGGTATGCCCTTTGCGGTGACCGGGTTGGATGAGCGTCAATATCAAACTTTGCAAGCTTGGCTGGCGGCCGGCGCACCGGTTGATCAGCAAATAATTCAGCCGACGGCCAGCGAGGCCGGGCAAATTGCCCAGTGGGAAGCATTGCTTAACAGCAACGGTGCGCGCGCCAACCTAGTTGGCCGCTGGCTGTATGAGCATTTGTTTATTGCCCATTTGTATTTTGATGCCGGCCAAAGTGGGCATTTCTTCCAACTGGTTCGCTCGCGCACGCCCAGCGGTCAGCCGATTGATCCGATCGCCACGCGGCGGCCGAACGATGATCCGGGCAACGATTTTTACTATCGACTCTGGCCGATACAGGGCGTGATTGTGCATAAAACCCACATCACCTATGGCCTGAGTGCGAAAAAGTTGGCTCGGGTACAAGAACTATTTTACAGCGGTGATTGGCAGGTCGATGCAGTGCCCGGCTATGGTCCGGGTCGGCGTGCCAACCCGTTTGCAACCTTCGCGGCGATTCCGGCCAAAGCTCGTTATGAGTTTATGTTGGATAACGCCGAGTATTTCGTGCGGACCTTTATTCGCGGCCCGGTGTGCCGTGGGCAGATCGCCACCGATGTAATTCGTGACCAGTTCTGGACCTTGTTCCAAGCGCCTGAAAGCGATTTGTATATCACCGATGCTAATTACCGGGCGCAAGTTACGCCCTTGTTGGCGGTGCCTGGGCAGGTCGCGCAACTGCGCAATTTAACCCAAGCCTGGACAGACTCGCAGGACATGCGCAATCAGTATGACCAATTGCGCAGCGACGCCTACGCGGATGCCCCACGACCGAGTTGGGCGAGTATCTGGGCCGGTAATGACAATGCGCTGCTGTCGATCTTTCGCCATTACGACAGTGCTACCGTCAGCAAGGGCTTAATGGGTGCGACGCCGCAAACCTTATGGCTGATGGATTACCCACTGTTGGAGCGCACCTATTACCAGTTGGTGGTTAATTTCGATGTGTTTGGCAACGTCTCCCATCAAGCGCAAACGCGCTTGTACTTTGATTTGATTCGCAATGGCGCGGAGATGAACTTCTTGCGCTTGATACCCGCCGAGAGTCGGCAGGCGTTACTGGATGATTGGTATCAAGACAGCGGCCGCTTAAAATTGTGGTTGTCATACCCTGCGTTGGATACCGAGACCGAAACGGCCTTGGTGCTTGATCCGACCAAGCCTAAGCAACGCTTTGTTGAGGCATTGTTGGCGCGTTATGGCAGTTTGAATGCGCGACCTGACCCGATCAATCGTTGCACTGACGGCAACTGTTATCGCCGCAACGTAAGCCCGCAAGTGCAAGCGGTTGAGCAGCGCTTGAGTCGCTTGACCGGCAAGCCTGCAGCCAGCTTGGCGGTAATCGAACAATTGCCGGAGGTCACGTTGTTGCGGGTGGAACTCGCCGCTGGCCAGCGCGAAATCTATAGCCTGATGCGCAATCGCGCACACAGTAGCGTGGCCTTTATCGGCGGCGAGTCGCTGCGCTACCAACCGGGGTTAGATACCCTGACGATTTACCCTGGGGTGCATACCAGCTATCCGAACTTCATCCTCAATGTCACTGCCGAACAGGTGCCGGAGTTGGTTGCCGCGCTGCAGCAGGTTAAAGAGCCTCAGGCGTTCGAGCAGGTCACTCAGCGCTGGGGTATTCGTCGCAGTCATCCGCAGTTTTGGCAGTATTTTCACGACCTATCCAGCTACATCCGCGAAACCGAACCGGTGGAGGCGGGCGTGCTAGATATGAATCGCTACGAAAATCTGTGATGTCTGCTGGCAGCGCCAGCGTTGGCGCATGGCCGCGCTGTTACAGGCTTATCCGAGAGAAACACTCGGGCTTTATCGCGGGTGCTAGATGGGCGTACAATTGAGCAAAGTTTGCGAGGAGTTACCATGACCGCTATCACCATTACCGACGCTGCCCACGACTATTTGGCCGATCTGCTGAGCAAGCAGAACACCACCGGCATCAGTATTCGGATTTTCATTACCCAGCCGGGTACCCAATACGCCGAAACCTGCATCGCCTATTGCAAGCCGGGTGAAGAGAAACCTGAAGATACCGTGCTGGCGCTGAAAAGCTTCACCGCCTACATCGACGCGTTCAGCGAGGCGTTTCTCGATGACGCCGTGGTTGATTACGCCACTGACCGCATGGGCGGCCAGCTGACCATCAAGGCGCCGAATGCCAAGGTGCCGATGGTCAACGCCGACAGCCCGATCAACGAACGCATCAGCTACTACCTGCAGACTGAGATTAATCCGGGTTTGGCCGGTCACGGCGGTGAAGTCAGCCTGATCGAGGTGATCGACGATATCGCCATCTTGAAGTTTGGCGGTGGTTGCCAAGGTTGTGGGCAAGCCGATGTGACCCTTAAAGAGGGTATCGAAAAAACCCTGTTGGAGCGCATTCCAGAGCTTAAAGGGGTGCGCGATGTGACCGATCACAGCATCAAAGAAAACGCTTATTACTAAGCGTCAGCGCAATAAAAAGGCGACCTGTGGGTCGCCTTTTTTATGTTGCCAATTTAGCTCATCGGCTATTTACGCCGGCATGCACCAAGGCTCAAGTGCGTAGCCTTGTTGGCTTAACTGCTCGCGCGATTGCTGAAGTACCTTGGCCAGTAATGCTGGGTCGCTGTAGGTGTTGGCGGCCAGCAGGGTGCGGCCCAGCAGGGTGGTGTGGGCGCGATCAATCACGCTCAGGCTTAACTCGCCACTGCCTGCTTGTGGAGCCCAAGCCACGCACTGAAAAGGTTTAAATGCGCGGCCGGCGATGAGTAGTGCGTCGTTAAAGCGCAGGGTGTTTTGCATAGGGTGTCACTCCGTGTTGTCGCCCAAAAATCAATGAGGGCTGACAGCGTTAGTGGCGCAGTCTGGCCCGTTCATAAGTATGGATGACGGATCGAGACTGATAAGTCACATAATGCCGATATTTTGACCGACTAAGTCGCAAAATAATAAGTGCGCCGTTACTTTGGCGCGGCAATCAGGCGGCAATCGGCGCTTGGCCCTCAGTTTCGGTTAACAAATACGCCTCAAAGCCCAGTTGGTTCAGCAGGTGGACTGCCAGTTCACTGCGCACGCCACCTTGGGGGAGTACCGCATACAGGGTTGTATTGTTAAGGCTGGCGGCCTGTTTGCGCAGCTGCGCCAGTGGCAGATTCATGCTCTCAGGCTCATGGGCCATGCGATATTCCATCGGTAGGCGGATATCCAGCAGCAGGCTGGTCTTTTGCCCGTGGGCAGTGAGTTGTTGCAATTGCGTGGGGCTAATCTGTGGAATGAGGGTCGGTCGTACCAGCTCAACAAACAGATTGCGTTGCAACCTTGCCAGCACTCCGTCTTCGAGCATGGTGATACTGGCGGCGCGGACCGAGCCACTGACTAATGCCTCTTCACCAAAGAAGTCACCGCTGTGCAGCTCCGGTTGTAGCGGCTGTTGATAACTGCTTGGCAGGCTAATGTGCGCGCGACCTTGTTTGATGACATAAAAGTGCTCGCCCGGTTCGCCGTAGTGCACTACGCAGTCGCCGGCTTTAACCTGAATAAACTCGAAGCGTGCCAGTAGCAGGTGCAGGTGCGCGGGCGGCAGGCGGCAGGCGGCCAAATAATGGCGAGCGCAGCAGCTTACTCATCCAGTCATCTGCGCCCTCTTGCTGCAATTCCTCCTCTTGCAGGCTGGCGACCTCATAGGAGGCTGACTGGCTCCAGCCCAGTAGGCGTTCAAGCAGACCACGTTCAACAGCCATTACACGCACGTCGGTGCGGGCGCTAATCTCCATGACTTGCGGTTGCTGCTCGTTAAGGGCGCGGCATGCTTCTGGGCTGTCAGCTTGCAAGGTGCGGCGCAAACCGGCGCTGCCGAGCCAGACTTCTCCCGCCAGCAAGAAATACAGCGCTAGGGATTGTTCGCCTCGGCGCAGTAATACAGTGCCGGCTTTATGCTCAACGTACTGCAGGCTGTCGTGCAATTGCTGCAGGTAGTGCGGGGTTAGAAAGTCGATCGGACTGAACTGGCGCAAGCGCTCAATGCTCACCCGCTCGCTGGGAATACTCATGTTAACGCCCTCAACCAATGGCATCCGTGCAGATCAAACCGGCCCGTGCTCACACGCTTAGGCCGCTCCGTTTATCCTGCACTGGATACCGCAGGTCAGATAAGACTCTTTAGTTATCTGCCTGCTTGGATGATGGCCAAATAGCACTAAGGCGTTGGGTTTTGCTGATTGCGCTGGTGGCGATAGACGCTGACGGCTTCATACACGCTTTTGCGCAAACGATTAATTCCGCCCAGCGGACGATGCTCGGGCAGTGCCTGCCAAGGGTTAAACGAGAGATTGTCGCAAAATAGGTTTTGCTCGCGGCTGTCGAAGTCTTGCGCCGGTACCCGGATATTGGCCACTGTTACAAAGGGCGCGAGGGCCTCATCCCACTCCACGCTGGGGTCTTCGATGGGCATGTACTGCGACGGGTCTTGCAGCTGAACTTGCAGGGCGAAGCAGGCGTCGATCCGCTCGATCGATAGCTGTTGATAGAGGGCGTTGCGCAAGAAGTTCGGTAGGTCATGGTTTTGCGCGGGCGGTGTGTAGCTTGGGCAGTTTTCGGCTGTGGGAATTACCCGGTATTTGCTCGCGTTTGGCCCCAGCTTAAAGGGGGCAATCGAGTTGTAGCGGGTTGCCAGTGGCGTTTCTGGTGCAGGGCTAAGGGTTTGCAGCGCGATCAGCAGGTGGCGTACTTCCCAGTGGCGCGGATCAAGGTCGGGGAAGAAGGCTAAGAGTTTTTCGCCATTGGCTTGAGCGGCAAAATTCTGCCGATATTCGGCCACGTCGCGGACGAAAAAGCTCGGGTGGTTAAACATCACGAAGTCTTGCTCGCTGCGGTTGCCGAGCAGTTTTTCGCCGGGCACGTCGAGCAACTTTAAGGCCATGCCACGGGCATCACGGACCCGATCAAACTGCGGATAAGCGTTGCCATTGGACAGGCGCATCCAGGCTTGCCAGGTTTTGCCCGGTTGGCTGAAAACGCCGTAACTCAGGGCGGGCGGTAAGTCGGTTAATACCTGCACCTGAGCCTTAACGCAGCCGTGTGCCTTGGCGTGGGCGTCGCGTAGCACGCGGGTGTCGCTGCGGTGTTGCTCGACTACGCGGATGGCGTCTTCGATGATGGCTTGGCTGTCGGCGGTTTCAGTGCTCGGAATCTGTTCTTCGGAGCTTACCGGGCCGCTGAACATCAGGCTGTAATAGAGGTAACCAATGGCCCCGCCCGCGAGCCCGCCGCTGAGTGTTATCAGCAAAATGCGTCGTAGTAGGCGGCCAATCCATAACCAGCAGCGAGTAAACATTGGTTTATCCTTTATTCAGTGTGCCTGCCTTGCATGGCAGCTCAGCCTGGTTGTGGGGTTAGCGCGGGCAGTTGGGGCCGGAATTCCAAATTTTTGCTTGGACGTTGCTCAGTTGTTGCTCAAGCTTGCTGTCGCCCATGACCTTGAGGTACTCGATGAGCGCTAAACGCTCGTCGGGTTGCAGGGCGCGGCCGATGACGCCGTCTTGGCGGCAGCCCTCGCGAAATTCATGGCCACGATTGCTGTTACCGGTAATGCCGGTATCGAGTAAAAAGCCGCCAGCGAAGGGGCCGCTCTCAAAGCCTGCGTGCTTGGGGTCGTATTCAAAGTTACCGACCCAAAAGCGCGTGTCGCGTTCGGCGACGGGCGATAGCAGTTGGAACAAGTTAGGCACTGAGCCGTTGTGCAGAAATGGCGGTGTGGCCCAGATACCTTGCAGCGGTCGGGCCTTGTAGCCGCGCTTTTCTTGTACGCCGATGGCCAGGCCATAACCGTTCATGCGCGCCTGTTCGGCGGCACCGATGCCGGCATCTTTATAGGCGCGCTGCTCGACATAGGCGGTGATATAGGCCAAGCCTTTGGCGCTGGAAATGCTGGCGAAATCGACTTCATCGAGTGTGCTGCCGATCAGTTTGACGTTAAGTTTGCCCAGCTCGATTTTACTCCAGTTAAGTTTGCGTAAATCAAAACGGTGATCGGCGATGTTGTCGGCGGCGGTCGAGTCGGTGCCGATTTCTCGTGTTGGGATCACCTTCAGATGCCACTCGGGATCGCGGCCTGGCGCAAGGCGATCGGCGGCAGGCGTCACGTTAGCGGCGTGGCAATAGGCACAGTTTTCGCTAAACAGCGCGCGACCTTGGCTGGCCAGCGGCAGGTCGATTTTGCCCAGCACCTGTTGCGGCCAGCGCGGCGGCTGTAACTGGCGCAGGGTGCGTTCGAGGGTGTCGAGGTCGTGCAGGCGCACGCCAGAAGCGTAGCGCTCAGATTCGCCGATGGCCTCGCCATTGGCGCCCAATAACTGCACGGGTGCGCCTACGCCTAAGGCTTCACCAATGTTGCGGGCCATCGGTTGCATGGCCGAGGCATTCCATTGCACCCAGTCAAATTTCCAGATATCCCACAGCTGCGGGTAGCTCACGGGCGCGTTGGCGACGTGGTAGTTGCTGGCGTCCAGCACATCGCCGAACACGCTGTTGGCGATCCGGCCAAAGGCATCGGTGCGGCCAAAGCCTTCTTCGGTGGGATACAGGCCGCGGTGGGTATCGTTCCAGGCTTGGCCGAGCATACGGTCGAGCACTTGCTTGAACTCGGCGCGCAGTTCGCTCCGGCCCTTGGGGTACTGTGGGCCGAGCACTGTTTTGGCGAAACGCTTGAACTTGACCGGGTTGTAGTAGGTGAAGGCCATGCTCATGCCGAGCGCTTGGCCGAAACTGCCGCCGCGCAGGGTTGGCACTGTCGAGGCCAGTGAATGCAAGGCCGCGCCACCGTCGATGCGCACCGCTTGGCCCTGATAACGCAACTCGCCGGTGTGACAGGCGGCGCAACTGATGTCGAGGTATTGCACGGCGGTTTCGGGGTCGCCGTGGCGGGCAAAACCGACCGGCAAATTGCCGGGGTTAGTGGCGCTGGCTTGCTGCTGCGGGTCGGTTAAGAAACCAAAGCGTGCGAGGTACTCAGGGCGGGCAAATTTGTCGCTGGAGAACGGCAGCTCCAGCGCGGTAAACCAATCGTATTGCAGGCCTTTCACCTGCGTGCCTTGCGGGGTGTAGTAGTAAGTTTGCCGCGCCTCTGGGCTCCATTGCTCAAGGTAGTGCAGTTGCTTGGCGGGAGTGAATGTGGGCAGGTTCGGGTTGGCAATAAAGTACAGCAGCAGCGCCACGCCAAACAAAGCGGTCAACAGTAAAAGGGCGAGTACGCGACGCAGGATGCGCATGAACAACTTCCTTGTGTGGAGTGTGATGTGTCGAGTCGGCAGAACTTATGCCAAGTTGAGGCGTGTTTTGCAAGCCGTTAGCCCGCACTGTGCCTGGCACATGGCGGCTAGCGGCTCGGCAGCCATTTAGCCACGATCTGCAAGGCTTGCTCGCGACGCTGTTGCCAGTCGCCGTGCAGTTCGAGATAGCCTTGCTGGTGCCGTTCAAGCCAATCGCGGCAATTTTGCTGAAACTGCTGGCGCTCACTGAGCTGCGGCTGGCAGCGCTGGCTATCGTCAACCCAGGGCACATCCAGCGGGCTGAGCAGCAGGTGTAAATCGTAATGACGAGCGAGCAGTTGCTGCTCCAGCCACGCCGGGCAATCAGCAAACAGCGTTTGGCTCCACAGCTGATTGCTGAGTAAGTGAGTGTCGAGAATCAGCAAGTGTGGGCGTTGCGCGCGCGCCGCATCTTCCCACGCCAGCTGGCCCTGGGCGATGGTTTCAATGTCGGCGTAGCAGGTTTCGCGTGGGTTTTGCTCGATAAAATGGCGCACGTACTCGCCTACGATCAGGCCGCCAAATTGGGCCTGAATCTCGGCCGCCAGCCAGCTCTTGCCGCTGGATTCGGGGCCGGTCAGCACCAGCACTTTCATGCCGTGGCGCCGCTGGCTTGGGCGCGTCGCCATTGCTGCCAGCCATGCAGCGCCAGTAAGCAGAACAGCCCATACAAACCGGCCGTGAGGTACAGTTCTTTGTAGATAAACAGGCCGACATAGAGCACATCCAAAACCAGCCACAAGGGCCAATTTTCGATACGTTTTTGCGCCATCCACACCTGTGCCACCAAGCTGAATGCCGTGAGCCCGGCATCCAGCCAGGGTTGCGCGGCATCGGTGTAGTTGGCCATCAGATAACCCAACGTCAGGCTGCCAAGGGTCCCGATGCCAAGGCTGAGCAGCAGCCCCGGTAGGCTTAGCGTGCTGACCTGGCGGCCGTGCTGGTGCTGACCACCACGGGTCCACTGCCACCAGCCATAGAGTTGCAGCACGGCAAACACGCCCTGCAAGAGCATGTCGGAGTAAAGTTTTACCTCGTAAAACAGCCAGCTGTAGATCACTACCATGGCCAAGCCAATCGGCCAGCACCAAGGGTTTTGCCGGATGGTCAGCCAGACGGCCAACACGCCTAGGGCGGCAGCGAGGAGTTCAATTTCAGTCATGTAAAAATCTCAGAAAATGCGCCACTGCACGGCCGTGTGAAAACGTAGCGAGCGAAGGTTAGGCAAGGCAAAAACAGGCGAAAAAGCGCAGTTTACGAGCTGTAAATGAGCATTTGATTCGCGTTGCTCACCCCTTCGGGGCCGCGCTAAAGCGCGTTCAGCCTGTGGCTGTGAGCCTGTTTTTAACGCGGCATAACCGAGCGCAGTAGTTTTCACACTGCCTAACTGCACGGCTTAGGGGTAGTCGATGGCGGTGATGTACCACGTTTTCTCGCCGGTTGGCGTTTGTACCCGTACCTCGGCATCCAAGGCTTTGCCCAGCAGGGCGCGGGCCAGCGGCGAGTCGATGCTGATTAGATGGGTTTTAAGATCCAGTTCATCCGGGCCGACGATGCGATAGCGTGACTCGCTGCCGTCCTCATCTTCGAGGCTGACCCAGGCACCGAAATACACTTTGCTCCGGTCGCTGGGCGGTGCGCTAACGACCTTGAGGCTTTCTAGGCGCTTGGTTAAAAAGCGCACACGGCTGTCGATTTCGCGCAGCATTTTTTTCCCGTAGGTGTACTCGGCGTTCTCAGAGCGGTCACCTTGGGCGGCCGCTTCGCTTACCGCTTGGGTGACTTGCGGTCGGCGCACATGCCACAGCTCATGGAATTCGGCACGCATGCGTGCCTCGCCCTCGGGGGTGATTAACGCGGTGCCAGCGGTGCGGGGCGGACGATAACGGCTCATAAGCAGTGCATGCAGTACAGAACAAGGCAGGGGTGCGCCGCGATTCTAGCAAGGATCAAGCGCTGCACACCTTATCCGTGATTATTAGCCTGTGTTGAGGTAGGCGCGCGCCGGGCTTTCGTCAGCAGAACCTAGCCATCACGCAGCACGGTTAATGGGCTGACGTTCAGTGCCCGGCGCGTCCCTAGCCAGCCCGCGCCGGTCACTAGGGCTGCGCCCAGCAGCGGCAAACTGAGCAGCCACGGGTGCGGCTGCCAAGTGAGATTAAACACCAAGCTATACAGCAGTGCGCTGATCAGCTCGCAACCGAGCGCGGCCATTAAACCGCTGGCGGTGCCCAGCAGGGCAAACTCGCGCAACCGAATCTGGTTAAGCAGCCGGCGCTGAGCCCCCAGCGCACGTAACAGCGCGCTTTGCCGTATACGCTCATCGAGGGTGGACTGTAAGCCGGCAAACAGCACGGTCAAACCTGCGGCTAAGACAAACAGCAGCACCCATTCCACCGCCAAGGTTACCTGCGCGAGGATGCTGCGCAGTTGCGCCAGCAGCACATCGACCTGCAGTAAAGTCACCGCCGGAAAGGCGCGGGCCAGCTCTATCAGTTGCCGTTCATGGGCGGGCGGTAAGTAAAAACTGGTGAGGTAAGTGAGGGGTAAATCCTCCAGTGCGCCGGGTTCGAACAGCATATAAAAGTTTGGCTGCAAGCTGTCCCACTGCACCTCGCGCACGCTGCGCACCTGAGCGTCACGCTGGACGGCGCCAAGGGTGAAGCTCAAACGGTCGCCAAGGCCAATGTGCAGCTTTTTTGCCAAGCTCGCTTCAATCGATACGCCTGGCAGCGCCTGTTTCGCTGCCGTCGCTGACCACCATTGGCCGCTCAGCAGGCGGTTGCCGGGCGGCAGGTCGGCGCTCCACGACAGGCTCAGGTCGCGATTTAAGGCGCGCTCATCCTTGCTGACCCCCTCGTTGACTGGCTGACCGTTGATTGCCGTCAAGCGACCGGGCAGCGCCGGGTAGAGCAGGGGTGGGGTGGGCGACAGTTGTTGCAGGCGAGCGATAAAGGCGTCTTTCTCGGCCGGCAGCACATTTAAGGCAAATAAATTGGGGGTTTGCGCGGGTAATTGGGCCTGCCAGGTACTGAGTAGCTCGCCGCGCAATAAGGCGATCAAGGCCATGCTCAGCAAGATTAAACCGAAGGCCAGGCTTTGCCCGGCGGCGGCCAGCGGATGGCGTAGCAGTTGGCCTAAGCCCAAGCGCCAGGCCAAGCTGGCGTTGCGCAGCAGGCGGCGCAAGCCTTGCAGGCTTAACAGCAACAGGCCGCCGAGCAGCAGCGCGGCGATCAGGCCACCGCCGAGCAGGGCCAGTGTTAGCGGTAAGTCCAGGCTCAGCCGCCACATGATCAAGCCAAGGGCGAGCAGGGCGGCGCCATACACCAGCCACGAACTGGCTGGCACCGGCAGTAGGTCGCGGCGTAATACCCGCAGAGGTGGCACCCGACCTAAGGCAGCCAGCGGCGGCAAGGCAAAACCAGCCAGCGCGGTGAGGCCGCAGGCCATGCCCGCCAGCGCCGGCAGCAGGTTGCCGGGCGGGATAGTGGCCGGAAGCAAGCCGCGCAGCAGATAAAACAGCCCGTGTTGCGCCAGCCAACCAAGGGCGGCGCCCAAACTACAGGCCAGCAAACCAAGCACGGCCAGTTGCAGGCTGAACAGAGCCAAGGTTTCGTGGCGTGACAGACCGAGGCAGCGCAGCAGTGCGCTGGCGTCTAAACGGCGGCTGGCAAAACGGGCGGCGCTTAGCGCCACGGCGACGCCTGCGAGCAATACGGCGGCCAAGCTGGCTAGGTTCAAGTAACGTTCGGCGCGGCCCAAGGCGCTGCCAATTTGTTGATTGCCGCTGCGTGGGTCGGTGAATTTCTGTTGCGCGTTTAGGGCCGGCTCGACGGCTTGCCGATAGGCGGCCAATTGCTCCGGGTTGCCGCGCCACAGTTCGCGATAGCTGACTCGGCTGCCGGGTTGGATCACGCCGGTGGCGGCCAAATCGTCCAGATGCATCAATAGCCTCGGGCTGAGGCTGTAAAAGTCGCCGGCCCGATCCGGCTCGTAAGTCAGTACGCGGGTGAGTCGCAGGGGTTTATTGCCCACTTCGACTTGATCGCCAATCTGCAGGTTCAAGGCCAGTAATAGCCGCGCCTCGGCCCAGGCTTCGCCGGGCTTGGGGCCGCTGCCAGCGTTGTCGGCAGCGTCGAGTGCGGGCGCGCTCTTTAATTGGCCGCGCAGCGGATAAGCGCTGTCGGCGGCTTTCACGCTGGCCAGTTGAATGCCTTGGTCGGTGGCAATCACACTGGCAAATTCGACCAGTTGCGCATGTTTAAGCTGCTGGGCTAAGCCTTGGGCTATCTGGCTCGGGGTTGCGGGCATGGTGCCATTGAGGAGTAAATCGGCGCCGAGAAATTCGCTGGCGCGCATCTGCATGGCCGCGCTTAAACGTGCACTAAAATAGCCGATTGAGGTGCTGGCGGTGACCGCGATCAGCAGCGCCAGAAACAATACCCGCAACTCGCCTGAGCGGGCATCGCGTAGCAGTTGCAGGCAAGCTAAGCGCAATAAGCGATAGAAACTTAGGCGCACCATTAGCTGTGCTCGGGGGTGATCTGTTGCCCGGCCTCAAGGTGAATCACCCGGCGACAACGCTGCGCCAAGCGCTCGTCATGGGTCACCAATACCAGGGTGGTGCCATGTTCTTGATTGAGTTCAAACAGTAGATCGCTGATGTGCTGGCCGGTGTGGCGGTCGAGATTGCCGGTCGGTTCGTCGGCAAACAGCACCGTCGGCTCGCCGGCAAAGGCGCGGGCAATCGCCACCCGCTGCTGCTCGCCGCCCGACAGTTGCCGTGGGTAATGGCTCAGCCGCTGGCCAAGACCAACTCGCTCAAGCAGGCCGTGAGCCGTTGTGCGGGCGTTGGCTTGGCCTTCGAGCTCCAGTGGCAGCATGACGTTTTCTAACGCATTAAGGCTGTCGAGCAGTTGGAACGACTGAAACACAAAGCCGACGTGCTCGGCGCGTAAGCGGGCGCGCTGGTCTTCGTTGAGGCTATTGAGACCGACGCCGGCCAAGCTGACTTCGCCCTGGCTGGGCAAGTCCAGCCCGGCCAGTAAACCTAATAAGGTTGATTTCCCCGAGCCAGAACTGCCGACTATCGCCAAACTGTCGCCACGCGCTAGCGTCAGGCTGAGGTCGTCGAGGATGCACAGTTCACCTTCCGCGCTGCTAACCACTTTGCTAAGGTTCTGCGCGGTGAGAATATTTTCGCTCATGGATAGTCCAATGCGTGGTTGTTGGATGGGTGCGCTGTGCATTAATTAGCCAAGCGCGCCGGTTGCGACTTTTTGCTAAGGTGCTGCTGCGCATGCAAAATAGTTGCGTTCATGGAGAGTCCAATGCGGGTCTGGTGGATAAGTTTGCTGGTGGCGCTGTGGTTGCCGGCGCAAGGTGTCTATGCGGCCAGCTTGCTGGTGCTTGGAGATAGTATCAGCGCAGGTTTCGGTTTTGATAAACAGCTAGGTTGGGTCAATTTGTTGCAGCAGCGTTTAACGGCGCAAGGATTTGACTATCAAGTGGTTAACGCCTCGATCAGCGGCGATACCAGTGCCGGCGGCTTGGCGCGTATTGGCCCGCTGCTGCACGAACATCAACCGGCACTGGTAGTCGTTGAATTAGGTGGTAATGACGGCCTGCGCGGCCAGTCGCCGGGGCAGCTACAAGAAAATCTTGCGGCTATTATTACGCAGTCGCAGGCCAGCGGGGCCCGTGTGTTGCTGCTGGGGATGCAGCTGCCGCCCAATTACGGTGCTCGTTATAATCAGCTATTCACGCAGGTGTATGTGCAGTTGGCGGCTAGCGCAAAAGTTGCACTGGTGCCGTTTTTTCTTGAGGGCGTTGGCGGTGTGCCCGCGCTGATGCAGGACGATGGCATTCACCCAACCGCCGCCGGCCAGCCACGCTTGCTGGAGAATATTTGGCCGCAGTTGCAACCCTTGCTCTGAGGCTATTCGGCGCGCTGCCTTTGGGCTAAGGTGGCGGCCCTTTTTGGAGACGACAATGCCGCGCTTTGCCTGGTCCCTGCATGCTTATCAGATGATCGAACCCGACGAGCAGCTCGACCTGTTCGCCTGCCGGGAAGTTCGTGTGCATTTGTTGGCGCGGCAGTTGGAGTTGGGTGGTTTTGCTGACCGTACCCTTTGTGCGGGTCTGTTGCCGGCGCATCCGCAATTGCTCAGCTTAGGAAAGGCCAGCCTGCGCGATCAGCGCTTGTGTCCGACCTGTCTTGCCGTTTTGCAGGCTCAGCGCCGCGGTGAGCGGCCGCTCTGGGCAACAGCATGAAACCTCTCGATTGGCCTGGCCGGGCTGTGCCGGTGTACAATTAGCGGTCGTTCTCCCCATTTAGTCATACCAAGGATTTTCGGATGTTGTCCCGCGCTCCGCTCGTAGCCTGCACCCTGTCGCTTGCCGTGTTGTTTGCCGCAGGTTCCGTCGCTGCCCTTGAATTGCCGTTGCCACCACCTGGTGAAGACATTGTCGGCCAAGTGCAGGTGATTAAAGCCAAGTACGAAGACACCTTTGCCGACTTGGGTAAGGTGCATGATCTGGGCTACGCCGAAATGTTGGCGGCTAACCCCAATGTTGATGCTTGGCTGCCCGGCGAGGGCTCGGATATCGTCCTGCCTACGCGCTTTATTCTGCCGGCCGGGCCACGTGAAGGTATCGTGATTAACCTCGCCGAATACCGCATGTACTATTTCCCGAAAGGCCGCAACGTGGTCTACACCTACCCATTGGGCATTGGTCGTGAGGGTTGGGGTTCGCCGGTTACCAATACGGTCATTACGGGCAAAGTTCCTAATCCAGGTTGGACCCCTCCAAAGTCAATTCTTGCGGAGCACGCTGCCGAAGGTGATCCGTTGCCAGCCTATGTTCCGCCTGGGCCGAATAACCCATTGGGGCCGTTCAAGTTCACCTTGGGCACAGCGGGTTACCTGATTCACGGCTCGAACAAGAAGTTTGGCATCGGCATGCGCGTGAGCCATGGTTGCTTTCGCATGCTTAACAATAATGTCTTGGAGCTCGGCGCGATGGCGCCAGTGGGCACCAAATTGCGCATTATTAACGAGCCATACAAATTTGGTATCAGTGCTGGCAAGGTTTATTTAGAAGCTCACACGCCGCTGGACGACCATGGCGTGCCCTCCTTGGTGGATAAGCACACGGCCGTTATCAATGCCTTGCTTAAGCGCGAAGACTTGGTCAATAACTTGCGTCTAGATTGGGATGTAGTACGCGAGGTGGTGGCTGGAGAAGATGGCATGCCAGTTGAAATTGCTGTGCCGGATGCAGCGGTTGCCAGTGTTACGCCTGTGCTCAACTAAGTTAAAGCGCTGGACAGAACCCGCAATTGGCGTAGCTGATGCGGGTTTTTTTATGGCTGCTGAAAGCTGGGTTCTGAATTTTTGCCAATAAAAAAGCCGACCCGCAAGCGGGTCGGCTTTATAAGTCTCGAAAGACTCTTACTTCTTGGAAGCTTTTTCCAGCATACGCAGAGCGCGCTCGTTAGCTTCGTCAGCAGTTTGCTGAGCTTTTTGAGCTGCAGCCATTGCTTCGTCAGCTTTGCTGTAGGCTTCGTCAGCGCGTGCTTGAGCACGAGCAGAAGAATCTTCTACGGCAGTGATTTTAGCTTCGATTTCTTTGGTGTTCGAGCAACCAGCAGCCAGAACGGCAGCCAGAGCGATAGCAGACAGCTTGAATACGTTGTTCATATGTTTCCCCTTAAGGTGGACGTTCCATAAAGCAAATCTTCGAGCTCGAAGAATTACTGGGGTACATCTTATCCAGAATTGCCGATAAGTAAACCGATTGAGATCGATCGCTGCGTGTTTTTCTGTCTAAATTCAACGCATAAGCAGTTTTGTTGATTTTTTGACTGATGTTGGACAAAAAACGCTCAGTTGCCGCGTGGTTAATGGCTTAACTTCATACTGGCGAGCCGGTCGGGGCTGCGCTGGGCTGAATCGGCCTGATAAGCTGCCCTAGGTAATCGCTAGGGTTACTTTTGCTCACTATGCACGGATGAAGCTATGTCGAAAATTCTTAAGTGGGGCTTGCTGGCTATTTTGGCCATTGGCCTGCTGATTAAAGTATCGCTGTGGTTGTCGGTGCGCGCGG
Organism: Pseudomonas sp.; assembly: GCA_044354115.1. Taxonomy (GTDB): domain Bacteria; phylum Pseudomonadota; class Gammaproteobacteria; order Pseudomonadales; family Pseudomonadaceae; genus Aquipseudomonas. The sequence continues at coordinate 672 of JBILAR010000069.1, read as the reverse complement.
TAATGGACGATGCCATTAAGCAACTGTCGCCGATTATGCAAATCAGTTATGGCAGCATCACCTCCTCATTTGACGGCCGCGTTGGCCTGAATAATGTCGAGATTCGTGTGCCCGCACTGGATGACCGTGTGCGAGTCGCCAATGCTGAGCTGAAATTTCACGGTTTGGGAGAGTTACTGCGTTTTAAAGAGCGCCTGGCTGAAGGCAAATTCCCCGAGCAAATGGCCGTTAGCCTTAAAGGGCTGGCGCTGGATGTGCACGGGCCGTTGATGGTGCAGTTATATGATCAGCCGGCTGAGCGCAGTGTCTTTACTGCTATGAGTGAAGTGGCGTGCGGTAAGGTCAGCAGTATTGGCACCGCTGAGTTGCTGGAGATGGGCTATCGAACCTTGGCAACCGACGCCGAATTCGCCTATCAGTTCCAGCCTGGGGCGCAGACCTTAAGTTTTAAGCTGACGACCGATACTCAAGACATGGCGCAGATGCGCATTGGTATGACGCTGGCCAATATGTCGGAAAAGCCCGGTGATCTGATCGTCAACCCGCCGCGCCTATCTATTGTCACGGTTGAGCTTGATGACAACCAGTATCAGCGTAAGGTGCAAGACTACTGCGCCGGCAAACTCAGTCAAGACCGTGAGCGCTACCTGCAGACAGCCATAGAAAAACTCG
>JBILAR010000092.1:0-13956 GCA_044354115.1 Pseudomonas sp. | reverse complement strand
TGTCGATTGCCATATCGGCTCGCAACTGACCACTTTGCCGCCGTTTCTGGATGCGCTGGATCGTCTGTTGGCGCTGATCGATCGGCTGGCGGAGCGCGACATTCATATCCGTCATCTGGACCTCGGTGGCGGCTTGGGCGTGCAATATCGCGACGAACAACCGCCACTGGCCGGTGACTATATTGCCGCCGTGCGCGAGCGTTTGGGCGAGCGTAAGTTGGCCCTGGTGTTTGAGCCGGGCCGCTCAATCGTGGCCAACGCTGGGGTGCTGCTGACCCGCGTCGAGTACCTCAAGCACACCGAGCACAAAGACTTCGCCATCGTCGATGCAGCGATGAACGACCTGATCCGCCCGGCCCTGTATCAAGCCTGGATGGACGTGGTGGCCGTGCAACCTCGCAGCACCGCCAGCCGCGCCTACGACATCGTTGGACCGATCTGCGAAACCGGCGACTTCCTCGCTAAAGACCGCCAACTGGCCCTAGAAGAAGGCGACCTGCTGGCGATTCGTTCGGCCGGTGCCTACGGTTTCGTCATGAGTTCCAACTACAACACCCGTGGCCGCGCCGCCGAAATCATGGTCGATGGGGAGCGCAGCATTGAAGTGCGCCAGCGCGAGACGGTGCAAGAATTATTCGCCGGCGAAAGCCTGTTGCCACCCGACGCCCAAGGATAAAGCCGATGTTATTGCGCTTTACCAAGATGCACGGTCTGGGCAACGATTTTATGGTCCTCGACCTGATCAGCCAACACGCGCACATCCAGCCCAAGCATGCCAAGCAGTGGGGCGACCGGCACACGGGCGTCGGTTTCGACCAACTGCTGCTGGTCGAGCCGCCGAGCAATCCCGACGTCGATTTCCGCTACCGGATTTTCAACGCCGACGGCTCGGAAGTGGAGCAGTGCGGCAACGGTGCGCGCTGTTTCGCCCGCTTCGTGGTGGATAAACGCCTGACCGCGAAGAAGCAATTTCGGGTCGAAACCAAGGGTGGGATCATCGAACTCGACCTGCGTGCCGACGGCCAAATCAGCGTCAATATGGGCCCGCCACGTTTAGAGCCGGCGCAGATTCCCTTTATCGCCGACGCCGCCGCGCTGAGCTATCAAGTAGAGCTAGACGGTGAAAGCCATGCGCTGGCCGCCGTGTCGATGGGCAACCCGCATGCGGTGCTGCGCGTCGCCGACGCCGAGCTGGCCCCGGTACACGCGCTGGGTGCCAAGCTGGAGCACCACCCACGCTTCCCGCAGCGGGTGAATGTCGGCTTTCTGCAGGTGGTTGACCGTCACTACGGCAAACTGCGGGTATGGGAACGTGGCGCCGGCGAAACCCAAGCCTGCGGCACCGGCGCCTGTGCGGCGGCCGTGGCGGCTATTGGCCAAGGCTGGATGGACTCGCCGGTGCAGATCGAACTGCCCGGCGGGCGCTTGTCTATCGAGTGGGCAGGCCCCGGCCAGCCCGTTATGATGACTGGGCCAGCGGCCCGGGTGTATGAAGGTCAGGTGCGTCTCTGACGCCACTGGTGCAACGTTAAGCAGGCATCGTAATTCTCCTAGCAACGTCCATGAACGAGCAGCGCCATGACTGAGCAACGCCAGGATCCGCCGGACACCGTGCAAGCCGAACAGGTAGCGGCGTTTTTACGCGCCAATCCAGAGTTCTTCGTCGAGCATGAAGAGCTGCTCAGCGAATTACGTATTCCGCACCAGCGTGGCACCACGGTGTCGCTGGTCGAGCATCAGGTGAAACTGCTGCGCGAGCGCAATATCGAGATGCGCCATCGCCTGTCGCACCTGATGGACGTGGCCCGTGATAACGACCGGCTGTTCGACAAGACCCGTCGCTTGGTACTCGATCTACTCGACGCCTCGAGCATGGAAGAAGTGGTCGGCGCAGTGGAAGACAGCCTGCGCCATGAGTTTCAGGTGCCCTTTGTCAGCCTGATTCTGTTCAGCGAAACACCGATGACGGTCGGTCGCTGGGTCAGTTCGGCCGAAGCCCATCAGGCGATTGGCGGCTTGCTGACCGGCGGTAAAACCCTCTGCGGGGTATTGCGCAGCCATGAACTGGCGTTTCTGTTCGGTGAAGACGAGCGCGAGCAAGTCGGCTCAGCCGCCGTGGTGACCATCAATCATCAAGGCCTGCATGGCGTGCTGGCCATCGGCAGCCCCGATCCGCAGCATTACAAGAGCTCGCTCGGCACCCTCTTCCTGAGTTACATCAGCGAAGTGCTGGCGCGGGTGCTGCCACGCTTTGCCACCCAATTGCGCTCGGTGCGATAACGCCACAACCGCCACCGAGGGCAAGCGATGCAAACCCAGCTCGACGCCTACCTTGAGCAACTGCGCAGCGAGCGGCAAGTGTCGACGCATACCCTCAGCGCCTATCGCAGCGACCTGCACAAGGTGCTCGCGTTTTGTCAGCAAGAGCAGTTAGCCGACTGGAGCGCCCTCGACACGCCGCGCCTGCGCCGCCTGATCGGTCGCCTGCACTTACACGGCTTGGGGGCCAAGAGCCTAGCCCGCCTGCTCTCGGCGGTACGCGGCTTTTATCAGTATTTAAATCGCCACGGCCACTGCCAGCACGACCCGGCCAGCGGCCTAGCGCCGCCAAAAGGCGAGCGCCGCCTGCCAAAAACCCTAGACGCCGACCGCACCCTGCAACTGCTCGAAGGCGCGGTGGAAGACGACTTTCTCGCCCGCCGCGATCAAGCCCTGCTGGAGCTGTGCTACTCCTGCGGCCTGCGCTTGGCCGAGATGGTTAACCTGAATATCGCACAACTGGACCTCGCCGATGGCTTGGTCGAAGTCTGCGGCAAGGGCAACAAGACCCGCGTGCTGCCGGTCGGCAGTAAAGCCCGCGAGGCCTTGGCGCAATGGCTGCCGCTGCGGGCGCTGGCCAACCCCGCCGACGGCGCAGTGTTTATCAGCCAGCAAGGTCGGCGCCTCGGGCCACGCGCAATTCAACTGCGAGTGCGCCAAGCCGGGGTGCGCGAACTGGGGCAAAACCTGCACCCGCATATGTTGCGGCACAGCTTCGCCAGTCACCTGCTGGAGTCATCCCAAGACCTGCGCGCGGTGCAAGAGTTGCTCGGCCACGCCGACATCGCCACCACGCAGATCTACACCCACTTAGATTTCCAGCATCTGGCCAACGTCTATGACGGTGCTCATCCACGCGCCAAGCGCCGTACAAGCAACGATTAATAGGCCACCCGGCCATCCGGCGACATTCAACCGCACGTCCAAGCACCATACCTGCAGCGAGTCACTAGCCATGTCCATCCGCCTGATCACCTTCGACCTCGACGACACCCTGTGGGACGTCGCGCCAGTGATGCACAGCGCCGAAGCGACCCTGCGCGAATGGCTCGGCGAACACGCTAAAGTCCTCGGCGCGGTGCCGGTTGAGCATCTATGGGCCATTCGTGCCCGCCTGCTGAGCGCGGAGCCGGCACTCAAACACCGCTTAAGTGAACTGCGCAAACGGATTTTACTGCTGGCGCTGCAAGAAGCTGGCTACTCCGCCAGCCAAGCCGAGCCACTGGCCGAAGCCGGCTTTCAGGTGTTTTTGGCGGCGCGCCATCAGGTCACCCTGTTCCCCGATGTGCACGCCACCTTGGAGCAACTGGCCAACCATTATCAGCTAGGCGTGATCACCAACGGCAACGCCGACGTGCGCCGACTGGGGCTGGCCGAGTATTTTAAATTTGCCCTGTGCGCCGAACAGCTCGGCGTCGGCAAGCCCGATCCGCTGCCGTTTCAGCGTGCCCTCGCGCACGCCGAGGTGGCTGCCTCGCAGGCGGTGCATATTGGCGATCATCCCAGCGATGATATCGCCGGTGCTCGCGCCGCCGGGCTGCGCAGCATCTGGTTCAATCCGTTAGGCAAAGACTGGAATGGCGGCGAGCGCGCCCATGCTGAAGTGCAACGCCTGAGTGAACTGCCGGCGCTGCTGGCGAGCTGGGGCTAAGCGCTGCACGACACGTGCTATGTACCCGTGGCTGGCGATGCAGGTAACCTTTGTAGGAGCCAGCTTGCTGGCGATCCGTACACAAGAGTATCGCCAGCAAGCTGGCTCCTACGCGCTCGGTACGGTGCAATTCAGCGCTACGCGCAATCTCACCACCTAGCGTTTCGCGCCCATAAAAAACCCGCGACGCGCGCGGGTTTTTGCCCTGCCAGCAGCAACCTTAGATAGGTCGGCTGCCGTATTTGCTTTCAGGCTTTTTCGGCGGGTCGGCGACCACGTTAACCTCGACCTCCTGCACCTTGCCGCCACGCGAAAGGAACTCTTCCATGGCGCGGGCCAAGGCATCACGTTCTTTCTGCTTGGCTTCAACGCTCGGCAAAGCCTCTACGTCGATTGCCGCTTTAACTTTGGCTTTTTTCTTGGCCGTAGGAGCGCCATCACCGTCGTCATCTGCGTCGTCACCGTCGTCATCGCTGGCGCCGTCGTCGGCCGCTTCCAGCTCCTCGGTGTCTTCTTCGTCGGCACCTTCTAACTCGTCTTGGTCTAAATCTTCGTCACTCATGTTCCAGCCTCATGACTTGCGAAAAGCAAATTAGTTATAGCCCAACCGCGTCAAACTTCTAACCCGATGGCAAAATTAGCGTTAAGCCCAGCGATCAAAACAGCATCGCCCCGCTCACCGGCGCATTCTAGCGCGCCGGCAGAAAAAGCAAAGACCCTCGCGCAGGCAAATCTGCAGTTACCCGCCACAGAATGCAAAACGCCCGGAAAGCCCGGGCGTTTTGCAGCGCTAAGGTGCGTGAGCACCTTAGCCGAGGTGTTGCGCAGCGACTAGGCGCTGGCGCAACCCTTACAGGTTGTAGCCACGCTCGTTGTGCAGCGCCAGGTCGAGGCCGACAGTTTCTTCTTCCTCGGTAACGCGCAGACCCATGACCATGTCCAGCACCTTGAGGATCACGTAGGTGACGATGGCGGTGTAGAGCACGGTGAACCCCACGCCCTGAGCTTGGGTAATGAACTGGTCAAGGATAGTGTTCTCTTCCGAGAACACGGTGCCGAAACCACCCAGAGCTGGAGCAGCGAATATGCCGGTCAGCAGCGCACCGACAATACCGCCAATACCGTGCACGCCGAAGGCATCCAGGGAGTCGTCGTAGCCCAGCTTGCGCTTGAGGCTAGTGGCGCAGAAGAAGCAGATCACGCCAGCCGACAAGCCGATCACGATGGCGCCCATAGGGCCGCAAGTACCGGCGGCTGGAGTGATAGCCACCAGACCAGCGATCACGCCAGAAGCGATGCCTAGGGCACTTGGCTTACCGTGAGTCAGCCATTCAACGAACATCCAGCCCAGTGCAGCAGCCGCGGTAGCGATCATGGTCACCAGCATGGCCATACCGGCCGTGCCATTGGCTGCTACGGCGGAGCCAGCGTTGAAGCCGAACCAGCCCACCCACAACATCGCCGCGCCAACTAGGGTGTAGCCTAGGTTGTGCGGGGCCATCGAAGTGGTTGGGTAGCCTTTACGCTTGCCCAATACCAAGCACGCCACCAGACCAGCAATACCGGCGTTGATGTGCACCACAGTGCCGCCGGCGAAGTCGAGTACGCCCCAGTCCCACATCAGACCGCCGTCACCGGACCAAACCATGTGCGCGATGGGTGCGTAAACCAGAGTGAACCACACACCCATGAAGATCAGCATCGCAGAGAACTTCATACGCTCAGCGAAAGCACCAACGATCAGCGCCGGGGTGATGATGGCGAAGGTCAACTGGAACATGATGAACACGCTTTCCGGTACGGCGTAGCTCAGACTGTCCGGAGTTACGCCAGCCAGGAAGGCTTTCGACAGACCACCGATAAAGGAGTTGAAGTTAATCACATCCTTTTCCATGCCGGTCACGTCGAACACCATGCTGTAACCGTAGATAACCCACAGCAGGGTGATCAAACCAGTGATAGCAAAACACTGCATCATCACCGAAAGAATGTTCTTCGAACGCACCATGCCGCCGTAAAACAGCGCCAGGCCGGGGATGGTCATCAACAACACCAAGACGCTGGCAACCAGCATCCAAGCGGTGTCACCGGAGTTCAATACCACTTCGTCAGCCATAGCGAGGCCTGGGGTGACGAGCGACAACAGGGCGCTAAGCCCTGCAACCTTGCGTAACGTCATAAGTGCATCTCCTGGGGCGTAGGGTTCGGGGCTACGAATTAAACTGCGTCGGTGCCGGTTTCGCCGGTACGGATACGGATGGCTTGCTCTAGGTTCACCACAAAGATTTTGCCGTCGCCGATTTTGCCGGTGTTGGCCGCTTTGGTGATGGCCTCAATCACGCGATCGAGTTGATCGTCAGCAATCGCCACGTCGATTTTGACCTTAGGCAGAAAGTCGACCACGTATTCAGCGCCACGGTACAACTCGGTGTGGCCCTTCTGACGACCGAAGCCTTTAACTTCAGTAACGGTGATACCCGTAACGCCGATTTCCGACAGCGACTCACGGACGTCATCCAATTTGAATGGTTTGATGATGGCAGTAACTAATTTCATCTGACTTTCTCCTGATATTGATGGACTTGCCCCAGGTTCGAACCCGTCACAAGTCTAAGCGCAGTCTCTGGCTTTGTAACGCCAAAGCCCGCTTGTGCGTACGTTGTTGTGCACCTAACGAATGCTGCCAGCAAAACTTTGTGGGTCTTGCCCGGCGCACACCCACTGCAACGGTGCAGGCCTCGGGAGTGACTAAGCAGAAAGCTTGCCAGTTTTGCTAAAGCGGCTTTTTAAAGCGCACGAGAGGCTAAATCGGGCTTTAACTGCGACTCAGCTGAATTTCAGACGCACCATAAAAGCGCAGCGAGCAGCCCACCAATGCGCGAAAAACGTGCGCGCGCACCATCCGAGATCGGCCTCAAGGCTGCGTGTTACACTGCCTGACGACTGTTATGGAGCCACAACATGCTGCCACCTAAAGCCCTGCTCGACGTTCTTGGCTCCCAAGCCGCACGCTTGTTCAGCAGCGACGGCCCCTTGCCGCGCAGCGAATTCGAAGCGCAATTTAAAGTGTTGCTGCAAAGCGCCTTCAGCAAGCTCGACCTGGTCAGCCGCGACGAGTTCGACAGCCAGATGGTGGTCTTGGCCCGCACTCGCTCACGTTTAGAAGCCCTCGAAACAAAAGTCGCCGAACTGCAAGCCCAGCTAGACTCAGCAAACCCAAGCTCGCCCGCCGACTGATCAACCGATAGACGCCGGCGAGCCGATCAAGGAAGGATCACGTCGCCGGACATAGAACAGTTCGCAGCAGATGCGCACATCTATGCCCGGCAACAGCCCATAGCAAGGAGCGAGTATGTCCCTGGCCATCGTCCACAGCCGCGCTCAAGTCGGTATCGAAGCGCCGGCCGTTACCGTCGAGGCCCATCTGGCCAACGGCCTGCCGTCCTTGGCGCTGGTCGGCTTGCCGGAAGCGGCGGTGAAAGAAAGCAAGGACCGGGTGCGCAGCGCCATCCTTAATTGCGGCTTCGACTTCCCGGCCCGGCGCATTACCCTCAATCTGGCCCCCGCCGACCTGCCCAAAGATGGCGGCCGCTTTGACTTGGCGATTGCTTTGGGGATTCTCGCCGCCAGCGCTCAAGTGCCGGCCGCCGCCCTAGCCAACCTCGAATGCCTCGGCGAACTGGCGTTATCCGGCGCCTTACGGCCGATACAAGGCGTTTTGCCCGCCGCCTTGGCAGCCCGCGCCGCCGGACGCACCTTGGTGGTGCCCCGCGCCAATGCCGAAGAAGCCTGCCTAGCCTCGGGCCTGACGGTGCTGGCCGTCGAACACCTGCTGGAGTTGGCGGCGCACCTGACTGGCCAAACACGGCTAGAGCCCTATCAAGCCGTCGGCCTGCTGCGCATCGTGCGCCCCTATCCCGATTTGGCCGAAGTGCAGGGCCAGAGCGCCGCTAAGCGCGCGCTGATTATTGCCGCCGCCGGCGCGCATAATTTACTTTTTTCTGGCCCGCCGGGCACCGGCAAAACCTTATTGGCCAGTCGTTTACCGGGTTTACTGCCGCCGCTAGACGAGCAAGAAGCGCTGGAAGTAGCGGCCATTCACTCGGTGGCCAGCTATGCGCCCTTGGATGCCTGGCCGCAGCGGCCCTTTCGCCATCCGCATCACTCGGCCTCCGGCCCGGCGCTGGTCGGTGGCGGCAGCCGGCCGCAGCCGGGGGAAATCACCCTGGCCCATCACGGTATTTTGTTTTTGGATGAGTTGCCTGAGTTCGACCGCAAGGTGCTCGAGGTATTACGCGAGCCGCTGGAAAGCGGCGAGATCGTGATAGCCCGGGCCCGCGACAAGGTGCGCTTCCCGGCCCGTTTTCAGTTGGTAGCGGCGATGAATCCCTGCCCCTGCGGCTATCTCGGCGACCCCAGCGGCCGTTGTCGCTGCTCCAGCGAGCAGGTGCAGCGTTATCGCAGCAAACTCTCCGGGCCGCTGCTCGATCGCATCGACCTGCACCTGCACGTCGCCCGCGAAGCCACCGCCCTCAATGCACCGCCCAGCAACGACACCAGCGCCAACGCGGCCAGCCAAGTCGCGGCCGCGCGCCAGTTGCAAATCGACCGACAAGGCTGCGCCAACGCTTTTCTCGACCTCAGCCAGTTGCGCCAACACTGCGCACTCAGCCATGCCGACCAACACTGGCTAGAAACCGCCTGCGAACGCCTCGGCCTGTCGCTGCGCGCCGCCCACCGAGTGCTGAAAGTAGCGCGCACCCTAGCCGACCTTGAGGCCTTAGCCGACATCAGCCGCAGCCAATTAGCCGAGGCGCTGCAATACCGGCCGGGCAGCGCGAGCTAGCAGCCGGCCGGGCCACTCATCCAGAAAAGCTATTAGCCGGGAACTTTTGCAACATAAAGACTATCAAAGCGGGTCTGCATCTGCAGTTTCCCGCCCTTGGCGGCCATCCGATCATAAGGAGAGCTGAATCCATGGAGGCCAAATCGTCTTCGCATTCCACCATCAACCCGCCGGTGTTCTTCGTGTCCACCGCCCTCATCGCCCTCATTGTGCTGTTTAGCAGCCTATTTCAGACGCAGGCACAAAGCCTGTTCGCCGAACTGCAACGCTGGATAGTCACCGACGTCAGTTGGTTCTATGTGCTGACCGTGGCGCTGGTGCTGCTCAGCGTGCTGTACCTCGCCACCAGCCGTTACGGCGATATCAAGCTCGGCCCCGAACACAGTCAGCCGGAATACCGTAACGGCAGTTGGTTCGCCATGTTGTTTAGCGCCGGTATGGGCATTGGCCTGATGTTTTTCGGCGTGGCCGAGCCGCTGATGCACTTTGCCAGCCCGCCCGTAGGCAGCGGCGGCACGGTAGAGGCGGCGCGCGAGGCGATGAAGCTGACCTTCTTCCATTGGGGCCTGCATGCCTGGGCGATCTACGCGATTGTGGCGCTGATTTTGGCCTATTTTTGCTATCGCCATGACTTGCCCCTGAGCCTGCGCTCGGCGCTTTATCCGCTGATCGGCGAACGGATTTACGGCCCGATTGGCCATGCGGTGGATATTTTCGCGATCCTCGGCACGGTGTTCGGCATTGCCACCACCCTCGGTTACGGCGTGCTGCAAATCAACAGCGGCTTTCATCATCTGTTCGGCCTGCCGATTAGCGCACCTATCCAAGTCGGCATGATCGCGGTGATTTGCAGCCTGGCCACACTCTCGGTGGCCAGCGGGCTGAATAAAGGCATTCGGATTCTTTCCGAGTTGAACCTAGGGCTGGCCGTGCTGCTGTTACTGTTTGTGTTGGTGGTCGGCCCGACCTCGTTTCTGCTCAAGGCCCTACTGCAAAACACCGGGGCCTATTTGTCCGAGATCGTCAGCAAAACCTTCAATCTGTATGCCTATGAGCCAACCGACTGGATCGGCGGCTGGACCCTGCTGTATTGGGGCTGGTGGCTGTCGTGGTCGCCCTTTGTTGGGCTATTTATTGCGCGGATTTCGCGCGGGCGGACCATCCGTGAATTTATCTGCGGCGCACTCTTGGTGCCGGCCGCCTTCACCCTGCTGTGGATGACGGTATTTGGCGACACGGCGATTCACATGGTGCTGTACCAAGGCATCGACAGCTTGGCCGCCACGGTTAAGGCGGACAGTTCCCTAGCGCTGTTTGCCATGTTCGAACAATTGCCGTGGTCCAACCTGCTGTCGTTGCTGGCGGTAGCCATGGTTATCGTGTTTTTCGTCACCTCCGCCGATTCCGGCGCCTTGGTGCTCGACATGTTGGCCTCACGCAACCACGCAAACAGCCCGTCACCGCTGTGGCAACGGCTGTTTTGGTCGATCTTGATCGGCGTGGTGGCCGCCACCCTGTTGCTGGCGGACGGCCTCAAGGCCCTGCAAACCGCCACCATCGCCAGCGCACTGCCCTTTGCCTGCGTGTTGCTGGCGGCGATTTGGGGCCTGTTCAAGGCGCTGCGACTGGACGCCGCCAAACGCGGACTGCAGCAATACCCACGCAACTCCGGGGCGGTTAACGCCAGTCAGGGCGGCTGGCAGCGGCGCTTGCGCAATATCGCCATGCTGCCCCGGCGTAGCCACGTAAATCGTTTTATCAGCGAAGTGGTGCTGCCGGCCTGTCATGAGGTGTCCGCCGAACTGCATAAACAAGGCCTGCAGGCCAGCGTACACAGCGGCGAGGATGGCCGCGCATGGCTGGCGGTGGCCCATGGCGCCGAGGTGGATTTTCGCTACGAGGTGCGCCCGCGCGCGCTGAACCAGCCGAACTTTAACCTGCACGACAGCAGCGCAGAGCCGCTAGAGGCACGCAAATACTTCCGCGCCGAAGTGCATTTAAGCGAGGGCGGACAGGACTACGACCTGATGGGCTGGGCCCGCGAAGAAGTGATCGGCGACATTCTCGACCAGTATGAGCGGCACCTGCACTTCCTCCATCTGGTGCGTTAAGACGGCGCGCCGAGATAACTGACGGTCGGCAAACGCAGCGCGGCAATGTCGGCCAGTAGATAGTCGCGCAAGCGCTCGAAGCGCTGCTGGCCGCGCGCGGCTTGCGGCCACACTAGGTAATAGCTGCTGCCGCTAAACACCGCCGTCGGCCAGGGCAAGGCTAGCCGGCCTTGCTCAACGTCTTCGGCGACTAGCAGTAAATCGCCAATCGACACGCCATAACCACGGGCGGCAGCGACTATGCCCAGCTCAAGCATGTCGAACACCTGGCCGCTTTTCAGCGGCACCTGCTCGCTCAGGCCCATGGCTTGCAACCACTGGCGCCAATCGCGGCGGTCCGGGGTCGGGTGCAGCTGCTCGGCGGCCTGTAAGCGCGGCACATCCCAAGGACCATCTGTGGCCGCTTGCGGCGCACAGACCGGAATCAACCACTCCTCGAATAACTTCACGCTGTGCCAGCCGGCGGGAAATACCCCGGCATTCAGCAGCACCGCGCAATCGAAAGGGTCTTGGGCAAAGTCGACTCGATCGATGTCCATCCAGGCGGCGGTTAGCTGGATCTCGATGTCCGGTTGTTGCAGACGAAAACGCGATAACCGCGCCATCAGCCAGCGCATGGTCAGGGTCGAAGGGGCCTTCATGCGCAGCGCGCCCTCATCGCTGCGCAAACTGGCGCAGGCCGCTTGCAGGGCGCTAAAGCCTTGCTGCAAACCGGGCAACAACAACCGGCCGGCCTCGGTCAGACGCAAGCCACGGCCGGCGCGCTCAAATAAACGGCAACCAAAGTCGGCTTCCAGCGTGCGCACATGCCGGCTGACCGCGCTCTGGGTGATGGCCAATTCTTGCGCGGCGCGGGTAAACGACAAATGCCGGGCGGCAGCCTCGAAGGCGCGCAAGGCGTAGAGCGGCGCGAGACGACTCATGGATGAGTAAAACTCATAGCTGGCATGGCTTTTATCCTTTTGTGGCACGGCCTTTACAGCGCCCAGAATAGCCACTATTGCCAGCCGCAGGACAGCCCTGCCGGCGCACAACTGATGACTTGTAATTATGTCTAGCAATCTGCGCCAAGAGCTTTACGCGCTGTTACGGCTGGCCGGCCCGCTGATCGCGGCCCAACTGGCCCATGTTCTGATGGTATTCACCGACACCGTGATGATGGGCCTGCTCGGCCCGGCGCAGTTGGCCGCCGGAGCCTTAGGCGCGGCCAGTTACAACCTAGTGTCGATCTTTTGCGTCGGGGTGATGGCGGCGGTCGGTAACCTAGTGGCGATCCGCCACGGTGCCGGCGATGCGCAAGGCGTGCGCCGCATGGCCCAAGCAGGCATCTGGATTGCTGTGATGCTGGCCCTGCTCGCCGGCATCCTGCTGTGGCAACTAACACCCCTGCTGCATCTGGCCGGCCAACAGCCTGCGAATATCCTTGGCGCCATGAGCTTTTTGCAGACGCTGATTTTTGCCCTACCCGGCTATTTACTGTTTATGGCCCTGCGCGGTTTTACCTGCGCGCTGGGCCGCCCCGGCCCGGTATTGGCGATCAGCATCGGCGGCGCGTTGGCCAACTTCATCCTCAACTACGCGCTGATCAAGGGTCTATTCGGCCTGCCGCAAATCGGTCTGGCGGGCATCGGCTTAGTCACAGCCTTGGTGATGAATGCCATGGCGCTGCTGCTGGCGCTGTATATCCGCTGGCAGCCGTTCTATCGGCCGTGGCCGCTGCTGCGCGGTTTGCTCGGCACGCCGCTCTCGGCGCTGCGCGAGAATCTGCGGCTGGGCCTGCCAATTGGCGGCACCTATGTGGTCGAGTCGAGTTTGTTTTTTATCGCCGCGCTGTGCATGGGCGCGCTCGGCAGCACCGAGCTGGCCGCCCACCAGATCGCCCTGCAGGCGGTGTATGTGGTGTTTATGATCCCGGTGGGGCTGTCGTATGCCGCCAGTTTGCGCATCGGCCAGCACTATGGCGCGGGCCGCTGGCAGGCCACCCGGCAAACCGGACGCTTGGCCCTAGGTTTAGGCGCGCTGTGCATGCTCGGCTTTGCCCTGTTGTTCTGGCTGGCCCCGCACTGGGTGATTGGCTTGTTTCTCGATGCTGCCGACAGCGCCAACTTGCCGGTGATCGAGCTGGCCGTCAGCCTGCTGGCGATTGCCGCTTGGTTTGAGCTGTTCGACGGCCTGCAAACCATCGCCATGGGAGCTATTCGCGGTCTCAAAGACGCCAAGACCACCTTGCTCGTGGGCCTGATTTGCTACTGGGGGATTGGCGCACCGGCGGCCTGGCTGCTGGCCTTCACCCTCGGCTGGGGCGCGCAAGGCGTGTGGTGGGGCTTAGCGATTGGTTTAGCCACAGCAGCGCTGGGCCTGACCCTGAGTTTTGAGTGGAAGACCGCACGGTTGCTGCGGCCAGAGCAACGCTACACCACAGTTATGTATGAAGGCTGAAACCGCTCGGTGGGTTACGCGGCGCACTGACTGCTCGGTGAGATTTTGAGTGCACCTCGCGCCACTAACCCGCCCTACACCCTTACCCGCGAATACCCGCAGCCCAGAAGCATCGCGGTGCAGCCGCCGCTCCTACAGGTCACAGATAACCCGTAGTCGTTACGACGACAACTTGCTCAGCAAGGGTTGGCGCTGGCCGAACACTAAAAAACGCGTCAGTTCAGTTAATGGCAGCGGTTTGCTAATCAGATAACCCTGCACCTGATCGCAACCAAATTGGCGTAACAGGGCCAATTGTTCCGGCGTTTCCACGCCCTCGGCCACCACCTGCAGATGCAGGTTATGGGCAAGGTTGATCATCGCCTGCACCAGCTGATTGCTCTGCGCTTGCGTGCCCATGCCGGCGACAAAGCTTTTGTCGATTTTCAGCAGGGTGATCGGCAGGCTGTGCAGGTGCATAAACGAGGAGAAGCCGGTGCCAAAATCGTCCAGAGAAAACTGCACACCCAACTCACCGAGCGCCTGCATGGTCTGCTGCACCTGACCGACACTGCGCATCACCGCCGTTTCGGTCAGCTCAAACTCCAGCC